>NZ_MUGV01000023.1:0-142966 GCF_002217275.1 Flavobacterium frigidimaris
GAAGCAGGCAATCCTGTTACCGTAGCATCAGTTGCATTTCCTCCCCAGGTAAAAACAATTGAGCCAATTGCAGTACCACTTGCTACTGTTTGGTTATTGTTTGAAGTAGAGGTCAAGGTTTGTGTTCCTGCTGGTGTAACCGTAATTGTTCCAGATCCTGTAGCCGGAGTTCCGGTTCCTGTAGTTGCAATTGAATAGGATAATGTTGCAGTTGGAGTTCCTGTAATTGTGATCGTTTTGGCGGTAGTGTTTTTTACAAAACTAATTCCTGAAGCAGGCAATCCTGTTACTGTAGCATCAGTTGCATTTCCTCCCCAGGTAAAAACAATTGAGCCAATTGCAGTACCACTTGCTACTGTTTGGTTATTGTTTGAAGTAGAGGTCAAGGTTTGGCTTCCTGCTGGTGTAACCGTAATTGTTCCTGAACCTGTAGCCGGAGTTCCGGTTCCTGTAGTTGCAATTGAATAGGATAATGTTGCAGTTGGAGTTCCTGTAATTGTAATTGTTTTGGCTGTAGTGTTTTTTACAAAACTAATTCCTGAAGCTGGTAAGCCTGTTACAGTAGCATCTGTAGCATCTCCACCCCAGGTAAATACAATTGAAGCAATTGCAGTTCCGCTAGTTACAGTTTGATTGTTGTTTCCAGTAGAAGTTAATGTTTGAGAACTTGTTGGCGGATTGCCTTCGCCCTGAACAGCAACTAATGTTCCTGTATAATTGGTTAATGCCGATTTAAGAGCTGCAATAACAAGTGAAGATGTATCGTCTACACTATTATCAAAAACCCATTTTAAATCTCCTCCTGAAACACGGCCGGCATACTGTGTTGTTTTTGTTTTGGCAGCGGCAGGCTGATCCACAACTAAGTTTTTTACGTACAAAGCTGCATTGGTATCAAAGTTATTATACGTGTTTGCTCCAGATTTAGATTTAACTGCACTGCTTACGGTTTCGCCTCTTGTTGTTGCCACGTATGCATCAAAATCAGTTGTTGAACTAATTTTCCCTGAGATGTTGTATAAAGGATTCGGATCATTGTAAGCAACAAAACGCATATTGTTTGTTCCATTTGAAGCATCAAAAGTGTTGTTGAACGCTTTGATAGACCCTCCATCTTCTCCAGAAAAGGTTCCCATAGTTCCGGCATTATTAACTTGATTAGCTTCATCCCAGATGTCACTTCCTTGTAAAGAAGTCATCATCGGATGTTTGCTATTTCTGTAATAGTTTCCTTCAACAAATAGCGACGAACCCAACGTGGAACCGGCACCGTATTTTGAAACACCATCATAATAATTGTTGTAAATATGAGCAGAGTAGTAGCGAACACGAGGATGACGAGAATCAGAGTGGTCAAACCAGTTATGGTGATACGTAATATATAAGCCAGTTGTGGTTCCTTCGCTTAATCCTAAAAGGCTCGCTTTTCCATTATCCCAGAAATGGTTGTATGACAAGGTAATGTATGTCGAAGCTTTATTATCTAAAGCTCCGTCGCCTTTAATTTGATCAGCGTCGCTTCCTGCATTTCCATAAAATAAATCACAGTTATGAACCCAAATATGATCGTTATCTTGTTGCATTCCAACGTTATCTCCTGCAGTACTGTTACAATTCATGAATCCAAGATTACTAACTTCTATGTTAGAAGCTGTTTTAATACGTACACCCCAGCCATTAGCTACAGCATCGGTTCCTACGCCTTCAATGGTAACATAACTTGCAGCATTATTAGCGTTCTCGATTACAACATCTCCGCCTTCCATAACGGTCATGTCCGTAATATTTCCAATTAATCTAATGATAAACGGACGAGTGTCTTTTCCTTTTTTGATGGCATACAAAATATTTTGCAGTCCAACACAAGGATTTGCACTTGCGCCAGTAATGTTCATTGAAATTGTGTTTTTGGTATTTTGTGTAATGTAAAGTATTACAGCATTGTCTTTTGGTGTTCCATCAGCTTTGTATCCTCCGGGAACACGACCTCCGTCAAAAGCGAAGCCATTACGATCTTGTGCTATAACAGTAAGATTACTTGTCGTACTTCCAGTCCCTTCAACGCCTGAAATTACAGGTTTTACTTTGACTGTGTAAGTTCCGGCTTGTAGCCCTGGGATATCAGCACGGAAATAATTTCCGTAACTTCTGATCAGTTGATCATCAATTTTTTTGTCAGTCACTCCTTGCCCGGTGTAGTAGACATTGTACGTTTGGGCACCGCTAACAGGTTGCCATTTTACAAAAGCCGACTCCAGCCAGCCGGATGCTTCATTAATTTGAACTTGTTGTGCCCAAATTTGAATAGTAATAAAAAACACAGTCAGAAAAAGTAGGTTTTTTTTCATAATTGTTTTGGTTTAAGTGGTTAAAATAGTTAAAGTGGTTTTTTGTCGATCACTTTTAATTTTAATTGTAATCGATTACACAAAAGTATATGAATTTTTTAAATTCTTAATATTTTTAGAATAAAAAAACATATAGTGTAAAAATATATATCTTGAAACTGTAATTATGTAATTAATTACACTAATTGTAACTTATTACATACAAAAAATAAAGCACGAAAAGTCTTAGTTTTACTCGGTTTTTTAAATATAACGAACAAGTCTATTTTAAAAAAAAGCTCTTTTTTTATTGAAATTTATTGAGGAGGAGAATAATTTTTATTTGAATGAAAAAGATTACTTTTTTATTTTTTAAAGCAGTGAATTTTCAGTAAAAAAGAATTAAATAGATTACTTTTTTGGAATTTTCATTTGAAAATTTAATTTGTTTTCCAGAAGCACTGTGCTAAAGAAGGAAAAAAGAATGTATAAAAAAAGCCTTTTTGAAACTCAAAAAGGCTTTTTAAAATATAGTATAAAGTAAAATTAGTCTTTACTTGATAATTTCGACAGTAATCTTAAAAATTCAACGTATAACCAAACTAAGGTGATCATTAAGCCCATAGCGCCAAACCATTCCATGAATTTTGGCATTCTTTGCTGAACTCCTTTTTCGATCTGGTCAAAATCTAAGAAAAGATTTAATGCTGCAATAATAATTACAAATACACTTATTCCAATACTCATCATACCATTGCCATAATGTACGGGAGTGAAATTAAAAATTAGAGAAGCTAACCATGAAAACAAATAGTAAGTCGCTATCGCCAGTGTAGAAGCAATAACTACAGATTTAAATTGCTCTGTAACTTTTACAATTTTAAATTTATATAAACCTAAGCAAACTAAGAAGGTTACTAAAGTTGCACTAACAGCATTAATAACGATTCCAGGATATTTAATTTCAAAAATAGCAGAGATTCCTCCAATAAATAAACCTTCAAATAAGGCATATCCTGGAGCTAAATAAGGTGAAAGCTGAGGTTTGAAAGAAGATATAACAACTAGAATTAAACCAATAATGGCACCTCCAAAAGCAGGTACGATTGGGTTCATTCCGTTAAATGCCATCCACCATGTTACCATAGCACCAGCCGTTAAAATTAAAAACAAAATAGCTGTTTTATTGATAGTACCTGACAAAGTCATTTCCTGATTGTAATCAATAATCTTTGCTTCGTGCACTTCTTCAGCTTTTGAAACAGCATTTGATGAAAAACGCTTGTCGCTTAAAAATGGATTTTTTGAATTGAAGTTCATATTTCTAATACATTTAATTGTACTCAAATATATGGAGTTTTTTTGAAGTGCAATTATTTCTCTAAAATTTTTAACATGAAATTTTCTTTGTTTTAAAAAGGCTTTAAAATAAAAAGTCCATCAAAAAAACTCTTGATGGACTTCTATTTATTTTGATGAAATTTTTACTTCAATAAATCTAAAACTAAAGACGGGAATAAACCTAAAACAATATTTAATACTATTGAAACTATCGCAACAGCATAGATAAGGAATGGTTTTCCGGTACGTTCCTGATTTGGTTCTTTAGAGTACATGGCTAAAATTAGTTTGAAATAATACCCAACACTTATAATTGAGTTGATAACAGCAACAATAACTAAAGCAATATATCCTGACTGAATGGTTTGATTAAACAAGAATAATTTAGCAAAAAAACCAGAGAAAATTGGAATACCGGCCATCGATAATAAGGAACCCGTTAAGATTGCAGCCAATAGCGGATTTGTTTTTCCTAAACCGTGAAAGTTGGTAATATCTTCGTTATCCTGATTTTTGCAAACATATAAAATAACACTAAATGCAGCAATTCCCGCTAATGCATAAGCAGCTGTGTAATATAATAAAACTCCTGCTGAAGTTGCAATTGTCAATAAAGTCATCAACATAAAACCTGCATGCGAGATTCCGGAGAATGCCAACATACGTTTTACATTTACCTGACGCAATGCCATTATATTTCCAACTGTCATAGAAGCAATAGAAATGATAACCACAATGTTTTCAAAAGTTGGTAATAAATCCTGATTTTCAAGTGATGGAATTAAATTCAATACTGAGATTAGTTTATATAATGTTGCAATCGCTACTACTTTTGCCAAAGTACTCATTAAAGCAGTTGTCAGAGCAGGTGATCCTTCGTAAACGTCCGGAGCCCAAAAGTGAAACGGAACTGCAGCTACTTTAAACAACATTCCGATTACCATTAAAACCATTCCAATAGGAAACCAGATTGGTAATTCGGCAGATAAAGAACTTTCGCTGATTTCAACAACATCAAAACTTCCCATTGCACCGTAAATCAAACAGATACCAAACAAAATAATTCCTGATGCGAAAGATCCCATCAAAAAGTATTTCATACCAGCTTCGTTACTTTTTAAATTCAAACGCTCACTTGCAGCAAGTACGTATAAAGCAATTGACAGAATTTCGATTCCTAAGAAAAACATTGCTAAGTTTCCAAAAGAAACCATTGCAACTCCTCCAGCTAATAAAAATACTTTTATAGCAACAAAATCTGAAATTTTGGTTGGATGGTTTTCGTAGAAATTATGACTTAATGCAACCAGGAAAATGGTCAGGATAATGAACAATGATGAGAACGCAGTAGAGAATTTACTCACTGTGATCATATTGTTGTAGTAACTTTCTGTTGATCCAAATTCAGAAAAATTAAGTGCCAACACACCCAATAAACCCAAAATGGTAATGGGAACAATGGCTTTTCTTAAATTAAGAATTTCAAATAATAGGCAGAAAATACCCAATCCTGTTATAGCTATTAATGTATTCATTTTTGCTTTTTTGATTTAGGAAATCCAAACTACAGATGTCCTAATTTATTTTTATTTAAAATATTAATTTTTATTGATAACGCTCAAAATTGTTTCTAAACTTGGTGTAATCAAATCTGTAATTGGTTTTGGATAAAATCCGAAGAAAATTAAAACAGCAATAATTACTACTAATGAAATTCCTTCATTAACAGATACATCTGCAAAAGTTTTCGAATTGGTTTCTCCTAACATTACACCTTGAAACATCTTTAGCATATAATAAGCTCCTAAAATAATAGTTGTTCCACCCAGAACGGCGAACCAAATATTGATTTGTGAAAGACTATACAAAACCGTAAATTCTCCAACGAAGTTAAAAGTACTTGGCAAAGCCACAGAGGCTAAAACCAAAATTAAAAACATAGAAGTGAATTTTGGCGATTGCGTACGGATACCACCCATTTCTGAAATGTTTCTTGTTTGAAATCTTCTGTAAATAATTTCTGCAGCATAGAATAATCCAACTACAACAAAACCGTGGGCGATCATTTGTAAAACGGCTCCACGTAAACCATCAACAGTTAGTGTGTAAGTTCCCGCAGCAATTAATCCAACGTGAGCAAGAGAAGAATAAGCCAATAATTTTTTTAAATCTTTTTGTCTCAATGCAACGATTGAACCGTAGATTACACCTGCAATTCCTAAAGCGATGAAAATATTCATGTATTCTTTTGCAGCAAGAGGTGCAATTGGCAATTGCCAACGAATTACACTATACAATCCCATTTTTAGCATGATACCAGATAAAAGCATAGTTCCAACTGTGGGCGCTTTTTGGTAAACATTAGCCTGCCAGGTATGAAAAGGAATAATTGGAATTTTAATTGCGTAAGCTAAAAAGAAAGCTAAGAATATCCAAAGCTGCTCATTAGCAGATAAGTTTACTTTGTATAAATCGTCGATTAAGAAACTTCCTGCCTTTTGGTATAGGTAAATGAAAGCTACTAACATGAACAATGAACCGGCAAGTGTATAAATAAAGAATTTAATCACTGCTTTTCTGCGCTCTTCAGCATCTCCATTACCCCAAATAAGTGCAATAAAGTAAATCGGAATTAAAGCTAATTCCCAGAAAATATAATATAAAAGACCATCTGCCGCCAGAAAAGTTCCTGTCATTGCAAAAGCCATAAATAAGATTAAAGCATAAAAGCCTTTTGCATTTTTATATTCATTCCCAAAAGAAGAGAATATAATAATTGGCGTTAAAGCTACCGTTAGTAAAAGCATAGCAATTGCCAATCCATCAGCATTTAAAGCAAATGAAATTTTAGGTTGTGTAATCCACGCATTAATTACGCTGATGTTTTCACCAGCACAAAAATGGTTTAACAAGACAACCGAACAGCCCAAAGCTGCCAAACTAAAGAACAAAGCTACTTTTGATGCTAGTTTATCACCAACAAAATAAGTGACAAATGCACCAATTAAAAGAATAATTAATATAAGAGAAACGTTCATAGTTATAAAATTATTGAGCTAAAAATATATAGGAAATAATGGCACAAAGACCCAAAACAAAAGCAAATAGATATAATCCGATACTTCCGTTTTGTAATTTTTTACCTTGAAAAGCCAGTTCATTAGTTACTTTACCTAATCCGAAAACAACTGCTGATAAACCAGTTTCAACATAGTCTCTAAAGAATTTTGACAATCCGTTTATTGAGCGTACAAATAGGACATCGTAAATTTCGTCTACATAATATTTGTAGTATAAAACCTTGGTTAAACCAGTGATGTTTTCATCTGATTCAGGAACATTATCTTGTTTGAAATATTTAATATAAGCAATCAAGATACCGATCAATCCACCTAAAACAGCAACTCCCATAAGAGTATATTCTGTTGTACCTAAATGGTGTTCTTCTCCCGCCACTTTTGTAAAAAGTGGAGCCAAGTATTCATTTAACCAGCTATTTCCAGGAAGACTGATTAGACCTCCAAAAGTTGCCAAAATGGCTAAAATGATTAAGGGAAAAGTAATTAATCCATCACTTTCATGTAAATGATGTTTTTGCTCTTCAGTTCCTCTAAAATCTTTAAAGAAAGTAAGGAACATCAATCTGAACATGTAAAATGCTGTCATGATTGAAGCAACAGAGCCAATAACATATAATGGAATACTATGGTGGAAAGCCGTTAATAAAATTTCATCTTTAGAGAAGAAACCAGAGAAAAACGGTACACCTGAAATTGCTAATGATGAAATCAACATCGTCCAGAAAGTGACTGGCATTGCTTTACGCAAACCACCCATTTTGCGCATATCTTGTTCGCCATGTAATCCGTGAATTAGAGATCCTGATCCTAAGAACAAACAAGCTTTGAAGAAAGCGTGCGTGATTACGTGAAAAACGGCTACTTCATAAGCGCCAAAACCTAACGCTAAAAACATTAGACCTAATTGAGAAACAGTAGAGTAGGCCAGCACTTTTTTAATATCTGTCTGTACCAGACCAATTGTTGCTGCTACTAATGAAGTCACAGCTCCAATAATCGCAATTACAGTCTGAACGTCTGGAGCTAAATCAAATACAAAGTTTAGTCTTGTTACCATAAAGATACCAGCGGTAACCATTGTTGCTGCGTGAATCAATGCAGAAACCGGAGTCGGTCCAGCCATCGCATCAGGTAACCAGGTATATAATGGAATTTGTGCTGATTTACCACAAGCTCCAATAAACAGACATAAAGCGGCTAACGAAAGCAAAGGTATGTTAAGGTTTGTTGCTCCGGCGATCGCTGTTTTTAAAGTTGCATAATCTAAAGTGGAGAACATTGAACCAATAATGAACATTCCGATTAGCAAACCTAAATCTCCAATTCTGTTCATGATGAACGCTTTTTTCGCAGCATCATTGTAATCCTGGTTTTTATGCCAGAATCCAATTAATAAGTACGAACAAAGTCCAACACCTTCCCAACCAATAAACAATACTAATAAGTTACTTCCAATTACAAGTGTAATCATGAAGAATACGAACAGATTTAAATACGCAAAAAACTTATGCATATTCTCATCGTCATGCATGTAGCTGATCGAGTATAAGTGAATCAATGATCCAATACCGGTTACAAAGAGCAACCAAAGAACAGATAATTGATCTAATAAAAATCCTAAATCAATATGAAGATTACTGATCTGGATCCAGTCAAATAAAGTTACCTGAATGGCTTTTCCAGTTGAAGTAATTTGATTAAAAAGTATAAGAGTAACCACAAAAGAGACTGCTACGGCAACTGTTCCGATAATACCCGAAACTGTTTTTCCTAAGCTTTTCCCGAAAAAAACATTGATTAAAAATCCTAAAAAAGGAGATAAAACTAAGACTAAAGCTAAATTGGTATCCATTTCCATTTATCCTTTTAAATTTTTTAAATTATCGATACTAATTGAGCCTAAATTTCTAAAAATAGAAACCAAAATGGCCAATCCTACCGCAACTTCTGCTGCAGCAACTGCCATCGAAAAGAACACAAAAACTTGTCCTTGTGCATCTTGATGATACGTTGAAAAAGCAACAAATAAAAGGTTAACTGCATTCAACATGATTTCGATAGACATGAAAACGATAATAGCATTTCGTCTGTACAATACACCAAAAACACCAATACAAAAAAGTACAACACTTAAAAAGATGTAGTTTTCAATACCTATTTGATTTAATATATTACCCATTATTTATTTAATTTTTCTTTTTTAGACAATAATACTGTTCCAATCATGGCTACTAAAAGCAAAATCGAAGCAAATTCAAACGGAACCATATACTCGTTCAATAATATTTTACCCAATACTTTTATAGATTGAAAATCTTCTCCAGTTGAATCGTATTCTCCAACAATCGGTTTAGAATTGATGAAAATTGCAATCAATACAATGCAAATCAAACAAAAAGAAACAATAGCGCCCAAACGAGTAATTCTAGGTCTGTGCACCTGATGGCGTTCGTTTAGATTCATTAACATAATCGTAAACAGAAACAAAATCATAATCGCCCCGGAGTAGACTATTATATGTACGATAGCCAAAAATTGAGAGTTTAATAATAAATAATGACCAGCAATTGAAAAGAAACAGATCACTAAATAAATAGCACTGTGAATTGGATTTCTACTAAAAATGGTCAAAAATGCGGTCATCACCGTAATAAACGCTAAGAAACAAAATATAATTTGTACAGTTGTTGCGTGTGCAAAATCAGGAATATGTATCATTTAGTTAGCATTATTAAGTTGAGCATTTTTGATCGCCACGTCAAGAGGCATAACTAATCTGTCTTTTCCAAAAATGAAATCTTCTCTTTCATAACTAGAAGGAACCAAAACTTTTGAAGTTGTCAAATAAATGGCATCTTTCGGACAAGCTTCTTCACAAAGACCACAGAAAATACATCTTAACATGTTGATTTCATAAATCGAAGCGTATTTTTCTTCTCTGTATAAATGTTTTTCATCTGGTTTGCGTTCAGCAGCTTTCATAGTGATTGCTTCAGCAGGACATGATAAGGCACATAATCCACAAGCTGTACAGTTTTCACGACCTTGCTCATCGCGTTTCAACTGGTGTTGACCACGATAAACCGGACTCATTTCACGTACTTGTTCTGGGTAATGAATGGTTACTTTTTTTCTGAAAAGGTGTTTAAGTGTAATAAACAATCCTTTCACAATCGCCACAAGATACAATCGCTCCCAAAAAGTCATCTCTTTGTTTGAGACCATCTTTTTTCTACCCGATAATGATATAGTTTCTATTGACATTTTTTACTGTATGATTTACGATTCATAATTTGACGGTTAAATCAAATCCAAAATCTGTTTTATTTTTAATTTGTAGCTAATCCCGCTATCCGCTTGTATCTTTTATGGTGAACCCCACCATAAAAGGATACCGCTTCTATCGGGGCTAGGGCACTCAGGTATTAAAATCCTAAGTAGGCTGCGATATCATGTCTTAAAATTACAGCCCCTGTAATCATGATATTAACGATTGAAAGCGGAATCAAAATTTTCCAGCCTAAATTCATTAATTGGTCATATCTAAATCTTGGAATCGTCCAACGTACCCACATATAGAAAAAGATCCAGAAACATATTTTGGCAAATAAAACCGCAATTCCTAAAACGTTAGCTACATTAACTCCAACATTTTCTACCATCCATTGCATTCCCGGATAATTATATCCTCCAAAGAATAATACAGAAATAATAGTTGCTGAGATAAACATATTAGCATACTCGGCAAACAAATAGAATCCCATTTTCATGGATGAATATTCAGTATGATAACCTCCAATCAATTCAGACTCACATTCTGCTAAATCGAAAGGTGTTCTGTTTGTTTCTGCGAAAGCACAAATCAGGAAAATTAAGAAGGATAATGGCTGATAAAAAACATTCCAGTTCATTCCTGCTTGTTGCTCAGAAATTTCTTTTAAGCTTAAAGTTCCGGTCATCATCAATAAGGCAATCATTGACAATCCCATAGCAACTTCATAAGAAACCATTTGTGAAGCCGCACGAACTGCTCCCATCAAGGAAAATTTATTGTTTGACGCCCATCCACCAATCATGATTCCGTAAACGCCAACAGAAATTACTCCGAAAACATATAATAAAGCAATATTTACATCTGTCGCCTGCAAAAGAACATCGCGTCCAAAAACGTGCAATCTGTCTCCCCACGGAATAACAGCGCTGGTCATCAAAGCAGTACTCATGGCAATTGCCGGACCAACAACGAATAAAAATTTATTTGGCGTGTTTGGTTCAAATTCTTCTTTTGAGAATAATTTCATACCGTCAGCAAGTGGTTGTAATAAACCTCCCCATCCGGCACGGTTTGGTCCTACACGATCCTGAAGAAAAGCCGCAACTTTACGTTCAGCCCAGGTAGAATACATCGCCATAATCATTGTTATAGCAAAGACCACCACAATTACAACACTTTTCTCTATAATAAACGTACCATCTACCATCATTAAGAAATTTTGTTGTTAGTGTTTAATGGAATTTCAGCCATACTAATTTTTTTACGGTCAATATCTCTACCCATAAGGATAGTTTTTTCAGTATCAATTTCTACTTTCTCTAATTTTTGAGTGTAGTTATTTTGGTTGATAACAGAATCTTTTTCAAATTCTCTTGGTCCTTCAATAACCCAGTCATTTACATTTTTGTGATCAAAACGACAAGAGTTGCAGATGAACTCTTCAACTTCATGGTACTCATCTTTACGACCTGTTACACGTTGAATTTCACCACCAAACATCCAAACTGTAGTTTTTCCACAACATCCCGGAGTTGTACATTCTCTGTGTGCATTGTAAGGTTTGTTGAACCAAACTCTTGATTTGAAACGGAAAGTTTTATCAGTTAATGCTCCAACCGGGCATACATCGATCATATTTCCAGAGAATTCATTGTCGATAGCTTTTGAGATTCCTGTTGAAATATTAGCGTGATCTCCACGATCTAATACTCCGTGAACTCTGTTGTCTGTTAATTGATCTGCAACTTGTACACATCTTTGACATAAGATACAACGGTTCATATGTAGTTGAATATTTGGACCAATATCTTCTGGTTCAAATGTTCTTTTTTCTTCAATAAAACGCGACTTCGGATTTCCGTGCTCAAAACTTAAGTTTTGCAAATCACATTCTCCAGCCTGATCACAAACTGGGCAATCAAGTGGGTGATTGATTAATAAAAATTCTGTTACAGATTTACGGGCTTCCGTTACTCTGTCAGAAGATTTACTGTTTACTTCCATTCCGTCCATACATCCTGTTACACAAGATGCCATTAATTTCGGCATTGGTCTTGGGTCAGCTTCACTACCTTTAGCAACTTCAACTAAACAACAACGACACTTTCCGCCGCTGCCTTTTAATTTTGAGTAATAGCACATGGCTGGCGGTACCAAATCTCCACCAATCATACGTGCAGCCTGCAGGATCGTTGTTCCTGGCTCTACGTCTATACTTTGACCGTCTATGGTTACTTTCATCTCTTAATTTTGTTTTTTTAGTTTCAGGTTTCACGTTTCAGGTTTTCACTTGAAACTAAAAAAACTTGAAACTTGAAACTTTTTTATACTGTTAATTTGCCTACCAAATGTTTCACTTGCGAGAAAGGTTCAGCAACAAAATGCTCTCTGTTTTTAATTTTTTCAGGGAAACGAACGTGGTATTCAAATTCATCTCTAAAGTGACGGATCGCTGCTGCTACTGGCCAGGAAGCGGCGTCTCCAAGCGGGCAAATAGTGTTACCTTCAATTTTACTTTGAATACTCCACAATAATTCGATATCTTCTTCACGGCCCTGACCGTTTTCAATTCTCCACAAGATTTTTTCTAACCAACCTGTTCCTTCACGGCAAGGCGTACATTGCCCGCAAGATTCGTGGTGGTAAAAACGTGCAAAATTCCAAGTGTTTCTTACTACACAAGCAGTATCATTATAAACGATAAATCCTCCAGAACCTAACATTGATCCGGTAGCAAAACCACCATCACTTAAAGATTCATAAGTCATTAATCTGTCTTCGCCATTTGCTGTTTTGAAAATCAATTCAGCCGGTAAAATTGGCACTGAAGATCCTCCGGGAACAAATGCTTTCAAAGGTCTGCTAGAAGACATTCCACCTAAATACTCATCAGAATTCATGAATTCATCAACACTTAATCCTAATTCAATTTCGTAAACTCCCGGATTTTTAATGTGTCCTGAAGCAGAAATTAATTTAGTTCCGGTTGAACGTCCAATTCCGATTTTTGCATAATCATCTCCAGAGTTGTTGATGATCCAGGGCACAGTTGCAATAGTTTCAACATTGTTTACTACTGTTGGATTAGCCCAAAGTCCAGAAACCGCTGGGAAAGGTGGTTTAATACGAGGGTTTCCTCTTTTACCTTCCAAAGATTCTATAAGTGCAGTTTCTTCACCACAAATATAAGCTCCGGCTCCACAGTGAACGTAAAGTTCTAAATCGTAACCTGTTCCTAATATATTTTTCCCTAACCAACCAGCAGCTTTAGCCTCGGCGATTGCTCTTTCTAAAATTTTGTAAACCCACATATATTCTCCACGAATGTAGATATACGAAAGGTTAGCACCCAAGGCAAAACTAGAAGTAATCATTCCTTCGATCAATAAATGAGGGATAAATTCCATCAAATAACGATCTTTGAAAGTTCCTGGTTCAGACTCGTCGGCATTGCAAACTAAGTGTCTTGGTTTACCTGATTTTTTATCAATAAAACTCCATTTCATTCCGGCAGGGAAACCCGCACCACCACGGCCACGAAGTCCTGATTTTTTTACTTCTTCAACAACTTCGTCTGGCGTAAGTGTTTTTAAAGCTTTTTCTACAGAAGCATAACCACCATTTTGGCGATATACTTCGTAGGTTTTAATACCCGGAACATTGATTTTATCTAATAATATTTTCTGTGACATCTTATTTATCGTGTAATATTATTTTATCATCTCTACAATCAGCGATTAACTGATCGATTTTTTCTTCTGTCAATTTTTCTTTGTAGAAATCACCAAGCTGCAGCATCGGAGCATATCCGCAAGCACCTAAACATTCTACTCCGGCAATAGTAAACATTCCGTCTGGAGTTGTTTCTCCCATTTTAATGCCTAATTTTTCAGAAGTATAATCCATTAAATTTTCAGCACCATTTAAACAACAACAAGAAGTCTGGCAGAATTCGAACATGTATTTTCCAATTGGTTTTTGGTTGTACATGGTGTAAAAAGTAACCACTTCATAAACCTCAATTGGTTTGATGTGCAAAATTTCAGCAACTTTATCCTGCAACTCAGTACTCAACCAGTTATCATGCGCATCCTGCACTTCATGCAAAACAGGCAACAAAGCTGATTTTCTTTTGTCTTCAGGATAATGACTGATCAATTCATTGATGCGAGTCATCAATGCTTCAGTCATGTTTATTTCTTGTTTGTAATGTTTACGTTCCATTTTTATTTTAGATTTTAGATTTTAGATTTTAGATTTTTCAATCTTTGTCCTTAATCCATATTCTGCAATCTCTTTTATTTTAGATTTTAGATTTATTATTTTTAGATTTTTCAATCTACATTCTAAAATCTAAAATCAACAATTTTTTTAGGCGTCTAATTCTCCTGCAATAACATTTAAACTTGAAAGGATAACAATTGCATCTGATAATAAAGCGCCTTTAATCATTTCTGGATATGCTTGATAGTAAATAAAGCAAGGTCGTCTGAAATGTAATCTATATGGAGTTCTGCTTCCGTCTGTAACTAAGTAAAATCCTAATTCTCCGTTTCCTCCTTCAACAGGATGGTAAATTTCTGCAACTGGTACAGGAACTTCTCCCATTACAATCTTAAAGTGATAAATTAAAGATTCCATTGAAGTGTAAACATCTTCTTTAGGAGGGAGGTAATAATCAGGAACTTCTGCGTGATATTCATTT
This sequence comes from Flavobacterium frigidimaris, assembly GCF_002217275.1. NCBI lineage: Bacteria > Pseudomonadati > Bacteroidota > Flavobacteriia > Flavobacteriales > Flavobacteriaceae > Flavobacterium > Flavobacterium frigidimaris. The sequence continues at coordinate 14,728 of NZ_MUGV01000023.1, forward strand.
CCGGCTGGCATTTTGTCTAAAGCCTGACGAATGATGCTTAAACTTTCGCGAACTTCAGCATTACGAACACAGAAACGATCGTATGTATCACCTGATTTTCCAACCGGAACAATAAAATCGAAATCTTCGTAAGAAGAATAAGGTTGTGCAACACGAACGTCGTAATCAACTCCGGCAGCACGTAAATTAGGACCTGTAAATCCGTAAGCCATGGCTTGCTCTGCTGAGATTGCACCAACGTTTACAGTTCTGTCAAGGAAAATTCTGTTTCTTTCGAATAAGTTTTCAAATTCTTGCCAGGCGACAGGAAAATCTCTTAAAAACACATCTAATTTGCGGAAAGCTTCTGGCGACCAGTCTCTTTCGAAACCACCAATTCTTCCCATATTTGTTGTTAAACGAGCACCACAAATTTCTTCGTAGATCTCGTAAACTTTTTCTCTAAATTGAAAAACGTATAAGAAACCAGTATAGGCACCAGTATCTACACCCAAAATTGAGTTACAGATTAAGTGATCTGTAATACGGGCTAATTCCATTACGATTACTCTTAAATATTGCGCTCTTTTAGGAACTTCAATATTTAACAATTTTTCTAAAGTCATCCACCATCCCATATTATTAATAGGAGAGGAGCAATAGTTCATACGGTCTGTAAGAGGCGTAATTTGATAGAAAGGACGATTTTCGGCAATTTTTTCGAATGCTCTGTGGATATAACCAATAGTTGGTTCAGCCTCAAGAATTCTCTCTCCATCCATCAATAAGATATTTTGAAAGATACCGTGTGTCGCTGGGTGTGTTGGACCTAAATTCAGTACAGAAAGTTCACTTCCGTCGTCGTTTAGTTTCTCCTGTATTATTTTAGCATATCGATGCTCTGGTGGTAATAATAGTTCTGACATTTTATAATGTTGAATTATTTATTTTTTAGCAATTTGTTGTTGTTCTTCCAAAGAATCTATCGTCTTTATCTGTTCTTCCGCTGTCTTCCATTGGGAATTCTTTTCGCATTGGAAAAGAGATCATTTCATCCATATTCAAAATACGTTTCAATTGTGGATGTCCAATAAAGTTGATCCCGAAGAAATCGTATGTTTCTCTTTCCATCCAGTTGGAGCTTAAGAAAATATTCGAAATGGTTTTTATCTCTGGTTTTTCACCATTAAGATATACTTTGATTCTGATACGTTTGTTTTCGTACCAGTTGTGCAAATGGTATACTATCGCAAACTGACGGTCTGTCTCATTGTCCGGATAGTGAATACCGCATAAATCGGTTAAAAAGTGAAAACGTAAATCGGAATCGTTTTTCAGGAAAAGAATCAAAGCCGTGATTTTATCAGCTGTTGTTTCTATAGAAAAAATATCTCTTTCTTGTTGAAAGTTAAAAACACTTGCATCAAATGTTTCTGTAAGTTTATCTTGAATCAGGGTATTTTCTAAGGCCATCTTATGAAATATTATATGAAGCTAGTAATTCTTGGTATTCTGGAGAGCTTCTGCGTCTAACAGATTCGCTTCTTACCAATTCCTGAAGTTTCATTACTCCATCAACAATTTGTTCTGGTCTTGGCGGGCATCCCGGAACATAAACGTCAACCGGAATTACTTTGTCAATTCCTTGTAAAACAGAATAAGTATCGAAGATTCCACCTGATGAGGCGCAAGCTCCAACTGCAATTACCCAGCGAGGCTCAGCCATTTGTTCGTAAACCTGTCTTAAAATAGGTGCCATTTTTTTAGAAATAGTTCCCATTACCATTAACATATCTGCCTGACGAGGAGAAAAACTTACACGCTCAGAGCCAAATCGTGCTAAATCGTAATGTGAAGCCATTGTAGCCATGAATTCGATACCACAGCATGAAGTTGCAAAAGGTAATGGCCATAATGAATTGGCTCTTGCTAAACCTACAACGTCATTTAGTTTTGTAGCGAAGAAACCTTCACCTACAACTCCTTCTGGCGGCGCAACCATATTTACATTTGAATCGCTCATTTTATTTTAGATTTTAGATATCTGATTTTAGATTTTGTAAATCTTGTAAATCGAAATCAATATTTTAAAAGTCAATATTATATTTTGAGAAATTGTCTTTCAAATCTAAAATTCTAAATAATCTAAAATTTAAGATCTGAAATCTAAAATTCCTTATTCCCAGTCTAAAGCTTTCTTTTTGATAATATAGAAAAAACCAACTAAAAGAAGTGCCATGAAAACAATCATTTTTAACATTCCTTCTATTCCTAATTCCTTGAAGTTTACTGCCCAAGGATAAAGGAAAATTACTTCTACATCAAATAACACGAACAAAATAGCTACCAGAAAGTATTTTACTGAAAACGGAATACGGGCATTACCAACAGATTCGATACCGCACTCAAAGTTCTTGTCTTTAATTTCTGAGGTTCTTTTTGGTCCTAATTTTCCGGAAATTATGATTGTTCCTACCACAAAACCAACAGCTAAAATGAACTGCATTAAAATAGGAATGTAACTGTATTGATCAGATTGCATAAACTTAGGGTTTTTACTTAAAGAATAAGCCACAAAGATAACTTTCAACTCTGTAAATCACAAGCTAAAAAAGGATTTAAGTGTGTAACAAAAGGGCTTATAATTGTAATTTTTATTGATTATAAATAACAGCTAACTATTTTAAGTTTTTTTTAAGATTTGAGCAAAAAAAAACGTTTCGAAATAAATCGAAACGTTTTAAAACCATTCAGAGGCAAAAAAAATAAATTGCTATATTTTTCTTAGATTACTGCTACTTTAGCAGCAACTTTCCCTTTTCTTCCTTCTTCTTCTTCGTAGCTTACACGGTCACCTTCGCGTAATTCTTCCGCGTTAATTCCTGAAGCGTGAACGAAGATATCTTTTCCTGTTTCTTCGTCTGTAATGAATCCATAACCTTTAGATTCATTGAAAAATTTTACTGTACCTGTACGCATTGTAATTGTAATAATAATTTATAATGAAGCAAATGTAAGATATAAATTCATACAAAAGACAATAAGGTGTTAATTTTTTGTAAAAATTATTGATTCACAGTCTTTTCGCTATTTATATTGCATCAAATCCTTTACAGGTGTGCTTTAATTGAGAATCGTTAATTGTAGGAAACGAACTAAGAAAAATTAACCTCAGTTTAAGGTCAATTTGACAATTATCTTATTTTGTGCAATAATTTTGAAGTAATTATTGTAAAGCCTCTTGTTTGTTATGTTTTTTAAGAATTTGTCCAGATTACAAAAAAGAAATAAAAAAAACTGCAATTAAATGATAATTGCAGTTTTGTATTTTAAAATTCTTTAAAGTTTTTATTGAATAGCAACTTTAATATGTAATTCTTTTAGTTGAGCATCATCAATTGTTGCAGGTGCATCAATCATAACATCACGACCAGAATTGTTTTTCGGGAAGGCAATAAAATCTCTAATTGTTTCCTGACCTCCTAAAATAGCAACAAGTCTGTCCAATCCAAATGCCAAACCTCCGTGTGGTGGTGCTCCAAATTGAAAAGCATCCATTAGGAAACCGAATTGCGCTTTTGCTTCTTCTTCGGTAAATCCTAAATATTTGAACATTAATTGTTGTGTTGCTTTATCGTGAATACGAATCGATCCTCCTCCAATTTCATTTCCATTTAATACCATATCATAAGCATTGGCACGAACTTTTCCAGGTTCTGTTTCCAATAATTGCATGTCTTCTGGTTTTGGAGATGTAAAAGGATGGTGCATTGCATGGTAACGGCCACTATCTTCATCTAATTCTAATAATGGAAAATCTACAACCCATAACGGAGCAAACTCAGCTGGATTACGTAATCCTAAACGAGTTGCTAATTCCATACGAAGTGCCGAAAGTTGTGCACGTGTTTTGTTTGCAGGACCAGAAAGTACAAAAATCATATCGCCAGGTTTTGCGCCTGTAATTTTTGCCCATTGTCCTAAATCGTCCTGATCGTAAAATTTATCTACAGACGATTTAAAAGTTCCGTCGTCATTGCATTTTGCATACACCATTCCTGAGGCTCCAACTTGCGGACGTTTTACCCAGTCAATTAATCCGTCAATTTCTTTTCGGGTATAATTTCCTGCTCCAGGAACTGCAATTCCCACTACTAATTCTGCAGTATTGAATACTGGAAAATCTTTATGTTGTGCAAATTCGTTTAATTCACCAAACTCCATTCCGAAACGGATGTCCGGTTTGTCATTTCCGTATGTTTTCATAGCATAGTCGTAGGTAATTCTTGGGAATTTATCTACTTCAATACCTTTGATTTCTTTTAATAAATGTCTTGTCAATCCTTCAAAAACATTCAAAATATCTTCTTGCTCCACAAAAGCCATTTCGCAATCGATTTGTGTAAACTCCGGTTGACGGTCTGCGCGTAAATCTTCATCACGGAAACATTTCACGATTTGGAAATACTTATCCATTCCACCCACCATCAATAACTGTTTGAAAGTTTGTGGAGATTGTGGCAAAGCATAAAATTGTCCTTCGTTCATACGACTTGGTACAACGAAATCTCTTGCTCCTTCAGGAGTAGATTTAATTAAATAAGGAGTTTCAACTTCGCAAAAATCTAAATCAGATAAATATTTACGAACTTCCATCGCTACTTTATGACGAAATAACAAACTGTTTTTTACAGGATTTCTTCTGATATCTAAATAACGGTATTTCATTCGGATATCTTCTCCACCATCAGTCTCATCTTCAATTGTAAATGGAGGCGTTAAAGCTGCATTTAAAATGTTTAATTCAGAAACTAAAATTTCGATTTCGCCAGTCGGAATGTTTTTGTTTTTGGCTTCACGCTCAATAACAGTTCCTTTTACCTGAATTACAAATTCTCTACCAAGCGTTTTTGCCAATTCAAAAACAGTTTTATCAGTACGACTTTCGTCGAAAATAAGTTGTGTAATTCCGTAACGGTCGCGTAAATCAACCCAATTCATAAATCCTTTATCGCGTGATTTTTGCACCCAACCCGCTAGTGTAACTTCCGTATTAATATTTGAGGCGTTTAACTCGCCACAATTATGACTTCTATACATGATCAAAATTTTAGACTGCAAAAGTAAACACAAAATTCAAATTAATTATGAAAAGTGTGCAAGTAGATGACTATTAATTTTAAATATTTTGTTAATTGTGCAATTTTGCCGCTGTTATTTCTTTAGATTTGATTCACTAAAAACAAATTTTAATTTATATGAACAAACTTTTTGTTACGGGTCTGTTGATTTTTAGCGCATTGAACGTCATCAGTCAAACCAAAAATCAAATTAAATTTACAGCTAAAATTGCCAATAGAAATAGTGACACTTTAGTCATTCAAGGGAAAGACTTTAAACAAGTTATTCCTATTGACAAAAAGGAAACTTTTGTAGCTTCATTTGATGCACCAAAAGGATTTTATGTGTTTTCAGATGGTATAGAATCTTCTCGTTTATATTTAAAGCCAAATTCAGAAGTAAATTTAACAATGAATGCCAAGGAATTTGATGAAACTATTGTATATAAAGGGAAAGGTGTTGAAGAAAGTAATTTTTTGGCGCAACAAGCTTTAAGAAATGAAAAACTTGAGGAAGCCTATTCTAAAGAGCCGGCTGAATTTGCAGTAATATTAGAGGCTAAGAATAAGACAGATAAGGAAAGTTTGGAGAAAGGAGCTTTTGATCCGGAATTTGTAACTGCAATGAAAGGTAATTTTGAGCGTTTTAATGAATTTGCTATTAGAAATTATGAAAGTGCAGCTAAAGCAAATAAATTTACCGGAAAACCTTCGCCTGAATTTGATTATGAAAACTTTAAAGGAGGCAAAACAAAATTGGCTGATTTAAAAGGAAAATATGTTTATATCGATCTTTGGGCTACTTGGTGCGCGCCTTGTAGAGCGGAAATTCCGTATTTACAAAAAATTGAAGAAAAATATCACGGAAAAAATATTGAGTTCGTAAGTATTTCAATTGATAAATCGAAAGACAATGAAAAATGGAAAAAATTTGTAACTGATAAAAACCTTGGCGGAATTCAATTATTTGCTGATAAAGATTGGGAATCTGAATTTGTTACAAGTTATGGTGTAACCGGAATTCCACGCTTTATTTTAATTGATCCAAATGGTAATGTTGTGAATGCAGATGCTGCAAGACCTTCAACTCCAGAACTTCAAACACAGTTAGATTCATTATTGAACTAATTTTTGTATGAAATTATAACGTTATCGTAATTTTATATTTTGTGTAAAATTCCAATGAAACCAATGCCTCAGCGTTGGTTTTGCTGTTTTTAGGAAATTCCCAATGTTAAGTTTTTATTCAATGTTACCAAATTGTTAAGTAAAAGTTTGTTTAATGTAAACAATTAACTATATTTGATAACGATTTGATAACATTAATACCTAAAGATATGAAAAAATGTGTGATTTTAGTTGCAATGATGTTCTCTGGAATTTTAGTTGCACAAGAGACAAAACCAGAATTAGAAGCTGTTGGAAATAAAGTAAAAGCTACTTATTACTTTGAAAATGGTAAAGTACAACAAGAAGGTTTCTTTAAAGAGGGTAAATTAGATGGCGTTTGGGTATCATATGATCAGAAGGGAAATAAAGTTGCCGAGGGAGAATACACAGACGGATTGAAAACTGGAAAATGGATTTTCGTTAATGAAAATACGCTATGCGAAGTTGCTTATGAAAATAACAAAGTGAGCTCAGTTAAAAACTTACAGAAAAATGCTTTAGCAAATAGAAACTAAGGTAATTTCTAAGATACATAAAAGAACCGCTTATATAAGCGGTTTTTTTATGCCTTTAATTTTTTTGCAGCTTTTCTTTCTTCTTCCATACCAAATTACAAAACCGGTTACCGGCAAAGCGGCAGCTATTAAACTTGCAATAAAAGCAATGATTTTTCCGGGTAAATCAAGAATCTGCCCAGTATGAATTCCGTAATTCATTTCGACAACCTTAAGTCCTAAGGTTTTTTTATCGTAAGGATCACTCTGGATTAATTTTCCGTCAAGCGGATGAAAATAGTAATTGCTTTGATGATCATATCGTAAGGTGTGAGGATAAGCTCCAGTGCTAATTATGTCACCTTTTTTCTGCGGAAGCAAAATAAAAAACATTTCTGCTTTTGGTTGTAATCTTGCAGTTTCAATAAAAGCACGATCTACTGCTGTTATGCTATTTGTTTTGAATTTTGTGGTGTCAATTACTGGTGTTTTTGTTTCTTCAGCTTTGTCTCCGCCAAGATTGAATGTTTTGTAAATGCTATCACCAACCCATTCGTAGGTAAAGGTTAAACCCGTTATAGCAAGAACAAGTACGATTAATGAAATGTAAAACCCAGAGGTATTGTGCCAGTCATAATTTACGCGGCGCCACTTCGCTGACCATTTAACGGTAAAACTTCTTTTAATGTCATATTTTCGTTTTGGCCACCATTGAATAATTCCGGAGATTAACAACAAAATAAAAATTATGGTTGCTCCGCCAATAATATGTTTTCCAATATAATCGGGCAGGAGTAAATACAAGTGAATGTATTCAACAATGATAAAAAAATCTGTTTTTGGATTTTCGGTTTTTAAATATTTTCCTGTGTACGGATTAAAATAGAGGTATAAATTTTCAGTATCAGAATAGGTGTAGACAATTGCGGAGCGATTTCTTCCGTAATACGAAACCATGCTTGCTGTATTTTTAGGAAGTATTTCTTTTGCTTTTTGCTGTAAAACAGAAGGCATCAAAAAAGATTTGTTCTGAGGTTCAACAAAACGCCATTCTTTTCTGGTAATATCTTTTATCTCGTCATGAAAACAGAAGATACAACCCGTAACACTAATAACAAAAACAATAAGTCCGGAAATTAATCCGAGCCATTTATGTAGAAAACGTACTTGCTTTTTGAATCCCATTTTTGAATAAAAGGGTAAAAGTATATCCTTAATCAATAACAGACAAATATTTAGCTTCTTTTGAAATAAATACGCCATTTATTCAACAGTAAAGATGTTTCGCGCAAAGACGCAAAGGCGCAAAGTATTTAGCGCCTTTGCGTGATTTTTTTAATAAAGAACAAAAAAGATTTTAACTATTTTTCGCCAATAACCGCTTTTTTCGGTTTTAAATGGTAGGCAACATAAAGCGATACTGAAGCCAGAGAAATCCAGAAAACATCAATAACAAAAACCTGGATTTTATTTTGCATAAAAGAAGTCCAAAACCAATTTCCGCTAACGATTCCGTTTGTTATTGGAATTAAGAAACCTAAAATACTTCCTGAAATCAGACAAAATTTATTGGTAAAAGCATCATTCTTTTTAAGTATAAAAAAGACGGTAAGTATGAGCCATCCCACAAAATAAACAGTGTAAAGATTATTCTGAGTTAAAGGATGAAATATTTTGGTAACGATAAATGCCAATGCAGTAATTGGGTACATACTCAAACAAATTGCCAAATAAATACGAACAACAGCTGCGTTGAAACGTCTTTTCTTTTCTGGCATATTGTTTTTTTGTCTTGCGACCAACCAAATCATTACTCCGGAAATAATCACAAAACAAGTGATAATTCCTAAAATGAAGCTGACTATTTTTAGAGCATATCCGCCGTAGTCACCGTAATGAATTCGGTATAAAACATTTTTCACGACATCTAAATAATTAGTTTGGGTGATTGGATTTTTCTTTGCAATTTCTTTTCCGTCAGCAATTCGGTAAACCACTTTTCCGATTCCGGTGAATTTTTTATGGTTCGGCATTTCGCCTTCGACCAAAACGTGCATGTTGGCATCACCATAATTTTGAATGAAAACACGTGTGATTTCAAAATCTGACCAATTACTTTTTGCTTTTGCAACTAGCTGATCAATATTAAAAGGATTGGCTAATTTTTTATTTTCAAATTTATAATCAGGATCAGTGTATTCTAATTCTTTATATAATTTATCCTGATCTCCTTTATATAATGCCATTACAGCGGGCGCTACAATCAAAAGTTTGATCATAAAAAAAGCTCCGGTCACAGCGTATATAAATTGAAAAGGCAATCCAATCATTCCTAATGCCGTATGTGCATCTGTCCATAATGTTTTTAATTTTTCCTTTGGACGGAAAACGTAAAAATTAGAAACAATTTTTTTCCAGTGTAATAAAACACCAGTTACAATGGCAAACAAGAAAAATAAAGCGACAAAGCCGGATAGGTAATAACCAACAGGATATGGAACTTGGGCAAGAAAATGCAATCGGTATAAAAACTCTCCTAAAGAATACGATTCTTCATAGGTAAAGGTTTTAAAGTTTTTAGTATCAAGATAAAAAAAAGATCCCTCTTTTTGTTTGGCCGGAGCCAAAGTATCTTTGGTTCCTTCCATGTAAATGGCAACCCTTCTTTCAGTGCTCGGTTTAGAAATAGTAATATTTCTTCCGTGTAAAACATATTTTTTGTCGAGCGTATCTAATGCCGTAGTATAGTCTAGTTGAATTTCTTTTGTAAGAGCAGTAGATTCACTTCTTTCCCAATTGATGATTTCATCTCTAAAAAAAGAAAAAGATCCTGCAAAGAAAATTACAAACAGTACAACACTAATAACGATTCCGCTAACGGTATGTGTATGAAAGTAGATATTATAATTACGATTGCTCATGCTTATTGTGCCGTTGGATTATAGGTTTGACCCAGATAAATGAAAAGAGAAAAAACTAGTGTTAGAAGAATGTAGATGCCCCAAATTTTCCATCCGCTTTTTGCCAGAAAAGCAATTACCATAAGTGCAACCCAAAGAATAAAGCCGCTAAAAGCCATTGTCATCAAAATGTTTGCACGGTTAAACCATGAAGCAAGTGCCAAATGAAAAGTAACGGAAACAAAATAGCCACCCAGAATGGCAGCTGTAATTTTGGCAAAACGTTGCCATTTAGATTGAGTTAAATATTTTGGATTTGCTGGCATAGACTGCTTAAGAAAAAATTAGTAGTAGTAAAATTCTAATAAGGCAACAATTATAAATAGCAATAGTAGAGCAATGCTGTTTACTTTTTTTAATGGTTTCAAGATGATAATTAAACTGCCAATAGTCATTAGCTGAATGAAAAACATCAAAGTACCGCAACACAATGATTGCGTAAAAAGCCATACAGAGTAGGCTACTAAGAGAAGTAATAAGCCTGTGATTTTAGTTTGTTTCGGATTGTTTTTCATCCATTTTTCAAAACCTAAATCATAAGATAAAGCAGCTCTTTTTGATGTATAATACAAAGTGTAAAAAGCTAAAAAAACGATAAGACTGGCTATTGTTATCATAATTTTAAAAATTTAAAAAACACCTTTCCGAATTAACAGAAAGGTGTTTTGCTTGTTTTTTATTAAAACTTATAAGAGAAATTTGCAGATACACTTCTCATGTTTTTCGGGTGGATTGTAGACCAGCCATCATAAGTATCGATGTTTGCAATATTATCAAGTTTAAGAGTCAAAACGTACTTTTCAGTTCCGTAGAAAATAGATGAATTTAAAACAGTATAAGAAGGCAATGTAAATTGACCCGTTACCGTTCTGTTCATGATTTTGTTCTTGTCAGCATAATTTCCTCCAAAACCTAAACCAAAACCTTGTAAACCACCTTCTAAGAATTTGTAGCTGGCCCAAAGATTCGCTGTGTTCTGTGGTCCTGCACTTTCTGGTCTGTGACCTACAAAATCCGGATCACCTGCAGTTAAAAGCGCATCATTATAACTGTATCCGGCAACAATGTTTAAACCGGCAATTGGGTTTGCAACGATTTCAGCTTCGAAACCTTTGTTTCTTTGTCCGCCATTTTGGTAAGATGTCTGAGTTGTTGCAGTATAAACCGTATAAACCTGATCTGTTACTTTAATATCATAGTAGCTGAATGTAGCGTAAAGTTTGTCTTGAAAAATATTTAATTTTGTTCCAACTTCAAACTGATTTGCGTGCTCTGGAGAGAAAGTTCTTGGTTGAGAGCTACCGTCAGGTAAAACATCATTTACCGGAGCTGTATTAGCAAAACCATCCATATAGTTAGCAAAAATCGAAACTTTATCTATAATTGGCTGATAAACCACACCAAATTTAGGAGAGAAAGAAGTCTGGTTGTAATCGTCAGCGTTTGTGCTAACATCACCTTCTGTCATAAAACGGTCAACACGTAAACTTGCCATCGCAGATAAACCAGGAGTAAAGTTGATTACATCAGATACATAAGCACTGTAAACTTCTTGTTTTGTTTTATTATTGTTCATTGGTGCTTTTGACAAAAGTGCATCAGATCCTGCTTTCGTTAAAATTCCGCTGTCACCATTTGTGATGTATTTCGTTGGATCAGTAATTCCATAAAGGTTTTCATTAACAGTTTTCAAATCAAGATTTCCAATATAAATGCCACCATTTTGTACATATCCAGAACCGTTATCAATAGCGCCTCTGTTAAAGTAATCTAAACCGGCAACAATTCTGTTTCTCATGCTTCCGATAACAAAGTCACCAATAAAGTTTTGTTGAATATCAGTTGTTAAAGTTGTAGAGTTTTGGTAGTTCATGTAACGACCTAAAACAATTCCTTCAGTAATTTTAGGATAAAATTGAGTTCCTTCATAAATATAAGAATAGTAGCCTTCAGATTTTGATGATCCTCTTGAAACTACAGTTTGTGAACTCCATTGATCAGAAAATTTATAGTTCATTTGTCCCTGAAGGTTAAATGAAGGAGTTTCGATTGCTAATTCGTTACTTGTGTAAGAACGTTTGTTGTCATATCCTAATTCATCAATATTATGAACTCTTAATTCGGCTCCTCTGTCTAAAAATAACATTGTCGGATTAGTAGCTTTGTTATTCATGAATTCAGTGTTGATGAAAAACGAAAGTTTATCATTAACCTGGTAAGATAAGGAAGGAGCAAAAAAGAAAGATTTTTTGAATCCTGCATCCTGAAAACTGTTTTCTGTATGATAAGCTGAATTTACACGAACATTAATTTTGTGCTCTTCGTCTAATGGAGTATTTACATCTACAGTAACTCTGTTTAAACCGTAGCTTCCAGCTGTATAATCTACTACACCACCAAAATGGTCGTATGGCTTTTTAGTTGTTAAGTTGATCAGACCTCCGTATGAGATTAAACTACTTCCAAACAAAGTTCCAGATGGTCCTTTGATAACTTCAATTTTATCAATATTTGCAGGATCGATAGTTCCGTTTGTTAGTCCAGGCAATCCGTTGATCATGGTTGGCTGAACAGCAAATCCTCTTAAAGAAAAATAACCTGCACCGTCACCTCCACGTCCTGTAGAAGCCCAAAGTGGTGATAATCCCGGAGCATTTTTAAGTGCGTCATCAAGATTTGTAACCACTTGTTCTTTTAAAAGTTCGCTTGTGATTGTAGTATAAACTTGTGGGTTTTCAAGATTTTTAAGTGGTAATCTTGATACTTGTTGTGTTTCTTTACGTGCTAATGGATTTTTTTTAGCACCACCGCTTACTACAATTTCATCTAATTGTTCAGAGTTTGAGGTGATAGTAAAATTTTCAATAACTTCATCACCACCATTAAGTGTAATGCTTTTTTCTTTAGAAGAATAACCTACTGCAGAAACTCTAATAACATAGCTTCCAGGTTTTACGTTTTTGATTTCGTAATTACCATTGTCATCAGTATTGGTTCCAATTTTTGTTCCTTTTAAAACTATTGAAACGTTATCTGCTGCCTGATTGTTTGCTAAGCTGATTTGACCTTTAATAGTAGCTTTTTCTTGTGCCCAAGTTGAAGTACTTGCTAATAGAAAAAAACAAAAGCTCAAAAAAGAAATTGTAAATTTATATTTCATTTTTATTTAGAATTGATTTTAATAGTGCAAATTTAGCTTTTGATTGCTAACTATACAAGCTATTCTTATTTATTCTAAATAAAATATTTTTTAAAGGGTAAAATTTACATTTTCTTAAAAAATTAACATCTTAAGACAATCTTAAGACAAAATTATATAAAAAAACCTGCTCAAATTAATGAACAGGTTTTGTATTAAGGGTAAGAATTACTTACAATTACAATTCTAAAGCACGTTTAGCATCGCCATTCATCAATAATTCTACTGGATTTTCTAATGCTTCTTTTACAGCAACCAGGAAACCAACTGACTCACGTCCGTCGATGATTCTGTGGTCATAAGAAAGCGCAACATACATCATTGGGTGAATTTCAACTTTACCGTTTACAGCGATCGGACGCTCGATAATGTTGTGCATTCCTAAAATCCCTGATTGAGGAGGGTTGATGATTGGAGTACTTAACATACTTCCAAAAACTCCACCATTAGTAATGGTGAAAGTTCCACCAGTCATGTCGTCAACAGTGATTTGACCATCACGGGCTCTTAAAGCTAATCTTTTGATTTCAGCTTCGATTCCACGGAAAGTTAATAACTCAGCATTACGAACAACAGGAACCATTAAACCTTTTGGTCCAGACACTGCGATAGAGATATCAGCAAAATCGTAAGCGATTTTGTAATCACCATCCATCATAGAGTTAACATCTGGATATAATTCTAAAGCTCTTGTAACTGCTTTTGTAAAGAATGACATAAATCCTAAACCAAGACCACCATGTTTCGCTTTGAAAGCATCTTTGTATTCATTACGAATTTGGTTAATTGGCGTCATGTTAACTTCGTTGAAAGTAGTTAACATTGCTGTTTCGTTTTTAGCAGCAACTAATCTTTCAGCTACTTTACGACGTAACATTGATAATTTTGTACGCTCAGATCCACGGCTTCCTCCAGTTGGAGTTCCCATAGATGGTACTGCGTTTACAGCGTCATCTTTTGTGATTCTTCCACCTTTACCAGTTCCTGAAACTGTTGCTGGTGCTATATTTTTTTCGTCTAATATTTTTCTAGCTGCAGGAGATGGAGTTCCGGCTGCGTAACTTGTTGCTGCTGGTGCTGGTGCTGCTTTTGGAGCTTCAGCTTTTACTTCAGCCTTAGGAGCCTCAGCTTTTGGAGCTTCAGATGCCGGAGCTGCTGGTGCATCACCTGCAGGTTTTGCTGCATCTGTATCAATTAAACAAACGACAGCTCCTACTGCAACTGTATCACCTTCTTCAGCTTTAAGCGTAATAATTCCACTCATTTCAGCAGGCAATTCAAGAGTAGCTTTATCTGAATCAACTTCAGCAATAGCTTGATCTTTCTCTACATAATCTCCGTCTTTTACTAACCAAGTTGCAATTTCAACTTCTTTTATTGACTCCCCTGGTGATGGGACTTTCATTTCTAAAATCATCTTTTGTAATTTTATATGTTAACTAATTGTTGTATGACATTTCAGGAAGCACTTTTGCAAATTCTTCTCCTCTTTCTTTTAATTTGTTGTATTTCTCTGTAGACTTTTTAATTATACTTTCATATTCTTCAAAGCCTTCTTTTAAATCTACATCAGTTGCAACATATTCTTTTTTTTCTAAAATTGCTTTTAAGATTGCGGCCTTCTTTTTCTCAAATTTCTTAGGCGTTTTATAGCTTTCAGGCTTAGGATTAAAAGGAATTAATTCAACACCAGCTTTGATTGCGCCCATTTGAGCTTCAGAGTCTACTATATAAATTTTCCCTTCCTCAAGATCAGCTTCAATAAAATCTGTGTTTTCTGATCTTGACCAAAAAATATGTTTACCTGACTCGCATTCGTAAGCCAAATATTCACCATAATTGAATTTGCCTAAATATTTTTCTCCATCGAAGTATTTAAAATTTACTAAAAATCCCATTGCAGAAGAACGTACAAAATAAACTATTGATTTTCCTTCACTTGGTTTTTTTAATTCCTGAGAATAAACTGTAATGGATAATATTGTTAAAGCAAATACTATTATTTTCCTCATAAATATTATCTAAATAAATTTTTATCGAAAACCATTCTAATCGCATCTGCATGACGACGTTTAGCTCTTGTGTAACTTCCTGATGCCGGAGCAGCGTAAGCTTTTAATGAAGCTAATCTCCATTTTACAAGATCGAAGTTCATTAACATAAAACTGTAAGCTCCCATGTTTTTAGGTTCTTCTTGTGCCCAAACATAATCATCAGCATTTGGATATTGTGCAATAATTGCTTTTAATTGCTCCACTGGTAATGGGAATAATTGCTCGATACGAACAACTGCAACATCATTTCTTCCGTTGTTTTCTCTTTCAGCAACAATATCATAGTAGAATTTACCTGTAACAAAAACTAACGTTTTTACTGCTTTTTTATCTACTGTGTTATCGTCAATAGTTTCCTGGAAACTTCCTGTTGCTAATTCTTCAACTGTAGAAACGCATCTTGGGTCACGCAATAAACTTTTTGGAGAGAAAACTACCAAAGGCTTACGGAAATTCGTTTTCATTTGTCTTCTCAACAAGTGGAAGAAGTTGGCTGGCGTTGTACAATCTGCAACGTACATATTTTGTCTTGCACAAAGTTGTAAATAACGCTCCATTCTTGCAGAAGAGTGTTCTGCACCTTGTCCTTCATATCCGTGAGGTAACAATAAAACAATACCATTTTGGTTGTTCCATTTGTCTTCACCACATGAAATATATTGGTCAATCATAATTTGCGCTCCATTAGAGAAATCTCCAAATTGTGCTTCCCAAATCGTTAATGCATTTGGATTTGCCAATGCATATCCATAATCGAAACCAAGAACACCATACTCAGATAAAAGAGAGTTGAAGGCACCGAATTTTCCTTTTTTGTTTTCGATAGCATCTAACAGAATTACTTCTTCTTCAGAATCTTCAACTTTAACGACAGCATGACGGTGAGAGAAAGTACCACGCTCTACATCCTGACCTGAAATACGAACATCAAATCCTTCTGTCAAAAGAGAACCGTAAGCAAGTGCTTCAGCTGTTCCCCAGTCAATAGTATTATTGTCGTATCCTGTTTTTCTATCCGTAACAATTTTGGTTATTTTGTTGATGAATTTCTTGTCTGATGGTAAAGTTGAGATGGTATTGATGATAGAATCCAATCCTGTTTTGTCGAAAGAAGTATCAACTTTTTGAAGCATTTGGGTATCCGTTACCTGAACAAATCCATTCCATTCGTTTTTCATGAATGGCGTTATAATAGTCAAATCTTTTTTACGGGAAGCTTCTAAATTCTCCTCCATAGTAGATTTGTATTCTTTTTCTAAAGCATTTACATAAGAAGCATCAATTACGCCGTCAGACAATAATTTTTCAGCATAAATATCTCTTGGATTTTTATGTTTTGCGATGATTTTATATAAAACCGGCTGCGTGAAACGAGGTTCGTCACCTTCGTTATGACCGTATTTTCTGTATCCTAATAAATCGATAAATACATCACGTCCAAATTGCATTCTGTAGTCTAATGCAAAAGATACCGCATGTACAACAGCTTCAGCATCATCAGCATTTACGTGTAATACCGGAGATAAAGTTACTTTGGCAACGTCTGTACAATAAGTAGATGAACGAGCGTCTAAATAGTTTGTAGTAAAACCAACCTGGTTATTAATTACAATGTGGATTGTTCCTCCAGTTTTGTAACCGTCAAGTTGTGCCATCTGAATGATTTCATATAAGATACCCTGTCCTGCAATTGCAGCATCTCCGTGAACGGCGATTGGTAATACTTTAGAAAAATCGTCAGCATAATATTTATCTTGTTTTGCTCTTGTGATTCCTTCAATTACAGCTCCAACCGTTTCTAAGTGCGAAGGGTTTGGTGCTAAATTGATATTAATGCTTTTTCCTGATCTTGTTTTTTTGTCAGCCGTAAGACCTAAGTGGTATTTTACGTCACCATCAAAATATTCCTGATCGTAATCTTTACCATCAAACTCACCAAAAATATCCTGAGTTGATTTTCCGAAGATGTTTGCCAAAACGTTCAAACGGCCACGGTGAGCCATTCCCATTACGAATTGTTCAACACCTTTTTCAGCAGCTTGCTCGATCAAAGCATCTAAAGCTGGAATAATAGATTCTCCACCTTCTAGTGAAAAACGTTTTTGTCCAACATATTTAGTATGTAAGAAGTTCTCGAAAGAAACTGCTTCGTTTAATTTATTTAAGATTGTTTTCTTTTCTTCTGTAGAAAAATTAGGCTGATTAACGTTAACCGCTAATTTATCCTGAATCCATTTTACAACACCAGGATTTCTGATGTACATATATTCAATTCCAATATGTTGACAGTAAATAGATTTAAGACGCGTTACAATATCTTGTAAAGTAGAAGGTCCAACTCCGATAGTCTTAGCTGCATCAAAAACTGTTGAAAGATCAGCAGTTGTTAGTCCGAAATTCTCAATGTCTAAAGTTGGAGATGAAGTTCTACGATCACGAACCGGGTTTGTTTTGGTAAACAAATGTCCGCGTGTACGGTAACCATCGATTAATTTTAGTACGTTGAATTCTTTTTGAAGTTTTTCTGAAACTTTGCTGTAATCTGTGTTGTCGCTAGTCACATATTCAACAATCTGCTGAACCGGATTTTCGTCATTATAAGTGGTCATTCCAAAGTCGAAACCTTGAAAAAAACTTCTCCAGCTAGGCTCAACGCTGTCTGGGTTTACTAAATATTGATCGTATAATTGTGCGAAAAACTCTGTATGCGCTGCATTTAAAAATGAAAACCTATCCATAATATTAGTGAATATACTTTTTGTTAAATAGAATGGCAAAAGTACAACAATCGCATTTATTTAAATCTTTTTTTTACGTACTTTTACGTAAAAATTTGTTAAAAATAGATCTAACTATGAAGAAAAATCAAATTTCAATCGTTTTCAAATCTTTTTTTGTGATTATGACAGTCTTTTTTTCTAGTTATGCAAGTGCCCAGCAAAACTATGTTATTGATAACAGCAATCACTTTTGGGATAAAGTTCAGTTTGGAGGTGGATTAGGTCTTGGATTTGGATCTGGATACACTAATATTTCAGTAATGCCAAGTGCTATTTATAATATTAATGAAGTGGTGGCGATGGGAGTTGGTTTGCAGTTTGGCTATTTATATCAAAAAAATTATTACGAATCTTTTGTTTACGGAGGAAGCTTTATTACGCTGGTAAATCCGATTCCCCAATTGCAGTTATCTGCAGAATTGGAGCAGGTTAGGGTCGATACAGACTATGAAGAAAATTATTATCACCCCGGTTATTCCGATGCTTATTGGAATACCGCCCTATATCTTGGAGCAGGTTACAGAACCGGTAGTGTAACGATTGGTGCACGCTACGATGTTTTGTACGATCCAAATAAAAGTCTGTATGGATCAGGATTTATGCCTTTTGTGAGAGTTTATTTCTGAAAAAGGGGCTAAGGTTCTGAGGAGCTAAGATTCTAAGGTTTTTAAAACAAGAAAATTATAATTTTTAATGCGAAAATATTTTACTCTATTTTTCGGAGTTCTATTTGGAGTTTCTTCGTGCCAACAGAAAGAAACAAAAGATTTTGAGAATAAAAAACAAGCGCAAATAAATGCAAATTTAAAAGTAATTAATTCTTTAAGGAACGAAGGTGATAATCTTATTGTTTCAAGAGAAGTTTTTCATTGGATTTATTTCAAAAATGAAAATGAAAAAAACAGTTATCTAAAAGAGGTTCAAAAGCAAAGATTTCTGCTGGTAAGCTCTAATAAAATTGATGATAAATTTCCATATCAATTACAAATTAAGAGGGTTGATAAAGTTGATGAAAGTAGTGTAAATGAATACGTTATTTATTTATGGGAAAAAGCACTCGAATATAACGGGGATTATGATGGCTGGGAAACAAGTGTAGAAAAATAATCTAAAAACCTTAGAACCTTCTACCTAAAATTCTTTCGAAACCAAACCTTCTGCCATTCTCTTTTTAAAATCAAAAACGAAACCTGTTCGGAAAGAATTACTAAATCTGAACCATCTAGTTTTTTTATTTCAATTTCAGAAACATCAATAATATAAAGAAGATTCAAATATTCAGCAAATTTGTACTGAATCATTCTGTAGATTTTTTCGTGTAGCTGAATCTTTAATTCATCTGGTGAAATACTTAGCGGAAAATCGATTCCTTCATTGGCCAAATTAAAATCCTTGTTAATTTGTTCAACCAGGTTGAGATATAAAGTGGCTGCCTGAGCTTCTGCTAATAAGGATTCGGTATTTATTGGTGCTACAAACATATTTAATTTTAGATTTTAGATTGCTGATTTATGATTGTAGATTTTTTGTTGAAAACTGAAAATTGCGACTGAAAACTAAACCTTTCTTCCCATTAAATTTTCACCGAAAGTTCTCAGAATATCTTTCTTTTCGGCATTGATGTTCATTTTTTCTAAAGTTTCAAAAGCTTTAAAAGTGTACATTTCTATAGCTTCCTGAGTCGCTTTTGAAGCTCCTGATTTATTAAAAATCGCTTTAGCAGTTTCTATTTTTTCTGAATTATCTTCTAACTGCAATCCGAATAATTGTTGTAATTCTGTTGCTTTTTCTTCAGATGAAAATTCAATAGCTTTTAAATATAAGTAGGTTTTTTTGTTTTCAATAATATCGCCTCCAACTTGTTTTCCAAACGTTTCCGGATCTCCAAAAGCATCTAAATAATCGTCTTGTAATTGAAATGCCAATCCAAGATTAAGTCCGAAATCATAAATTAAATCGGCTTCTTTTTCAGAAGTTTTAGCTACAATCGCACCCATTTTCATAGCTGCAGCAACTAAAACGGCTGTTTTGTATTCAATCATTTTCAGGTATTCCGGAATGGTAACGTTGCTTCTTTCTTCAAAATCAACATCCCATTGTTGTCCTTCGCAAACTTCAAGAGCCGTTTTGCTGAATAATTTTGCTAAATCCCTAAAAACAGTTGGTTCGTATTGCTCAAAATACTGATAAGCGAGAATTAGCATGGCATCGCCAGAAAGAATTCCGGTATTGATATTCCATTTTTCATGAACGGTTACTTGCCCTCTTCGTAAAGGAGCGTCATCCATAATATCATCATGAACCAATGAAAAGTTATGGAAAACTTCAACCGCCATTGCAGCCGGAAGTGCTATTTTATAATCGGCATCAAAAACTTCTGCAGCCATTAAAGTTAGTACGGGACGCATTCTTTTTCCTCCAAGCCCTAAAATATAGGAAATAGGTTCGTAAAGATTTTTGGGTTCTTTGTCTATGCTTTGGTTTTCTAAATAACTAATGAAAAATTCCTGGTACTGACTTATATCGTGCATAAAATGAAAATCTGATTATCGAGGCCCAAAGATACAATTCAAATATGAATTATTCTTCGCTAAAATTTAAATGCAAAACAGATTTAAAATGAAACCGAATTCGACTGATTTTTAAGGTGTTAATTTTTTTTTAAAAAAAACACGGAAACTTATTTGGTGTTTAGAGTTTCCTGTTTATATTTGCACTCTTATTTGGAAACGCTGAACACTGTAAAAGTTTCCAAAGGAAGTTTAGATGAATTTTAAACTAAACAAAACCAAGTATTTATGAAAACAACATGGACCTTAGATTCTAGTCAATCAGATGTTTTAATTAAAATGAGACATTCGATTATTGCATACATGGGAGGAACGACAAATAAATTTGATGGTTACGTAAACATCGAAGACAATGAAATTGAAGATGCTTCGGTTGAGTTTTCATTAGATATTAATAATAAAAATGACAGTTTTCAGCACGTCGATTCTCACATGCAACTGAATGATTTATTCAATGTAAATGAGCATCCAATTATCAGTTTTAAATCGACCTCATTTCAGAAAATCAATGATAATATCAATTTTTTCAAAGGAGATTTAACTATAAAGGATGTTACCCGAGTTGTAGAACTTGATGCAGAATTTATTGGGGTCAATTCTTATAACGGGCAGAAAAAAGTTGCTTTTGAAATTAAGGGAGATATTAAACGTCAGGATTTTGGTTTAGATTATAATGCATTTAATTTCAACGGTGGTTTGGCATTAGGAAAAGATATCAAACTTATCGCGAATCTTGAATTTAGCATATAAATCTTACATAATGAATAACTTAATGTAAAATTATTACAAATATAATGGAAACTATTTTTTAAGTTTTAGTTTCCTAATTATATTTGTAATGCAATTTGAAATTAAAATGAAAGAGAAAATCATATCAAAAGCGAGTGAATTATTTTTAAAACTCGGTTTTAAAAGTGTTACGATGGATGATATTGCAGGCGAAATGTGTATTTCGAAAAAAACGATTTACAAATATTTCTGTAATAAAGAAGTGCTGATTGAAGAGAGTACTTCAATGGTTCACAAACAAGTTCATGAGGTTATTGATACTATAGTTGCAAAAAATTATAATGCCATTCATGAGAACTTTGAAATTCGTGAAATGTTTCGGGATATGTTTAAAAATGCGGGCGATACTTCTCCTCTTTATCAATTAAAGAAACATTATCCGGAAATTTATCAAAATGTAATGACGCATGAAATAGATCAGTGTAATCATTATTTTAAAGATAATATCTTAAAAGGAATAAGTGAAAATTTGTACAGAGCAGATTTGAACATTGATCTTTATGTAAAATTTTATTACACTTTAATTTTTCATATTAATGCCACTACTGTCTCAGAAAGAGAAGCACAAAAAATAGAATTAGAAGCTTTGGAATATCATACAAGAGCTATGGCAACAGAAAAGGGAATAAGCGAATTAGAAAAACAACTTAAAAAAATTAGTACTTAATTAATCAATCTATATGAAACGAATAATTCTTATATTTTTGTGTTCAATTGGCTTGACTGCCAACGCACAAGTCAAAACCCTAACCCTAAAAGAGGCTCTTACCTACGCGTTGCAAAACAAAGCGGATGCTAAAAAATCTAAACTACAGGTTGAAAATAGTGAGTATCAAATTCAGGAAATTCGCTCAAGAGCTTTACCGCAAATCTCAGGTAACGCAAGTTTAACCTATAATCCAATTCTACAAACAAGTGTAATCGATGGAGGATCTTTTGGTCAGCCAGGAACTTCTATTCAGGCTACTTTTGGTCAAAAATGGACTTCGGGAGCAGGAATCTCTTTGAGTCAGGCTTTGTTTGATCAATCTGTTTTTACAGGTTTGAGAGCTGCTAAATCGACTCGTGAATTTTATCAAATAAACGATCAGTTGACAGAAGAGCAGGTTATTGAAAGGGTTGCAAATAATTATTATGGTGTTTACGTACAACGTGAAAGATTAATTTTATTAGATAGTAACTACGTTAATACTACTAAAGTTCGTGATATCGTACAAGGACAGTTTGATAATGGTCTGGCTAAAAAAATTGACTTAGACCGTATTATCGTAAAAATGTCAAATATTGATACAGAGCGTCAACAAATTAAAAATCAGATTACTTTACAGGAAAATGCTTTGAAGTTTTATATGGGAATGCCTATTGAAGCTCAAATCGAGATTCCAAAAGAAGAATTTGAAGTAGTTCCGGCTGCTTTGACAGAAGTTCCGAATGTTGAAAACAGAACAGAATATCTGCTTTTGAAAAAACAGGAAGAATTATTAGTGTTTAATAAGAAAGCTACTGAAGCACTGTATTACCCAACTTTAAACTTAGTTGCAGGTTACAATTATATAGGACAAGGTCCTGAAATGCCTCTTTTTGGAAAACCAAGAGATGGTGTGTATTGGTCTGATTATTCTGCAATTGGATTGAATTTACATGTACCAATCTTTACAGGTTTTGGAACCCGTGCCAAAGTAAGACAGGCAGATGTTGAAATCAGATCGCTTCAGGAAGATATTAAAGACACCAAACTTTCACTTGATTTAGATTACAGAAACGCAATGGCTCAAATTGAGAACAATCTTATTACGATTAATAATCAAAAGGAAAACATGCGTTTGGCTAAAGAGATTTTAAGCGATACAAAAAACAATTACCTTCAGGGATTAGCATCATTAACCGATTTACTGGATGCTGAAAACGAATCTCTTGAAGCTCAAAATAATTTTACAAGAGCAGTTTTAAATTACAAAATTGCTGAGATAACACTAATCAAATCAAAAGGCGAACTAAAAACTCTTATTAAATAACTAATTACAATGAAGAAAACTATTATAACAATCGTAATCATAATCGCAGCTTTAGGGGTGATTGGATATGTCCTAAATAATAATAAGAAGGAGAATAAGGCAAAAACAGATATTGTTGCTGAGAAAAATGCTGCTGTTTCAGTAAAAGTAACTCCTGTAAAAACAGAAGAAATTTCATTAGATTTCGTTGCAAACGGAAACTTTCAACCCATCCAACAATTGACTTTCTCTGCTGAAAAATCAGGAAAAGTAATCAGCGTTTTGGCAAAAGAAGGAGATTACGTAAAAGTAGGTCAGACTTTATTGACAGTTCGTGGAGATGTAATCAATGTAAATGCACAACAAGCACAAGCTGTTTACGCAAATGCAAAATCAGATTATGCTCGTTACGAAAATGCTTTTAAAACAGGGGGTGTTACAAAACAACAACTAGATCAGGCAAAACTGGCTTTAACAAATGCTCAATCTAGCTTAACTCAGGCAAATATTAATGTTGGAGATACAAGAGTAAAAGCCCCAATCAACGGATTTATTAATAAAAAATACATTGAGCCAGGATCTATCTTAACAGGTATGCCGGCAACTGCACTGTTTGATATCGTTAACGTTTCTAAATTAAAATTAGTAGTTACAGTAAACGAAAATCAAGTTGCAAGTTTGAAAGTTGGAAACACTATCAATGTAACGGCTAGTGTTTATCCTGATAAAACTTTCTCTGGAAAAATCACTTTTATTGCTGCTAAAGCGGATGAATCTTTAAACTTTCCTGTTGAGATTGAAATCACAAACAACGTAAACAACGACTTAAAAGCGGGTATGTACGGAACTGCAAATTTTGCATCAAACCAACAAAAACAACATTTGATGGTTGTGCCTAGAAATGCTTTCGTAGGAAGTGTAAGCAGCAACGAAATATTCGTGGTTGAAAATGGTAAAGCAAAATTGAAAAAAGTAACTGCTGGAAGAATTTTAGGAGATCAGGTAGAAATCATCAATGGATTATCTGACGGAGAAGTTGTAATTACGACAGGTCAAATCAACTTGCAAGACGGTAATACAGTAGAAATTATTAAGTAAAAGTAATTAGTACAAAGTACTTAGTCCTTAGAATTAGTCACACTAAATAGCTTCTAGGACTAAGGACTAAAAACTAAGGACTTAATAAAATTTAAAAAATATATATGAAATTAGCCGAAATATCCATAAAACGTCCGTCGTTGGTAATTGTATTGTTTACAATTCTAACACTTGGTGGATTGTTCAGTTACAGCCAGTTAGGCTATGAGCTGATCCCGAAATTTGAACAAAACGTTATTACAATTTCTACTATTTATCCTGGAGCTTCTCCAAGTGAGGTAGAAAATACCGTAACTAAGAAAATTGAAGATGCGATTGCTTCTTTAGAGAATGTCAAGAAAATCGACTCAAAATCATACGAGAGTTTATCTATTGTTTCGATCACATTGACATCAAACGCCAAAGTCGATTTCTCCTTAAATGATGCACAGCGTAAAATTAATGCGATCATCAGTGATTTACCAGATGATGTGAAGACGCCGGCATTAACAAAATTCTCGCTGAGTGATTTACCAATCATGACACTTGGTGCCAACGGAAAAATGGACGAAGCAGCATTTTATGACTTAATTGACAAAAAAATTGCTCCTATTTTATCTCGTGTACAAGGTGTGGCACAGGTTAATATTATTGGTGGTGAAGAACGTGAGATTCAGGTAAATCTTGACGCTTTGAAAATGCAGGGTTACGGATTATCTATTCCGCAGGTTCAACAAAATATTTTGACTTCGAACTTAGATTTCCCAACCGGAAATATTCAGACCCGTAACCAAAAAATATTAATTCGTTTAGCGGGTAAATACAAAAGCGTTGAAGAATTAAGAAACCTTGTAGTTTCATCTCAAAACGGAATTCAGGTTCGTTTAAGTGATATTGCAGATGTTCAGGATACTCAGAAAATTGCAGAAAAAATATCTCGTGTAGATCAAAAAAGTGCTATTGTTTTGCAAATCGTAAAACAATCTGATGCAAATGCAGTAGCGGTAAGTGAGCAGTTATTGAAAACAATTGCTATTCTTGAAAAAGATTATGAAAAAAGTCACTTAAAATTAGAAGTTGCAAAAGACAGTACAATCTTTACTCTTGAAGCAGCAGATTCTGTTGTACACGATTTATTGATTGCGGTTGTTCTGGTAGCGTTTGTAATGTTGTTCTTCCTGCACAGTATTAGAAACTCATTAATCGTAATGGTTTCGATTCCAGCATCTTTGATTGCCACTTTTATTGGTATTTATTTAATGGGATATACTTTAAACTTAATGAGTTTACTAGGATTGTCTCTTGTGGTAGGTATTCTGGTCGATGATGCGATTGTAGTCCTCGAGAATATTTACAGACACATGGAAATGGGTAAAAGCCGAATTCGCGCCTCTTATGACGGTACTGCCGAAATTGGTGGAACGGTAACGTCGATTACGTTGGTAATTGTGGTGGTGTTCTTGCCTATTGCGATGAGTTCTGGTTTGGTTTCTAATATTATTACACAATTTTGTGTTACCGTAATTATATCAACGTTACTTTCACTTTTAGCTTCATTTACCATTATTCCATGGTTATCATCTCGTTATGGTAAATTAGAACATATTGAAGGAAAGAATTTATTTGGAAGAATCATTCTTGGTTTCGAAAGTTATTTAACACGCTTTACGGAATGGATTTCTGAATTATTAACATGGTGTTTAGATCATTATGTTAAAACAATTTTAGTTGTAGTGCTGTTATTCTTTAGTTCTATTGCATTAATTCCGGCAGGTTTCATTGGAGGAGAGTTTTTCGCTTCTTCTGATAGTGGAGAGTTCTTGGTTCAAATCGAAATGCCAAAAGATGCGTCGTTAGAACAAACGAACTTTATGACGCAAAAAGCAGAAGCTTATTTGAAAGCTCAGGAATATGTTCACAGTCAAATTACAACAGTAGGACAAACTTCTGAAGGTTTTGGAGCATCGCAAGCTACAGCTTACAAAGCAGAGATTGACGTAAAAATGATCGAACAAAAAGATCGTACTGATAATGCAAACGTTTACGCTGCAAAAATTAAACGTAAATTAGAAAAAGTATTAGTTGGAGCAAAAGTTAAAACGGTTCCGGTTGGTATTTTAGGAACTGCTGAAGATGCAACTTTAGGATTAATTGTAACGGGTCCTTCAACAGAAGCGGCTATGGCATATGCTAAACTAGCGGAAGCTGAATTACGTACAATTCCCGGAACAACAGAGATCAAATTGACAGTTGAAGATGGAAACCCTGAAGTAAATGTAAAAGTAGATCGTGATAAAATGGCTGCTTTAGGATTAACACTTCAAACAGTTGGTTTAACGATGCAAACGGCTTTTAGCGGAAATACAGATGGTAAATACAGAGCTGGAGAATATGAGTACGATATCGATATTAGATACAATGCGTTCGACAGAAAAAGTATTACTGACGTTAGTAATTTGATTTTTATCAATGCTGCTGGTCAACAAATTAAATTATCTCAATTTGCAACCATTACAGAAGGTTCAGGACCTAGCCAGTTAGAGCGTAGAGATAAATCGGCGTCGGTAACGGTTAAAGGACAAAACGTTGGTGTTCCTTCAGGAACAATTGTACAACAATGGCAGGTTAAATTAGACAAACTGAAAAAACCAGCCGGAGTAAATTATATCTGGGGTGGAGATCAGGAAAACCAATCTGAAGGATTTGGTACTTTAGGAATCGCTTTATTGGCCGCTATTATTTTAGTTTACCTTGTAATGGTTGGACTTTACGATAGTTTCGTACACCCGTTTGTGGTATTATTTGCTATTCCGCTTTCGTTTATTGGTGCGATGTTGGCATTGGCTTTGACCAATAACTCATTAAACATCTTTACGATTTTGGGTATCATTATGTTGATTGGTCTGGTGTGTAAGAATGCGATCATGCTTGTCGATTACACCAACCAAAGAAGAGCAGCTGGAGAATCAATCAGAACGGCATTAATTCAGGCAAATCACGCTCGTTTACGTCCGATTTTGATGACTACAATTGCGATGGTATTTGGTATGTTCCCAATTGCATTAGCATCTGGAGCAGGAGCAGAATGGAAAAACGGATTGGCTTGGGTAATTATCGGAGGATTAATTTCTTCTTTATTCCTAACCTTGATCGTAGTTCCGGTTATTTATAATATCATGGAGAAAATTATTCATAAATTCTCTAAAGGAGAAAAAATCGATTACGAAGCTGAAATGGTTGCTGATTATGAGCATAAAGAATTAAGCGAAGACGGTTTTAATCCTAAACATACGCATTAAGAAATTACAATATTTAAACTCCAAATTCCAATTCATTGGTGGAGTTTAAAAAAATAAAAAAACCCAAATTCCAATTAAGGAGTTTGGGATTTTTTATTTGACTGAAGTTCCTAATTTGGAATTTATTTATTAGAATTTAAACCCCTTTATTTCTTCACAATTTTGGTTGTTTTTTCTTTAGGTTTTTCCTTTAAATAAAATCCCAAATTCCGATTAAGGAATTTGGGATTTTCATTTAGCTGAAGTTCCTAAGTTGGAATTTGGAATTTATTTATTGGAATTTAAACCCCTCTATTTCTTCACAATTTTGACTGTTTTTGTTTTGCCTTCTGATTTTACTTTTAAGAAATACATTCCTGAAGCAACATTTGACAAATCAATTTCAGAGTAATCATTGTCTACTTTTTTAGATAAAACAGTTGTTCCTGACACCGAATATATTTCGATTTCATCAATTACAGCCGTATTGCTTATAGTAAGAGTATGAAGCACAGGATTTGGATAAAATGTGAAATTTGGAAGTACAAAATCTGGTGTAGAAAGCGCTCCATTCAATTTTACAGTTACTGCAAGACGTTCTTTGCTCTCAATTCCGTTTATGGTTTGAGAAGCGTAATAAGTTGTTCCGTCAACCAAAACTGTTGATAAAGGCAGAGGAGTTTCTTTTGTTTTACTTGTGCTTCCGTCCGTGATGTTTAAATTCATATACCATCTGATGTTTTGTCCATTAACAACTATATCAGCTAAAGTCAGCCCTGGTTTTAATTCGATTTCGAACTTGTTTAAGCCATTTATTACTGGCGAAGGCGGATCAACCAAAACATTTATTGTGGCGCTGCATCCATTTAAATCGGAAGTAATAACAGTATAAGGACCGGGATTTAATTGCGAGAAAACATTATTTGTTGAAAACTTATCTAGGTTTGGAGATAGGGCAAATTTGTAGCCACCAGCTCCTCCGGATGGCTCAATAGTAATGGTTTGATTTTGAACAGTTATACCTGAAATTAATGGGGATGCAGGTTCTGTAATAACAATTTGATTGGTTGTCAGACATCCTTTAGCGTCTTTTACTGTTATACTATAAACACCAGCTTGTAAATTATAAAAACTAATACTATTACCGCTATTAGTAGTAAAAACACCATTGTTGAGAGAATATGTATAAGGAGCCTGGCCACCAGATATAGTAGCTGTAATCGAACCGCTTGCTCCTCCTTTACACTTAATGTTAGTAGCTGTTGCCGTAATTGCGGGAGCATTTATCTGGCTAATTGCGGCGGTAAGAGAAACTATGGTGTTTTTATAATCACGGACCTTGATAGTATAATTTCCAGGTAAAAAGGTGGAATACACATTTGAATTTGTGTAGGTTACACCATTATCAAAGGAGTAATAATAAGGCTGAAAACCTCCTGTGGCGTTCACGGTTATAGTTCCGGAATTGGCGCAAGTTGCAGCAAGAACATCGGCCGTGGCAGAAAGTGGAGGTGACGGTATGACGTTAATTCCTGACATAATATAACCACATCCGTTTGCATCTGTGACTTGTGCACCGTAAAGCCCTAAAGGTAGTCTGGTAAATACTCCATTGTCTTGTGGGCCTGCAACTACAACTCCGCCTTTATCCTGTAAAAAATATTGATAAGGTCCAGTTCCGCCTTTTGCATTCACAATTATAGACTGATCATTAGCAGGAAAAGCAGTTGCCGACAATGCTTCAGATGGTTCGGTTAAAGTAATCATTGTTGTGGCAAGACAGCTATTGGCATCTCTCACGGTAATAGTAAATGTACCAATGCGTAAATTAGTAAAGGTATTTGCAGGACTAAAAGTAACACCATTTATAGAATAACTATAAGGAGCTTTTCCTCCAATAGCCACTGCTGTTACACTTCCTGTATTATCACCTTTACAAAGTATATTTGAGGTAACTGCTGCGGTTATAGAAGGTACGCTTACCTGAGTTACATCGGCAACAATGGAGCTTAGATTATTGCCGGCATCGCGGACAGTTATTGTATAAGTACCTGGTGCCAAATTAAAAACGTTTAAAGAAGCATAACTACCACCATTTAGTGAATAGTTATAAGGAGCTGTGCCTCCAGATGCAGTAACAGTTACTGTTCCAACAGGATTTACACATGTTGCCGGCGTTGTAGCAAAAGTTACTAAAAGAGGATTAGGATTACTAGCTATCGTGATATTTGCCTTTGAGTAGGCACAACCGTTCGTATCTTTTACCTGAACACCATATGATCCAACTTTTAGACCTTTAAAAACATTTGATATTTGGAAAGGACCAGTTGGCAATCCAAAATTGTCTGTAATAGCATAAGTATAAGAACCAGCTCCGCCTGTGGCAATAACCGTTATTTCTCCATCATTGTTACTGGCGGTTGTATTTTTAACAGAAGAAGTTACAAAGATTGGATCAGGTTGGGTTATTCTCATAAGTGAGGTAGCAGGACAGCCGGCAGCATCTATTACATTTAAGGTGTAATCTCCGGCAGCTAAAGAACTAAAAGTTGCACTCGAAGTATAAACACTATTATTTATTGAATACAAATAAGGAGCTTTTCCGCCTGATGCAATTATTTCTGCAGATCCGTCATTAGACCCGTTACAACTTACATTTTTGTAACTACCAGAAACTGTTAAAGAAGAAGAATAAGGAGGGATTATAAAACTACTTGTTTTGGTGTCATTATTAGCATCCTTGACAGTGACAGTATAAGTTCCTCCAGGGATATTGGTAAAAGTATTAGTACTTTGATAAGTTATCCCCCCATCTATAGAATAGGTATAGGGTATCTGACCTCCAGCTGCAGTAATAGCAATTGAAGCATTACTTGTACAATCTATTGTTTTTGTAATAGCTACTGTAGAAGTTAATGAATTTGGCTGTTCGATTGAAAAGCTTATTGGATAAGGAGATTCGCAACCTGTTGAATCTTTTATTTTTATAAGATGGTGTCCAGGTGTTACATTTGTAAAAACAGGGCTAGTTTGAACACTTCCTTCATCTAAAGAATAAAGATAAAACCCACTTCCTCCACTAACACTCACGACAGTTGCCGTTTGCCCTTCAATATTTATTGTACCAAGAATGTTTTCCAGCGGCGCTATAACATGTACGAACTTGTTAACGCAGAAATTAGCATCTCTTACCGAAATAGTGTACGTTCCGGGACTGACAGTAGTATAAGTAATCGTGCTGGTATAAGCCTCATTATTTACTGAATATTGATATGGGGGCTGACCACCAGTAGCATTAATTGTTATTGTTGCATTATAATTGGTACAATCCAGAGGTGTTGAAGTTGCAGTTGCAATTACCGGGACAAGTGCGTTGATTAAGATTTCATTTGAATTTGAGATATTATCTGCGGCATCCTTTACTTTTACACTATATGTTCCGGCAGGAATATTGGTAAAACTAGGAGTACTTTGATAGGTCAATCCGTCATTTATAGAGTATTGATAAGGATCATATCCTCCTTTAGCATTAACAGTTATTTCGGCATTACTAACACAATCCAATTGTTTAGTAACAGTTGATACAGAAGTTAAGGGAGCTGCAACTCTAGCCTCAAAACGAACAGGCTCACAATTAGTTGAATCCTTTAATCTTATTTGATAATAGCCAGGTGCTAAATTTGTAAAAACATTATTGGCTTGAAAATCACCTGTACCAATAGCATATTGATAAGAGCCAGTTCCTCCTTTCACATCAATGACAGAAACAGTTGAGCCTTCAACAAGCAAGTCTCCAAATAGAATTTCCGGTTCTACTATAGTGTGAGATAGCGATACTAAACAGCTGTTGCTATCTTTAACTGTAATAATATAATTTCCGGCTTTTAATTTTGTAAAAGTATTGACGTTTGTGTAGGTACCGCCATTTATAGAATACTCAAAGGGAGCTTCTCCACTTAAAGCAGTAACAGTTAACGAAGCCGTTTCGCCGGCACATAGTATTGGTGTACTTGTTGCTGTTGCGGTTACGGCAACAGGTGGACTTATAATTATTTGACTTGTACTTGAAACAGAATTTAATGCATCTTTTACAGTTAGATAATAAGTACCAGGAGGTACTTTACTAAAAATATTCCCGGATTGATATGATGTTCCACTCATTGAATAGGAAAGGGAATAATAATATGGACCTTGCCCGCCTGCAGCGGCAAGAATTATTTGTGTCTTACCACTACAATCTGCCTGTTTAATAGTGGAATATGTAAAAGTTACAGGACTTGGATTCTCAATAGTAACAATAAAATCATAAGACTCACATCCTTTTGAATCCTTCACATGTACAATATGATTTCCGGCACTTAAGTTTGTAAACACATTTTCAGTCTGATAAGCTGCTAAATCTACTGAATATTGATAAGGTGCTGTTCCCGCCTGACCATTAAGAGTTAGAGTTTGACCCTCAATAACAATATCAGGATATATTGGTGTTGGCTGTGCAATAATATGTTCAATTGAAACAATACAACCAACTGCATCTTTTACGGTGATAAAGTAAGTTCCTCCAGCAACATTATAAGTATTGGCAGCTGTGAAACCACCATTGTTTATAGCGTATTGATAGGGACTTTGTCCTCCTGTTGCATTAATTGTTAGTATCGTTTTGTCTTTAGCACAAACTAATGGTGTGCTTGAAGCTGTTGCAAGTAGTGGAGCAGGAGGTTGCTGCACCATATTAAATAACGGAGGAGAAACACAGCCTTTACTATCCTTTATTAAAAAAGTGTAATTGCCTGGAGTCAAATTATTAAAAATATTGCTATTGGTAAAAGTTTGTCCATTATCAATAGAATAGTAAAACGGAGACTGTCCAGACGTTGCATGTACCATCATCGATGCACCTGTGCAACTTGTGGCATTGGTAACGAGTGCAACTCCATTTACAGCAACCGGTTGAGCTATGGTTATTAAATTTGGATTAGTCACCGAATTTAAAGCGTCTTTTACCGTAACAGAATAAGTACCGGCACTTAGATTATTAAAAATATTAAATGTTTGATAAGTATAACCGTTATCTACTGAATATAAATATGGAGCTTGTCCGCCAAAAGCAGTAATATTTAGCTGGGCATTATTACCGTTACCTGTGCAATCTAATTCTCTGATAGCTACTGCAGCATTCAAAAAAGGAGCTACAGTTGCTTTTACCACTGCTACACAGCCCTGAACGTCTTTTATTCTTACATCATAATTTCCGGGAATAAAATTTGTGAAATAATTCGCTGCCTGATAAGTCAATCCATCTAAAGAATATTGGTAAGGAGCCGTTCCTCCTGCAGCAGTAATCAGGATTGTATTTTGGTCTAAAACCCTGGAAGTTGCAGTTACAGCAATTGGTGCCGTTATGGTATAGTTAGCTGTAGTCGGGCAGCTTGTACCCGTATCTAATACCTGTATACTATAAACTCCGGCAGATAAATTAGTAAAAACAGGACTGCTTGAGAAAGAACCGGCATTTAAAGCATAATAATATGGACCAACTCCACCAGTAGCAGTTACGGTCAATGATGACTTGTCGCCAGCACATAAAATAGCGGTATGGGTTGCTGTTATATTTAAAGCGGCAACAACTTTTATATTAAAAGAATTGGTGGTTATATTCTCATTATTGTCAATTCTGACGTAGATGGTTGTAGCACCTACAGCTGCATTGTAATTGGAAGGATTTGCAATTGGATTTGTATTATTGAGTGCGGCAGTAAGGCTTAAGTGAAAACTTACGGTTGTCTCATCCGGATTCAAATTTCCAATCAAAAGAGGTTTTTGTTTGGCTAAATCAAAATTGTTGTCTCCTGGACAATGTACAATATCACTAACCTGGGCATAAAAAACAGTAGTAAACAAGAAAAGAAAACAAAGTAGAGTTTTTTTCATAGTATTAGATTTGTTAAAATGGACTTAACAAATATATACAAAAAGCTATTCTACAATTGTATAAACAATAATTTTCTTGCAAATCTAAGTGCAATTAAAATTTTCTTTAAACAGTAAATCCTGAACTTTAAAGTTTTGGAATTTCGAGAATTGAAATTTATAATTTTAGGTACAAATAATGATTGTAATAATCAATAATAGCTTTACCTTCCAATAAAACATCGGCACCAATAATGCCCTGAACTGCTTTTGTTTTATAGGCTTCTAAAGCTTCATTGACATGCGAAAGATCAAAAATGACCAAACTGAAATCGGAGTTTTTCCAGCTTCCGATTTGCAAAAGATTACTGGCCGAAATTTGCGTTCTCATGCCGGTTCCGCCAGCTCCTGAAGCTTTGGTTTTTGATTTTTTTGCTGTGATACTAAAAAGTTCAACACTTTCAAAACCTATGCAGGTATTGGAAGCTCCAGTATCAAGAATAAAATTTCCCAAAATACCATTAATTTTAGCTTTTATCAAAAGATGCTGTGTTCTGGTGACTTTAAATTTTATTTTTTTATAATTCTCTTTCTTGAGAGCCACGTGAAGATTTTCCATTTTCGATAGTGATTGAAAATCAAAAATAAACCAATTATAATCAATATACTAATGATGTAATAGATATAATTTGATGCTTTTTCCTCCTGTGAGATTGAACCGTAATACACAAACGAACTCCAATAATAGGGAGATTTCTTTACATTTGGAATCGATTTGTCATTCAAAAAAGCAATTTTTGCATTACTATTAGCTTCAAAATAAGGAACAGCATTTTTGACATTTTTGTAAAAATCAGCCATAAAAACGGATGTTGTATAATCGTTTACTTTCCATAAAGAAAACAACAAATTCTGTGCACCTGCAAACTGAAAACCCCGGGCCACACTCATCGCACCTTCCGCTTTATATAGTTTTCCAATTCCGGTTTCACAGGCGCTTAAAACCACTAAATCAGGATTGATGTTAAGGTTATACAATTCAGAATACAATATTTCCTGATCAGAGAATTTAATGCTTGCCGGAGTTTCAATATCGCCGGAAGAAGCATGTGTACTCAAATGCAAAATCGAATAATTAGAAGCATTATTTTTGAAATTGGAGAAACTGGCTTCTAAATTTTCTAAATATTTTCCTTTAAAATTAGTTCGAATGGCTTCTAACTCTTTCTTCGAATAGCTCAATTCAAAAGCCGTTTTTTCGAATATGGGAAAAACACCCAAAACTGTTTTCTCCGTTTTTGAAATTGCTTTTGAATTCAAATAAAAATTCGCCGAAA
Source organism: Flavobacterium frigidimaris (assembly GCF_002217275.1). Lineage (NCBI taxonomy): Bacteria > Pseudomonadati > Bacteroidota > Flavobacteriia > Flavobacteriales > Flavobacteriaceae > Flavobacterium > Flavobacterium frigidimaris. The sequence goes on from NZ_MUGV01000023.1 coordinate 49,439, forward strand.
TAGTATACCCAATCTTGAAATCGTTTAGTAAATAATGCATTTTAGCAAAATTTGTTGTGTTTGATTCCTGCGTTATTAAAGCCTCAAAAGGAAGAAAGTTTAAAATTCCGTCCGGAACAATAATGAGGTTTTGATAAACAAGATTAGTTGGTAATCTTAATAAGTCGTAAGCAGCTTTTGCAGATTGATTGTAGCCTGAAATGTCATTTGTAATTGAACTTGCATCATTAAAATAATCTATGAAATGAATAATATTAAACATTTTTCCATCTCCAATAGGAACTCGATTTAATGAAATTCTACTATGCTGTAAAGTGAAATAATACAATTTTTCATCACCCATAAAATAATAAATCATTATCGCTTTTTCATTTTCTAATTTTGAAAAAAGTGGTTTTAAATCCATTTTTTCAGGAATAGAATTCAGGTTTTTAGATTGGATTTCTTTTAGTGAAAGCATCAGTTCATTTTGCTTTTTTATAGCCGAATTAATATTTGAAATATTAGCCGAGTTTCCTTTTTGTTGTTCTTTTAGAATCTTATTATTTAAGTTTTGAAGTTGTTGTAAAAGTTGTTTTTCTGCGGCTGAAGCATTTTTAATATTCGATCGATAACCTTGCAAAATCCCCGATTTTGTTTTTTCTGATAATTGAAAAGCTTTTTCTAAATATTGAGTTTTACCTTCTGCCTGATACATACTTTCATAAATAGAAATACATTTTTCAGTTCGATTACGATTTCTGATTTGGGTAATAATTTTTGAGTTTTCATATAACAATGAATTCATCAATAAATCTTCAATGTAGAAAGAAAGTTCAAAGGTTTTTAATGCTTTTTTAGGTTGGTTGAGTAATAAAATTTCTGCCTGCAAATCGAGCGCATCTATTAAAACTGTTTCAGCATATAATTGATTTTGATTTGGAAGAATATTTTTGGAGTTATAATTCGGGATTAAAAGTTTAAAAATTGCCGAAATCTGTTTTGTGCTTTCATCAAATTTTCTTTCATCAAAAAGTAATAAAGCTTTTTCATAATACAGTTTGGCAATTTTTCTGGGTTGCTGATTCGGTAATGCAAAAAAGATTTTTTCTGCTTTTTCGAAATAAGAAATGGCAACTTCAGGCGGATATCTTTGACGATGCAGTGCTGCCAAATTTCGATAAGAATTAGATAAAGCTTCTGATTGTTCTTTCTCATTTTTGAGATAATTTACCGCCGACTTAAAAGCATTATCGGCCTTATCGTAAACTTCTGGGGGCATTAGATGTATTCCGGAACTTAACAGATAGTTATTTCCGAGATTGTTAAGTAAAATTCCCTTTTGAACATTCGATAATTTCTCCGTTTTCAAAGTATTTTCTAATAACTCAATGGCGAAAGTAATCTTGCCCGAACTCTGGTAAACATTTGACAAATTCAGAATTGCAGCAAATTTTTGTTGCTGTGCATCAGGATAATTTTTGGTCGTATTGACAATGAAAAAATATTGTTTAATAGTGTTTTCGGCACTGTCATAATCGCCTAAAACAGTATATAAATTACCCAAAGGTTTCAGACAAAATTCAATAATATCATAATTGGATAACTTCTTTTTCTGATAAATTTGCCAGGCTTTTTCGTAACTCGAAATTGCTTTTTCCGTTTGTCCGAATTGATTTTCATAATACGCTTTGTTGCAATTTAAAACCACAATTGCCAGGAATTCATCGGGAGTTTTTGGTTGAGAATTTTTCCAGAAATCAGCTTCCGTTTTGGATAAATTTTGTAACGCTTTCGCGGAAGGATGAGCGACAAAAACATCAATTGCAGTATATATTTTATCTTCTTGAGAAAGAGGTTTCTGTCCGAATAAAATCAGAGTAAAGAAGATGAAAATATAGCAATATAGTTTTGTCATAAATTTTTTGTTTCACAGAGATTCGCAAAGTTTTTCACAGAGATTCACAAAGTTATTTTAAATTCTCTGTGAATCTCTGTGGTACAACTCTTAAAACTTCCAAATCCCGTAAAACTGGAAATAATTAAAATTCTGCTCAAAGTTGATTACATAACGTGCTCCCAAACTCGGACCAATTCTCGCGAAACCCGCTGTAAAATCAAATAAAAGACCGGTTTTTACATCCGTAAAAGAATTTTTCACTGTATTAGTTGTTGTAGTCGTACTGATTAGAAAATTCGCCTTATCGCCTTCAAAAGTTTCGACTTTTATATTTTGGTTTTGCTCTTCAGAGACATTAATGTTGGCCTGAATTCCGGCACCAACTCCAATATAATTATTAAGGTTATATCGAATCAAAAGCGGAACTTCCCAATTGACATTTTTGTTCTCCGTTTCAGTCGTTGTACGCACCAATTGTCGTACTCCGTTTGCGTTAGTATTGAATACATCTTCAACCTTAATTGCGCTGTCATATTTATTCAAAGCATTAACCCATTCTGCTTGCCAGTAAAAACGATACGATTTAAAAGGCGAAATCGTGGCGCCGACAAAATAACTCGTCGATTTTTCTAAATCAGGATACAAATTATAACCGGCTTTGGCACCAATAGAAATTCCGGGCAGGAATCGGGTCGTGGCGTAATTGGTAATTATAGGTTCATTTTTATCAAATATAATCGCAGTTCGGCTTCGGGTTTTTACTTTATGAAAATCCTCTGCAAACTTCATCGAATATTTTACAAATCCTTTGGTAGAATCTTTTTCATGTACATTTTTCTGCTCGCTTCCGGGCAAATAAATGTTTTTAAAAGTGAAAAAAATCTGTTTTTGTTTAATTATGGTATCCAGGCAGCTCACGGTTGGTTCTTCGCCTTTTGGACAAATCGGGCATTTTGGATACATGTCTTCAATCTGAAAAGTCTTTTTATCAAACATATCTGGTACATCCGTTTCTAAACGAATCATTCTCGCCGGACCTTCGCCATTATTTTGAAAACGGGTTTTAAAATTCACTCTTTTAAAACGCACCAATCTGTAATTCATAAAACTTCCGTTAGATCCCATTTTGTTTGGGTCGTGAGAAGTTACTATTTCCATTTCGAGGTTTTTTATTTTATGGTTTTTATAACTTCGATTGGGTACAAAAATTCCACGCATCGTAACTGTTGCACTGGTATCTTTTATCATTTCCGGAGTTGTTTTAAACGTGTAAAAAACATTGTGCGTTTCTCCCGGATTAGCATCGTCAAATTCTAAAACATTAACATTATGATATAATTTATTAGCTTCTAACAACGAAGCATCCAAATCTTCTTCTGTAGTTGTATTTCGGTATTTTTTGAGTTTGATTGTATTTTCGGCAGAAGCCAGATAATTTTTAGAATCATCAAGATCATCAACCGAAGCAACAGTGTTTTCTTTTACTTCGCGTTCGTTGGCATAGGTTCTAAAATCGATTAATTCGAAATTATTGTTTTTGAATTGCTTTTCATTATAAAACAAATAGAGCTTTCCGCTCGCCACATAATTCTCCAGATTTTGATAACCTACTACAACTACCATTTCCTGCTCCGGAATAGGATCACAGTTTTTGATCATCGCAAATCCGTTTTGGTCTTCTATTGAGGCAATGTCCTTATAATTGGTATCCGTAATATCGTTAATTGCTACCTTTTTTGGTCGTGTTGCCGGTGGTTTCCCGTTGTCGTAGTTGTTGGTTACAGCCACTCGGGTGGTGTATGTTCTCTTGTTTTTATAGACATGTTTTGGTTCTGCTTCTTTGCTGTAATGGCCGTCGCCAAGTTCCCATAAATACGAATAACTTGGTTTTGGTGCACCCGCAATCGGAATCAAAGGTGGTGTTTCGGGCTTAAAAGTAACGGCATTTCCGTTTTGAATAAAACCAATATTGGCTCTTCGGGTTATGGTGTCTTTTACTTTGGTTTGTCCTATTGAGAGAACAGAAAATAGCATAAAGAAAATAGACAAGAGTGGTTTCATAGCTAGTAGTTTTTTAGCTTTAAAATCATCAGAATTAATTTTAAAACTGGATTAAATGTAAAAAAAAGTGATGAGCAAATCACCACTTTTTCTTAAAAGTATTTTGTAAGTTACTGAATAGCATTGATTGCGGCTACCAGTTGGGCCTCTGTTCCAATAACAGCTTCTGCAAGAGTAAAGGTATAAACGTCATTTGCTGCAACGGTTACTGCTTTGATTGCGTAACGCCAGTTTCCATTATCTTCAGTGGCAAAAATCACGTGGCATTTTAAACCAATCGGAATTTGACCGTAATGCTCGCTGAATAATCCTGCGGTTGTGTAAGTATCTAATTTAGCCAATGCATTTTTTCCTTCACCATCATAAGATAAATAAACGGCGCTGTTTGTGTTGTCATAACCATCAGGAGCATCTACAAGAAGCGTTGTTTTAGGTCTTGGATCACTATAAAAACGATCCACATTTGTCCATCCAAAGTTTCCGAAAGTTACATAATAATTGTTTCCTTCGCCCTGAACGCCACCTTTTCCGCCAGTTCCATCAGCATTTGGTTTATTGGCATCTCTCCAGGCTAATTCTCCTTTTTCGTCGATTACCCCGGTCCATAGCGTCATGGCATTGTCAAGACCAGCTGTTAAAGCCGTCGGAATCAGCATATTCATTGTACAGGAGTTTTTAAGCTCTACACCACCCTGAGTGGCTTTGATGAAGATTTCTCCTCCTGAAATCAATAGAGTTTTCTTTCCGTCAGCCGTAATTCCCATTGTTGGTTTGTTGGTTACCAACATATTTCCTTTGTCAAAAAGTTCGATGTATTCGATATCGACTGTTCCCGTTACCGGATTTCCGTTTTTAGTTAAACAGTTTCCGTTGATGTTTACTTTTACCCCTTTAGCTGATGTAAAAGTTACCGCACCCGATCCGGCTGTGATGGTGAAATTTTGCGTATTTCTTTTGATTCCTTTTTCAGTTATTCCTTTAAAAGCTGCTGAAGTTGGTGGAGAAATAATAATATCATTGCCGTCGCTGTTGGTGTCACAACTTACTAAAGTGATCACTAATAAAAATAATAGACTGATAGTTTTAAATTTTGTGTTCATGATTTCTGGTTTTTATAAATCTGTCCTGATTCGTCTCAGGTGGTTTTCAGATTCTGGTTGCTAATTTTAATTTTATATTCTTATATCAATTCGGGTTTCGTATTGTTACCCCTGATTTTTATTTTTTTGATTTATGCGGAGAGGCATTTGTCTTCAAAGAGATTTCCGTCTTCGTCAACGGCGACCAATATGTTTTTCTTCCGCGAAAGCGCAATTATTAAATACAGCCAGACAATTGACCAAAGTCCGAATGTGAGACAAGTCAGAAAGAGGTGAAGAGAATGTTTGATGGCTTTTTTTTCTTTGGATAAAACCACATAAGGCAGTTTTTCATTGTGTTCGACAATTACAAAACCATTTCGTTTTTTGGCCGAAATCATTTCGTAAAATGTAGCCAGATTTTTTTCATTGGTAAATTGATACGTTTCCATTTCTCTTGTTTTTTTGATTTAAAAGATAATTGTAGTTCTATATCAACTTGATTTTGTAATTGTTACCCCAAGAAATGAGAATTATTCCAGTTTCTTTTTCTAAATTAGCTATCAAAAAGTTTTTTTATGGGCAATAATAAAATTCATCCTGACCAAATGTATATTGAAGGGCTTGCTGCAAATGACTCGGGAATCATTCAGTCTATTTATAAAAAGTTCGTACCCAAAGTAGTTTTTTTCGTCATGAACAATTCAGGCGATAAAGAACAGGCACAGGATATTGTTCAGGAAGTGATGATTTTGCTTTTTAATCAGGCGAAAGCCAATACCTTAAAACTGACCTGTCCGTTTGATGCCTACTTCTTTTTATTGTGCAAAAGGAAATGGTTGAATGAGTTTAAAAAAACATCTAATAAAGGGGTAACAATTCATGAAGACATAGTATCTATGAATGAATCTGCACTCGAATTAATTGGACAAACAGAAGAATTTGACGAAAAACAACAGCTTTTTGACACCATGTTTCAGAAATTGGGGAACAAATGTCAGGAGCTTTTAAAACTAAGTTTTTCAATTAAATCGATGGAAGAAGTTGCTGAAAAACTCAACGTAACGTATGGTTATGTGCGTAAAAAGAAATCGTTGTGCGTTGGTCAATTAACGCAGTGGATTCAGGAAGCCAAAAATTTTAATTCTCTAAAAAACAATTAGTCATGAACGAAGAACGCTATATATTATTTGATCAATATCTTCAAAGCGAAATGACTGCTGCCGAAAAAACTAATTTTGAAAAACAATTAGCCGAAGATTCGGAATTTGCATCAGAGTTCGAGACTTTCAAAGCAGTAGAGCTTCAATTGCAAAATAAATTTGGATTTGAAGCCGAAAGAGAAGCGTTTAAGGAAAATCTGGATCAGATTGCAGAAAAGCATTTCAATAAAGAAAAACCAAAAGTAGTACTGATGCGTCCGTGGTATTTAGCGGCGGCAGCCTCTGTTGTTATTTTATTTGGACTGTTCTTCTTTGACTACAATCAAAATCCGTCTTTTAATGATTACAATCATCCCGGACAAGCTCATTTTACGGAAAGAAGCACTACGGATATGCATCTCTTACAAGCCGAAAAAGCGTTTAATAGCCGAAAATTTAAAGATGCGATTCTGTTTTTTGAAATGGCTTTAAAAGACAACAAAACACCAGAAGTTCAATATTATTATGGAGTTTCTTTGATGGAAACCAGTGAATACCAAAAAGCAGAAGCAGTTTTTAATGAACTAAAAGCATCAAGCCCTGTTTATAAAGACAAGTCACTTTGGAATTTAGCAATAATGAAATTAAAACAGAAAGATTACAAAGGATGCAAGCAAATCCTGCAAACTATTTCTCAGGATTATGAAGATTATGATGAAGTTCAGGAGCTTTTAGATGCTTTAGATTAGGGGTGTTTCACAGAGATACACGAAGATTTTTAACCGCAAGGTTCGCAAAGAGTTTACGTAAAGATTCGCAAAGTTTTTAATTTCTTTGCATTCATAGCGTAAACTCTTTGCGAACCTTGCGGTTTAACCTTTTTTTACTTTACGTAAAACCGTAAGTAAATTTGGATTTTAATAATTACTTTCGATTTTAATTTCAACCCAAAACTATAATTGTAACCTTCATTAAATGAAAAAAAGTGCCCTCTTTTTTCTCTTGGTTCTTGCTCAAATTACCTTTGGACAAGCCAAAATTACAGAAACGGAAAAACTTGCCGCAACCTGTAAAGTTTGGGGATTCTTAAAATATTATCATCCAAAAGTGGCTAATGGAGAATTGAATTGGGATCAGCAGCTTTTTGATATTTTGCCTAAAATTGACAAAGCACAAACCAAAGCGGAATATTCAGCAGTAATCGAAAAATGGATCGATGAATTAGGAGTTGTAGCGGCAAATAAACCTTTGGCAGACGATCCTAAAAAAGATTATTTTAATAAAAATCTAGATTTAGAATGGACGCAAAAAGACAAGTTATTTTCAAAAAGTCTGTCTAAGAAACTTAAATTTATTACAGAGAATAGATTTCAGGGTGCAAATCATTATGTAAATCGTAATGGTGAAAAAGTGGCGCTTCAGTTTGTAAATGAACCTGTTTATGCTGAATTTCAATGGACTGATAAAAATTTGCGTTTATTGGCATTATTCCGTTTTTGGAATTATACAGAATATTTTTTCCCATATAAATATGTAATGGATCAGAAATGGGATGAGGCTCTGGTCGAAATTTTGCCGGCTATTGCAACTCCTGCTTCTGAAAAGGAATTTTTACTGGCGATGCGTGAAATATCAATAAAACTGAACGATACTCATGCAGCGACTTTTAATACGGAAATGATGAAATATTTAGGCGGAGAGAAGTACACCGTTTTCGGAGCCAAATTTATAGACAATAAAGCCGTAATTACTAGTATATCAAACGATTCTTTAGGAAAGATTGATGATTTAAAAACAGGAGATATTATCACGAAAGTTGATGGTGTAACTGTTGAACAAAAACTAAAAGAAGTTTTAAAATATATGCAGGGTTCTAATAAACCTGTAGCGATATTAAATGGAGGTTTTGTAATGTTTACAGGAAATGAAGATACTTTAGAGATTGAATTTATTAGAGATAATATCACTTCAAAAAAAATAGTACACCGTTATCCAAATGAAAAAATTAAAAGATCTCCCCCAAAAGCTTCGGCAAAAAAATGGGAAATTCTGGAGAATAATATTGGTTACATAAAAATGAATAAAGTGCCAAAAGAAGAAGTGCCGGAAATGATGGAAAAATTAAAAAATACGCAGGCCATTATTTTTGATATAAGAAACAGACCAACCAATACCGATTTTTTGGCTAACGAATATTTAAATCCGGAACCTAAACCAATATTGAGATTGCTTTATCCGGATTTGACTTATCCTGGCCGTTATTATTTCAATAATGAAATGCAAGAATGTGGTAAAATCAATCCTGATTATTACAAAGGTAAAGTAGTTGTTTTGGTGGGGCCTGGAACTCACAGTTTTGGTGAACAAACAGCCATGAGTCTTCAAACAGCACCAAATGCTACTGTCATTGGGAGTCAGACATCAGGTGCCGATGGACCAAATTATTCTTTCAACATTATTAAAGGTTTTGAATCGTCTTTTACATCGGCGGGAGTTTTTTATCCAAATAAAAAAGAAACACAGCGCATTGGTATTGTTCCTAATATTGAAGTGAAACCAACCATTGTAGGTGCTCAGCAAGGTAAAGATGAAGTCTTGGACAGAGCCTTGCTATTTGTTAAAAACGGAAAATAGCATACAGTTTTGTCATTTTGAGGAACCAGGGATCTTCCAGGAAGCGATACAAGAATTTGGGGATTCATTGCATGGAGTTACTTGCGGAGATTTCTGGTTCCTCAGAATTGACAAAAAATAAAATTCACATAAGCGAATCTGCCTAATCCTCGTGCGATTTCGCTAAGATTGGGAAAGTTTTTAATATTGTCGTAATTTTGGCTTTTTAAAAATTAGACCATTGAATTCAACACCTATAATTACCGATACACATACCCATTTATATTCTGAAGAGTTTGATCAGGATCGTGACGAAATGATGCAGAGAGCTATAAATGCAGGAGTAACGCGTTTTTTTATTCCCGCAATTGATGCGGCTGCAACACAGTCGATGTACGATTTAGAACAAAACTATCCCGATTATGTTTTTTTGATGATGGGTTTGCATCCCACTTACGTGAAAGATAATTATGAAGAAGAATTAAGACACGTAGAAACCGAATTGGCCAGAAGAAAATTCTATGCTGTTGGCGAAATTGGGATCGATTTGTATTGGGATAAAACGCATTTAAAAGAACAACAAATCGCTTTTAGAAGACAAATTCAATTGGCAAAACAATACAAATTACCAATCGTAATTCATTGCCGTGAAGCTTTTGATGAAATTTTTGAAATTTTAGAAGAAGAAAAATCGGATGATCTGTTTGGAATTTTTCATTGTTTTACCGGAACTCACGAACAAGCTCTACAAGCAATATCCTACAATATGAAGTTAGGAATTGGCGGAGTTGTAACTTTTAAAAACGGAAAAATCGATCAGTTTCTAAATCAAATCGATTTGAAAAATATTGTTTTGGAGACCGATTCTCCTTATTTGGCGCCCATTCCGTACCGTGGAAAACGAAATGAAAGCAGTTATTTAGTCAATGTTTTAGCAAAATTATCTTATATTTATAGTATTTCTGAAGAAGAAATAGCAAAAATTACCACACAAAACTCTAAAGACGTTTTTGGTATTTAATAATCAACTAACAATACTTTAATTTTTTTTTTGTTCTTTTGCCCACCTAAATAAATATTTATAATGCAGAGATTTGATGCCATTCGACCGTTTTATGATTCAGAAATAAATGAAGCACTTCATGGTGTTGCTAATCATCCGATGATGAAAGCCATGATGAATTTTACTTTTCCCGAATTAGAAGATGAAGTTTGGAAAGATCAATTGAAGAAAACACATTCGATTCGTGATTTTCAATGCAACTTTATTTATAATACGATTCAAAAAGTATTGGAGAAAAGTTCTGAAGGACTGACTACTTCTGGTTTTGAAAAGTTAGAAAAAAACACCTCTTATTTATTTGTATCCAATCATAGAGATATTTTATTGGACACGACTTTACTAAACGTTTGTTTATTCGAACATGGTTTAGTGATGACCGCATCTGCAATTGGAGATAATTTAGTTAAGAAAGCTTTTCTGAGTACGTTGGCAAAACTAAATAGAAACTTTTTGGTTTTAAGAGGTTTGACACCAAGAGAAATGCTGCAGAGTTCTAAATTATTGTCAGAGTATATTGGGCAATTATTGCTGCGTGAAAATCGCTCCGTTTGGATTGCACAACGAGAAGGTCGTACAAAAGACGGTAATGACGAAACCAATCCGGGCGTTTTAAAAATGATCGGTATGGGTTCTGACGAGGCCAATTTGATGGATTATTTTAAGAAATTAAAAATCGTTCCGGTTTCTATTTCTTATGAATACGACCCGACAGATGTTTTGAAAATGCCCCAATTAATGGCAGAAGCAAATAACGAAGTTTATATTAAAGAAAAAAATGAGGATTTCATGACCATTTTAAGTGGTATCATGGGAACCAAAAAAAGAATACACATTTCAGTTGGCGATGTTTTAGACACTGAAATTGATCAGATTGTTGCAGAGAATGACAATGCAAACAAACAAATTCAGGCGTTGGCACAAGTAATTGATGATTCGGTTTTGAAAAATTACCGATTATGGCCAACCAACTATATTGCTTACGATATTTTAAACCAGACTGATAAATTTTCTCATTTGTACAGAGAAAGTGAAAAATCACTTTTTGAGCGTCGTTTAGAAATGCGTATCGGAAGTGATAATCCTGTTACCAGACAGGGATTTCTTTGTATGTATGCAAATCCTGTAGTCAATAAATTAAAATATCAGGATGTCATCTAAAGCTAAAATACTTTTAATTTATACCGGAGGGACCATCGGTATGAGCAAAGATTTTGAAACTGGTGCACTCAAGGCATTCAACTTCGGAAAACTATTGCAAAAGATTCCTGAAATCAAACAACTGGATTGTGAAATTGAAACCGTTTCTTTTGAACATCCAATCGATTCGTCGAACATGAATCCGGAAATGTGGAGCAAAATTGCCACCATTATTGAGCAAAATTATGATGCTTTTGATGGATTTGTAGTTCTTCATGGATCCGATACGATGTCCTATTCAGCTTCAGCATTGAGTTTTATGCTGGAAAATTTAACCAAACCAGTTGTCTTTACCGGATCGCAATTACCAATTGGAGATTTGAGAACAGATGCAAAAGAAAACCTGATTACGGCAATTCAGATCGCTTCCTTACAGGAAAATGGAAAGCCGGTTATTACTGAAGTTTGTTTGTATTTTGAATATAAATTATACCGTGGTAACCGAACTTCAAAAGTAAATGCTGAACATTTCAGAGCTTTTACAGCACCTAATTACCCAGAATTAGTAGAATCTGGCGTGCATCTTAAATTAAACAGACATTTATTTCTTCCGGTTAAGGAAGATGCCCAATTGATTGTGCATAAGAATTTAGACAATCATGTAGCCATTATAAAAATGTTTCCCGGAATGAGCGAAGTTGTTTTGTCTTCGATTCTTGCCATTAAAGATTTAAAAGGAATTGTCCTTGAAACCTATGGCTCAGGAAATGCACCAACTGAAGATTGGTTTTTGAATTTAATTCAGAAAGCGATTCAGTCTGGTTTGCACATTGTAAACGTGACACAATGTTCCGGAGGAAGTGTCAATATGGGACAATATGAAACCAGTACTGCCTTAAAATCACTAGGCGTTATTTCAGGAAAAGATATTACTACAGAAGCCGCCATTACAAAATTGATGTATTTGTTGGGGCACAATATTCAGCAGCAAAATTTCAAAACGATTTTTGAAACGGCTTTGCGCGGAGAGATTTCGTTGTGATTTTTTCCCACCATATAAGTGATATAAGGTTATTTAATTAAGCAAAAACGATCTAGTTTGTCATTCCGAAAAATGAGGAATCACCACAAGCTGCGTTCCTATTAGTCAATCTTTGTAGAGTTTCTTGCGGGGATTTGCTACGCCAGTCGCTATCGCTCGAGTCTCCTGCGTCGAAATGACATATTTTATGTTTACGTCATAAATATTTATTGGAATTTCCCTTCCAAAAATTGGAATTTGGAATTTAATTTTTGGAATTTCTATAGGTAACCTGACAAGTTTCCAGCTCTTCCTCAGTGCTATGTTTTTTATAATAAACATAAACAATTACCGAAATAATACAAATTATCCCCTGAATTGCAACCGTATTTCTGGTTCCTATTATGTGCGAAACATAACCAATGATCAAACTACCCACAGGAATCATTCCCTGATACGCCATTAGATAATAACTGATACTTCTGGATCTCATTTTTACAGTACTTTGCGTTTGTACATAAATGTTTATCGATGAGGTTTGCGCCATCATCCCAACGCCGCTCAATGCCATGCAAATAAGCGCTACAGTTAAGCTATTTGAATAAGCAAGTATAATTACACTGAAACCTAATAATAAGCTCGCAGCGATCATTATCTTGTTCATATTGTCTGATTTTTTAAGATTCGCAAGATAGATGGCAGATACAATAGACCCAATTCCGGCGGCACTTTCAAACCAGCTGAAAGTTTGGGCGTTTCCACTAAAAATATCTTTGGCAAAAACAGGCATCAAAGTATTAAAAGAGATTACGAATAAACTACTAACCATTAACATCAATAGCATTTTTGCCATATCTGTTTCTTTTTTGACATATTCTAAACCTTCAATAAAATCATCCCACATTTTTAATTTGTCAGCTGCTTTAATATGAGGCGTAATTTTCATCATTAACAAAGAAATCAAAACCGGAATATAGCTTAAGAAGTTTCCAATGAAACAAATGTCTTCGCCGTATTGGTGCAAAATAATTCCGGCTAACGCTGGGCCTGCAATTCTGGCAAAGTTGTTTAAAGTGGAGTTTAAAGCAACGGCATTGGGTAAATCTTCTTTATCGTTGACAATGTCAATCATCATGGTTTGTCTGCAAGTCATATCAAATGAATTGATGATTCCCTGAAAAAGACTCAAAGCCAGAATAAAGTTGATGTTGTATATTTTTAGATAAATCAATAAAGCCAAAGCTCCGGCCTGAAACATTGCCAAAGATTGCAAAAGAATCATACTCTTATGTCTGTCGTAACGCCCAATGATACTTCCGGCAATTGGCGCCAGAAATAAAGACGGAATCATACTTAGAAAAGTAGCCAATCCTAATAAAAAAACAGAACCGGTTACGCTGTAAACCATCCAACTAACAGCTGTTTTTTGAAGCCAGGTTCCGATAACAGAAACCGATTGTCCGTAGAAGAACAATTTGAAGTTTTTTGATTTTAACGCTTTAAACATAACTTGTATTATTTTTTTACAAAGTTCGGGATTATGATTTCATTAGAAAAATTAATAATTTTACTTATAATAAGTAGTAAAACTTATCGATATGGAAATCTATCAATTACAATATTTTATTAAAACGGCTGAAGTACTGCATTTTACTAAAGCGGCAGAATTGTGTTTTGTAACGCAATCCGGGCTTTCGCAACAAATTAAAAAGTTAGAAGAAGAACTCGGAATGCCTTTGTTTGTGCGAATTGGAAAGAAAGTACAGCTTACCGAGGCCGGATCTGTTTTTTTAATTCATGCCAAACAAATTATAGAAAATGTCCAAAGCGGCAAACAGGCTATTGATGATTTAAATGAAATGATTGGTGGAGAACTGCGGATTGGCGTTACTTATATTTTTGGACTTTTGGTCTTGCCGATCGTCGATTTGTTTGCCAGGACTTATCCACATTTAAAAATTGTTGTCGAATATGGCACAACAGAACCTTTGGAACAAAAACTATTGAATAACGAATTAGACTTGGTTTTAGTTATCTCTTCTAATGAAATTGAACTCCCTTTTCAGAAAGTACCGTTGTTTACTTCAAAGTTGGTTTTGGCGGTTTCAAAAATGCATCCGTTAGCGGTTTTAGATAAAATTTCATTTAAGAAAATAGAAGATCTTCCGCTTATTTTACCTGTAAAAGGGTTTAATTCAAGAGAATTTCTTGATGAATTGTTTCTAAAAAATAATATGAAGCCTACTGTTTCGATTGAATTAAATGCAGTTCATGCTTTATTGCGATTAGTGGGAGACAGTGATTATTGGGCGACGATTGTAACGGAAAAAGCCCTAAAAGGCTGGGATAATATAAAAGCGATCAACATTACGGGAGTTGCAACACAAAGAGATTCGTTTATGTTAACGATAGAAGGAGCGTACCAAAAAAAGGCAGTTAAATTATTTATGGAAGAATTCAGAAAAAGTATGTAAACTAATTTTTGATTTTGTTTTTCTAACTCAGTTTTTTTTGTGTTCTTTGCAGACCAATAAAGAGAGGTGTCCGAGTGGTTGAAGGAGCTAGCCTGGAAAGCTAGTATATGGGTAACTGTATCGTGGGTTCGAATCCCATCCTCTCTGCAAAAAAAATCCCTTATGATTTCGTCATAAGGGATTTTTGTTTTTTAGAGATTAGTATAGCTTAATCTCAAACAAGCTAAAAGAACCTTCTTTGTAATGTTCCGGTAATTCGTTCGTCCATTCGATAGTGCTGATTCCTTTGTAATCGAAACCACAACTTGTATAGTATTTGTTTATTCTTTCGTTTCCGCTATGCGTGTCAAGTCTGATGTATTGTTTGCCATTTTCTTTGGCATAAATTTTTGTCCATTCTATGATTTTTTTGACATAGGATTGTCCTCTGAATTTGGGATTTGTTGCAATACGATGCAAGTATACGGCAGGATCTGCACTTGCATCTTTCCAGATCACTACATCGTTAAAAGTAAGCACGAAGGTACAGGCAACTTCATTGCCTTCTTTTATTATAAAATGACGATTTTCTGCTATTTCTTTTTCGATTAGAGTTCTTTCAAAACCCCTCCAACTTTTATTATTAACCGTTTTTTGATAAGATGTAGCTTCGTTATAAATATTGAAAACGGCATCAATATCTTCATTTGTAGTTTTGAAAAAATCCATTTTTAAGAGCATTCTGTAGATTAATGAATTTACAAAAGTAAATTTTTTAAGGTTTCTGAATTCTTGAAAAAACGATAATTTCTAATTTTGCCCCGATAGAAACCTACTGTTCGGACACAAGTATAAAAACAAACACGAATTCCACTAATTGCCACTAATTGCCACTAATTTTCGTTCGTGAAATTAATTTCACAAACTAAGCTAACTATTAAAATTAGTGCAAATTGGTGAAATTTGTGTTTAAAATTAATTTATAATATGTATGTGTCCAGACGGTAGGATAGAAACGGCATTCTTTTGTGTCGCGGCGGCTGGCATAAAAGATATAGTGGATAGCGGGACGATTCGTCTTTTGAAAATTGAACTATTGCTCTTAAAAAAACTAATCCTGCAAAGCCATTTTGACCTGAGGGAGCATACGTTCAACAAACAACTTATAAGCAGCTTCTGAAGGATGCAAGCCATCTGATGCTACTAAGCTTGGATTTTCGAGGCCTTTTTGGGTAATATCAGTGATTGAAGTAAAATTAACTCCGTTTATCGTACAATAATTTTCAGCAAAAGTATTGTATTGGTTTATTTCATTCGAAATTTTTGTGCCTTGACCCTGCATTTGAGTCGTGCCGAAAGGTGTGTAAGCATAGTCTGGAATTGAAAGAACAATTACATTTTTTTTATCGCCCTTTGCCAGCATAATGGCTTTGTTTACCAATTCTGGAAATTCTTTTTCATAAATAGAAAAGTCCCTTCCCTGGTATTGATTGTTGACGCCAATTAAAAGTGTAACTAAATCATAACCAGGATTTAGATTTTGATTATTTAGGGCAGAAATTAAATTTGTTGTAGTCCAGCCAGTGGTTGCGATTATTTTTAAAGAAAAGCCGGCTTGCGGATAAATTGCTTTTAAACTTGCTTTGAGTTGTTCCGGAAAACGACAAGTTTCGCAAACGCTTTGACCAATGGTATAACTATCGCCTAAAGCCAAATAATTTACTGAACCTGAAATTGGTATAGTAGGAACCTGAGTGGAAGGAGGAATAACAGCCGGAGGTGTAGTTGCCATTTCTGAAGGTGTTTCTTCAGAGCTGCAACTCAGTAAGAATATGGAAAGAATAACAATAACTATTTGTTTGAAATGTGGTTTCATAATTTGTATTAATTAGATTCTGAATCATTCTAAACAAATAGTTACGTTTAATATATTGATTTGGTTTTTATACCATTTCTGCTTTCATCACGATTTCTTCTTCAATGGCATTCCAAAGTCCAATTCTTTTTTCCAGGGCAAGTATTGAAATTTCTTCGACTTCTTTCCATTTTTGAGCATCATCTTCACATAAATCTGTGATCATCTGCATTGCCATTGGCCCGTGTTCATCTGCATCCAGTTCTATATGTCTTTCGAAGTAATAAAGCAATTTGCTTAGATCAGTCTCCGGCAGATTTTTTTGAAAGTTTTTTAAAATTGCGGTAAACATACTCGGAATTAAATCTTCTCTTCCAAAAGTAAAAGCGGCAGCAATTTCATGTGGTTTTCCTTCTTCGATAACTCTAAAAGTAAAATCCAAAAAGGCTTTAACATTTGGATGTAATGTGCTTTGTTTGATGGCAACAAAAATATTGTGAAGTGAATGTACTTCAGCTAAAAAAGTATTGATTCCGCTGGTTTCAGCGCCACAATCTTCCATGGCTTCAAGGTACATTTCGTAATGGCTTTGTCTTCGTCCGTCAATTGTTAAATCAGTTTCTTCGGCAAGAACAATTTCATTGATCAAATATCTTGTTTCAGGATTTTTTGTAGCAAACCAAGGAGTAGTTGTGCAGGTAAGTTTGGCTTGTAAAGCTTTTAATAGTGACATAAAATCCCAAACGGCATAAACATGATTTTCTAAGAAAATATGCAAATCATCAATGTTTTGGATTTTGTTGTATAAAGAATGTTGTAAAAGTTGTTCTTTTTGAGGTTGAATGCTATTGTTTATAGTTTCAATATTCATTTTTGGAATTTTTGTGCAAAGATAAAAAGCTTCCCGGTTAGAAGAAGCTTTTACTATTGTTTTTGTATATATTTTAATAATTGTTTATTATTTAAATGCTGGAATTCCAGTTACATCCATTCCGGTAATCAATAAATGTATGTCGTGAGTACCTTCATAAGTAATAACACTTTCAAGGTTCATCATGTGTCGCATAATAGAATATTCACCTGTAATTCCCATTCCGCCCAACATTTGTCTGGCTTCACGGGCAATATGAATGGCCATATCGACATTATTGCGTTTTGCCATCGAAATTTGAGCCGTTGTTGCCTTTCCTTCGTTTCTCAAAACACCTAAACGCCAGGTTAATAATTGTGCTTTTGTGATTTCGGTAATCATTTCAGCCAGTTTTTTCTGTTGCAATTGCGTTCCTCCAATTGGTTTTCCAAACTGAATTCGTTCTTTAGCATATCGTAAAGCGGTATCATAACAGTCCATTGCTGCTCCAATTGCTCCCCAGGCAATTCCGTAACGAGCTGAATCTAAACAACCAAGCGGTGCACCTAATCCAGATTTATTTGGTAGAAGATTTTCTTTAGGAACTTTTACATTATCAAAAATTAATTCACCGGTTGATGATGCACGAAGCGACCATTTATTATGTGTTTCAGGAGTTGTAAAACCTTCCATTCCGCGTTCAACAATTAAACCGTGAATTCTGCCTTCTTGATCTTTGGCCCAAACTACAGCAATATCTGCAAAAGGAGCGTTTGAAATCCACATTTTTGCACCATTTAAAAGATAATGATCTCCCATATCCTTAAAATTGGTTATCATACTTCCGGGATCTGAACCGTGATCTGGTTCAGTTAAACCAAAACAACCCATAAATTCTCCGGTTGCTAGTTTTGGCAAATATTTCATTCGCTGTTCTTCGTTTCCGTATTTCCAAATGGGGTACATTACCAAAGAAGATTGTACAGATGAAGTAGATCGCACGCCAGAATCACCTCTTTCGATTTCCTGCATAATTAGACCATAAGAAATTTGGTCTAATCCTGCACCACCATATTCAACTGGAATATAAGGTCCGAAGCCACCAATTTCTCCAAGTCCTTTAATAATTTGTTTAGGAAATTCTGCCTTTTGAGCGTATTCTTCTATAATAGGCGAAACTTCTCTTTTAACCCATGCACGTGCAGACTCACGAACTAATTTGTGTTCGTCTGTTAAAAGATCGTCAAGGTTGTAATAATCTGGGGCTTGAAATAAATCTGGTTTCATTTTTGATAGTTTTACAAAAACAAATTTACGCATTATAAATATAACAAAACACGTCTAAATTGTTATATTTTTTTAATTTCGTAACAAAATTAACAACAGTATAGCAAATAAATTTTAGTTTATTGAAAATTTAAGCGTTATTTTTGAAATCCAAAAACAAATAAATGAGGCTAATCATCTCTTTTTTACTACTTTTTGTTCTTAATTTTGGTTTTGCACAAAAAAAGCAAATTAGTGAACAGGACTACTTACGACTGCAAGATAAAATTCGTCTTCATTTCAATGCAAATGTCGATAGCGCCCTTGTATACGCTTACCAAATGGAAAAATCCAATAATAATAAACATTTGGCTTTTGCAAATGGCGTGATGACCGTTTTTTTTCAGGTAAAAGGTAATTCAAAAGAATCTCAAAAAAGATATAAAGCAGCCTTTTTTTATTTGGAAAAAATGCCTGATTCTCCGGATAAAACTCAAATGAAATCCTACATCTATAATTACGGAGGTATTGCAGAGTCTGCAAAAGGAAATCTTAGCAAAGCCCTTGAATATTATCAGACAGGTCTCAAGTTTTGTACCGAAATTAATGATATAAAACAGATTGTTAAGATTAAAGGTAACATCGCAATACTAAATGAAACAGTTGGAAACTACCAGCTAACCATTAAAAATCTAAAATATCTTAATAATTTTATTGATGAAAATGAAGGTGTTTTTACTAAAGTGGAATTATTGAACCACAAAAGTAATTATAATCTTGGTTTAGGGAGTGCTTATGAAAGCTACTTCATGAAAAATCTAAATAAAAGACAACTGCTTGATTCGACCGAATATTACTACAAGAAAGCAATAAATTATTCGCAAAATTTCGCCTCAAATAAAATCTCTGCACAACTAAGCTTAGGAAACGTCTACAATTGGAAACACGATTTTAAAAACGCCGAAAAAACCTATTACGATGTTATATTTTTAGCACAGCAAAACAATATGATCGATGTTTTGTGTACAGCTAATTACAATTTGGGCGATATTTATTATACAACCAAAAAATATGACAAAGCACTGGTTTTCTTTAAAAAATGCGATTCACTTGCTGCAACAACAAATTCGAATACCATAGATTATTTAAAATCTAATTTTTATCAGGCAAAAATTTATAATATTCTTAAACAGCCTGATCTGGCTTATAAGCATTCCAGAATTTATTTGGATAATTATGAGCACTACGAAGCAAAATTAAGTGAAGAAGCTTTAGAAGTAAATTATAAGCAGGGAGTCGATGATTTGACAGCTGAAATGGTTACGATTGAAAAGAAATATCAAAGTGAGGTATTTTTAAATAGGGGGCTTAAAGTTTTCTATGTATTATTATTTATAGGTATTGTCTTTTTATTGATTAAAAACATAAGAGATAAAAATAAAGCACATAAAAAAATGAATGCTTTAATTGAGGAATTTAAGGCAAATATTGAAAAGAAAAACAATCCTGAAATTGAAATTCCGGAAAAAGAAGAAGTGCTAGGAAACGAGGAAATTCAGCTTAAAAAAGAAAATGTAAATCTAAGTATTGATGAGGCTAAAGAAAATAAAATAGTGGAGAAATTATTGGCACTAGAGAATAAATTAGAATATTTAAATGCTGATTTTACCTTGCCTTATGTTGCAAAAAAAATAAAAACAAATACGACTTATTTATCTTATGTAGTAAATAAACGATTTGGTAAATCTTTTGGTGAATACTCTAATGAATTGAAAATTAATTACGTAATCAACGAAATGATAACCAATCATATGTATAGAAAATACTCTACACAGGCTATTGCAGAAAGTGTAGGTTTCAAGAATGCAGTTTCTTTTGCAAAATCTTTCCGTAAAAGAACAGGCGTATCTCCCGCCCAGTTTGCCAGTAATATTTAGTTTTGTGATGTTTCCTGTAGTTCCGACATTTTTAAAAACAAATTTTACGAGGCTGACTATCTGTCTGTTGTCTTTTTTTATTTTAGGTACTGCATTTGCTCAGCAGAAAAATACAGTGATCGAAGATGATTACGAAACATTAAAAGGCAAAATCCGACTGTACTTTAATGCATCGACAGATCGCGCACTTATGTATGCCGAACAAATGGCAAAATCAAGCAATTATGAACATCTGGCCTTTGCCAATGGTGCAATGTCCTGCTTGCTTGAAAGTAAAGGAGAAACAGAAAAATCTAACGAAAAATATAATAAGGCACTTGCTTATTTAGATAAAATGCCAGAATCTAAAGTTAAAAAGAGTGTGATGTCTTCTGTTTATAACTATAAAGGATTAACAGAGTGGTATAGGGGGAATCATAGTGCCGCATTAGAAAAATTTCAGGAAGGCATTAAACTTTCTTCTGAAATAGGAGATATCAAGCAGATTATTAAGTTCAAGTCAAATATTGCATTAATCAATAAATCTATAGGGAATCTTCAATTATCGATTAAAATTTCAAAAGAGATCATTGATTTTTTGGATAAAAATGAAGCACTGTACACGAAGAATGATCTTTTAAATGTACAAAGTGGCGTGTACCTTAGTTTGGGTGGTGCTTATGAAAATTATTTTGTAGAGAATAAAAACGTAAAAACACTTGATTCAGCTGCTTATTTTTACAAAAAGACGATTCTGTATTCTAAATTATTTCCGGATAATTTAACTATTGCGAAACTAAGTTTAGGGAATATTTTAAACTGGAAAGGGGGTTACAAAAATGCAGAAAAAACGTATTATGAAGTTATAGCATTGGTAAAACAGACTGGTAGCAGCGATTTAAGTGATTTTATTATTGCTTATTATAATTTAGGCGATATTTATTTAACAACTAAAAAATACAATAAGGCTTTGGTTTTTTTTAGAAAAAGCGATTCGGTTTCACTTTTAACAAACAATGAACCCTACACTTATCTGAAATCAAATTGCTATCAGGCCAGAATTTATAATATGCTCAGAATGCCAGAACTAGCTCATAAACATTCAAGGATTTATCTGGACAGATTAGATGAGTTTGAATCTAAATTAAGAGAAGAAAGATTAAATGTAAATTATAAACAGGGAGAAGAAAATCTGACAGCCGAAATGCTTTCTATTGAAAAAAAATATAAACAAGATCTTTTTTTGACCAGAGGGCTCAATTTTTTTTATATACTTCTATTTCTGGCACTTCTGTTTCTTTTGATCAAAAGCATAAGTTCCAAAAATAAGGTTCAAAAAGAGATGATTATCCTGACTGAAAATTCTAAAGCAAAAATAGTGAGTAACGCGAGGCCAATTGCTGTTAAGCCAAAATCTTTTTAAATAGAAAATTAAGTCTGAAAAACAAATTTAATGAAACCAATTTACTGTTTTCTATTCTTTTTCATCTTAGCTGTTTCGTTTTCCCAGCAGAAAAACACAGTTATTGAGGATGATTATGAAACATTGAAAGATAAAATCCGACTGTATTTTAATGCTTCTACAGATCGTTCTCTTGCTTATGCAGAACAAATGGCAAAATCCAGTAATTATGAACACCTGGCTTTTGCCAATGGAGCAATATCTTGTTTGTTGCAAAAGAAGAGCGAAGTAAAAAAATCTGATGAAAAGTATAAAAAGGCCATTGCCTATTTAGATAAGATGCCTGATTCTAAAGATAAAAAACGTGTAACAGCAGATGTTTATAATTATAAAGGATTAACGGAGTGGTACAGAGGTAATTATAGTGCTGCTTTGAAGAAATTTCAGGAAGGAATTGAAGTTTCTGCGCAAATCAAAGATGTTAAACAAATTATTAAGTTCAAATCAAATATTGCATTAATCAACGAGTCGGTTGGAAACTATCAACTCTCCATTAAAAACTCAAAAGAACTTCTTTACTTTATTGGTAAAAATGAAGGATTATATACAAAGGATGAACTTTTAAATCGAAAAAGTTCTTTATATCTTGGTTTAGGTAGTGCCTATGAAAGTTTTTTTGTAGATAAGGGCAAAATGGAAATACTTGATACTGCTGCCTATTACTATAAAAAGACAATTCAATACTCTGAATTATTTCCCTATAATCTGGGCAGTGCAAAATTAAGTTTAGGAAATGTTTTCAATTGGAAAGGGGATTATAAAAATGCTGAGAAAACATATTATGACGTTGCCACACTACTGGCAAAAATTGATAGTGGCGATTTGGGAGTGGCGTATTATAATCTGGGAGATATTAATCTTACGACCAAAAAATATAAAAAAGCCTTGTATTTTTATAAAAAAAGCGATTCGGTTGCGCTTTTAAAAAACATGAACCAATATATTTATTTTAAATCGAATTGTTATCAGGCTAAGATTTACAATATACTCAAGATGCCTGAGCTTGCCCATAAACATTCTAAAATTTATCTGGATAGATTAGATGAATATGAAAGCAAATTAAGAGAGGAAAGACTAAAAGTAAACTACAAACAGGGAGCAGATGATTTAACTGCTGAAATGCTTTCTATTGATAAAAAATATAAAAAAGATCTTGTTTTGAATAGAGTACTGAATATCTTCTACATTATTATTTTAAGTGGAATTGGCTTTTTTCTAATAAGAGATAAAAGAAATAAAATAGAACTAAAAGA
Organism: Flavobacterium frigidimaris; assembly: GCF_002217275.1. Lineage (NCBI taxonomy): Bacteria > Pseudomonadati > Bacteroidota > Flavobacteriia > Flavobacteriales > Flavobacteriaceae > Flavobacterium > Flavobacterium frigidimaris. The sequence goes on from NZ_MUGV01000023.1 coordinate 72,489, forward strand.
AAGATAATTACTTTAATTGTAGATCTAAAGTCCTTTTAAAAGTATTCGCAAGAGAATCGGAGTAATACCTCCAACTCAATTGCGAATAATTTTTTTTTATAAAAAGCTTACATTGGTTATTTGAAATACAATTTATTTTAGTTAATCTCATCCTCCAGTTCCGATAGTTCCCCCTCCTTTTTTTCCAGGATCAATATCACTGTCTGCATCTCCTCCTCGAACCGTTTTTTGTTGGTTTTTAGATAATTTTTCTACTTCGAAATCTTCAAATTTTAACTTCTGATTTGCCATGTTAATATGTGTTAGGATTATGATATGTCAAAACTAGGCAAAAAGGAAAACGCTTGATCGAGAATTGGGTTTTGAGCATTTTTACAAAATATTTTACATTATAATATATTGTTAATCAGTTATTTGTGAGTTTTATTCAGACTGATATAATTTATAAATTGTATGTAGTATAATTGATAAAATGTCTGCATTTAAGATAATTTGTTGGATAAAAACAGCAATATTTGCACTGTAATTATGATTTTAAACGATCCGAAAAGATGTTAAAACTTGTCCAGAAATTTCTACAAATAAATAGATACTCAGAGATAAAAAATGAGTTTAAGGATTTGTTTCTTTCTCATCCAAATTATCCAAGTTTATTTGCGATAACAGATTCGTTAGATCTTTTATCAATAGAAAACGCAGCAATAAGAGTTCCGAAAGAGCAGATAGTAGATTTGCCAGCAAATTTTCTGGCATACTTTCAGAACGAACTTATATTGGTAGAAAAAGGCAAAAATGATGTTCGTGTTACAACATCAAAAAAGGGGACTTTTAAAATGGCTTACGAAAAATTCCTTTTAGATTGGAATGGAGTAATTGTGGCTATTGAACCAAATAATGTAATTGCAAGAGAGAATTTGAAAATAGAATATAATTGGTTAAAATATTCTTTACCTCTTTTTCTTTTAGTTGGCTTATCATTTTTTTATAATACCTATAATTTGTTTAGTCTTGTTTTTTTAACAACTTCAATATTAGGTTTTATTGTTAGCATATTTATTGTACAGGAAAAGTTAGGGTTTAAAAATGCAATGATTTCAAAATTTTGTAATCTGAGCTCAAATTCCTCTTGTAGTTCTGTAATTAATGCTAATGAAGGAACAGAAAGTAAACTATTTAATTTTTCAGATTTGCCTTTGATTTTTTTCGGTTCAAGTTTGATCGCAGTTTTAGTAAAACCTTTTGATTCGGCAATTTTCATTGGCTTTTTAAGCATGCTTGCTATTCCTGTTATAGTGTCATCTATTTGGATTCAAAAATTTGAGATTCAAAAATGGTGTGTAATGTGTTTAGTTGTTTCGTTCTTAATTTTTACGCAAAGTGCTATTTGGTTTGCTTCAGATTTTTTTACACTAACTTTTACTTTTGAAAGCCTGTTTCCATTTTTATTTTCTTTGGTTCTTCTTGTTCCAATATGGCTTGTAACGAAACCAATAATAAAGGGAATTTTAAAAGTAGATAACTCGCTTAAAGATCTGAAAAAATTCAAAAGAAATTATTCGTTGTTAAACTTCTTGTCTAAAAAAGTTCCAAATACAAGTGGATTTGATGACTTGAGAGGTTTGAATTTCGGAAACAGAAATGCCGCAGTAAAACTTGCTGTAATTATCAGTCCAAGTTGCGGACATTGTAATACCACATTTCAGGAAGCATTTGATTTGGTTTTAAAATTCCCGGACAGAATATTTTTGAAAGTTTTATTTAATATCAATCCTGAAAATACCGACAATCCTTATAAAGCAGTTGTAGAAAGGCTTTTGACAATAAACAGATCAACACCAGGAAAAACAGTTGAAGCTATTTCAGATTGGCATATTAAAAAAATGAACCTGAAAAAATGGCTTAAAAAATGGCATGTAGAATCTGTCAGCATGATGATTAATCAGGAAATTAATAAACAATATGAGTGGTGTTCTAAAAACAATTTTAATTATACACCAGTTAAGATTGTAAATGACAAGTTATTTCCAAATGAATACGAATTAAATGAATTAAAATATTTCCTAAACGATTATGTTGAAGAAATAGAAATTCTTGAAAAGATAGCTTAATGCCGCCAAAATGTGTTGCATACTGGTAGAAAAGAAGCGGTAAATGTCTTTTGAAGAATGAAATTGTAAGCCCTAAAATTGAACCTATATGTTAAAGAGTATTTTGAACCTTGAAGGATCTCAGGAATTAACGGTGAATGAGCAAAAAATGATCATAGCTAGTAATGTAAAAGAAACATCGTCACGATGCGAAGCCTGGAAGAATGAAGAAGATTGTACACCGTACTTTCCGCTTGAAATTAGCTACGGCAATTATACAGATTAAAAATTAAAACATAATTGATATGTTAAAGAAAATCTTAAACCTCGAAAATGCTCAGCGAATTAGCAAAAATGAGCAAAAAACAATAACCGGAGGAATTCCTGATTGTTGGGTTTATGCAATCGAAGCGGGATGTGTTTTAGTAGCGGTTGGCGAGCCGTGCCCGATAGAAAAAACGCCAGGTATTTGCGATTCAAGTCGCCTTTGTTGTTGAGTTTTTTTATTTTTTATAAGTAATTACAATATAAAGCCTTATCAGAAATTTAGTCATGTTTTTTTTTGAATTTGTAGGCGCTCGATCGTGGAACATTGAGCAAATATCCCAACATTGATGATTGGTGTCGGGATTCTCAGGAAATTGGCCGCTGAGTTAATTTTATTTGGTTAGGGTTAACCAGTGCCATGTCCTAGAGAAAATTGTATTGCTAAATTTTTATTTTTTAGATAGTTAACAGAGAGAATTATGTTTTCTCTGTTTTTTTTAAACAAAATTAGTATTGTGTGAATTTTAGTAATAAAATATATACTAGAAGAATAAAACAGATTTAATTTTAATAACAAACAAAAAACACATTATGAAAAATTTAAAAAATTTGAACGGAGTTACGATCTTAAGTAAAAACGAACAAAAATCAATTAATGGAGGATGGGTTCCGCCACCGGGAGAATCTTGTCCAGTTGGAACTTGCCAATATTTTGAAAATGGACCTTGCAGAAGAGAGAATCCGAATCTTTGCATCTAATATTTGATGTAAGCTTTTTTAAAGAGAGGCTTTAATAAAAATTTAAAATACAGAAATAAATAGCTAAAAAAGGCAGAGAGAAATTGTTTTCCCTCTGCCTTTTTTTAAGAATTTTTATAGTATATTGTTGAAAAATTAACAAAATAAGTAGTTGAAAAAATTCACAAATTACAAACAAGCCGATTATAAGGATTGTGGACCAACATGTTTAAAAATAATAGCAAAACATTATGGTAAAACAATCAATATTCAGGAGTTGCGAAACATTAGCGAAACAACTCGTGAAGGAAGTAATTTGCTTTTTTTAAGTGATGCTGCAGAAAATATTGGTTTTAGGACTTTAGGTGTTAAACTAAACCCGGAAAGAATAAATGAGGCGCCATTGCCCTGCATTTTGCATTGGAATAAAAATCATTATGTAGTACTTTATAAAATAAAAAAAAATACTTATTATATCTCTGATCCGGCTTTTGGACTTATTGAATATAATAAAAAGGATTTTATTAAATTGTGGATAGGAAATAATGCAAACGAATCTACTCAGGAAGGAATAGCATTATTGATGGAGCCTACGCCAAAATTTTTTCAGTCTGAATTTGACAAGGAAGAGAATAACGGTTTAGGTTTTAAATTACTCTCACAATATGTTTTGCGTTATAAATCGTTCCTGATTCAATTAAGCATTGGTTTGTTTGCAAGTAGTTTGCTACAGTTAATTTTTCCGTTTTTAACCCAGAGTATTGTTGATGTTGGAATCCAGAATCAAAACATTCATTTTATTTATCTAATTCTCTTTGCACAATTATTTCTTTTTGCAGGAAGAACAGGTTTAGAGCTGATCCGAAGCTGGATATTGCTTCATCTTTCGACCCGAATAAATATATCGCTTATTTCAGATTTCTTTATCAAATTAATGAATTTACCTATTTCGTTTTTCGATGTCCGCATGACTGGAGATATTATGCAACGTATCAACGATCATCGTCGAATCGAAAAAATCCTGACCACATCCTCTTTAAATGTATTGTTTTCTGTGATTAATATGTTTGTAATGGGAGGTGTTCTGGCCTATTTTAATCTGAAGATATTTTTGGTTTTTTTTGCAGGTAGTTTACTTTATTTCGGATGGATTACCTTATTCTTAAAACGAAGAGAAGTCTTAGATTACAAGCGTTTTGCTGAGGTTTCGCAGGAACAGAGCAAGGTCATGGAACTTATAAACGGCATGCAGGAAATTAAACTGCACAATGCCGAAAAACAAAAACGCTGGGGCTGGGAATACGTGCAGGCAAGGCTTTTTAGAGTTTCGATAAAAGGATTGATTTTAGAACAAACCCAAACCATCGGGTCATCTGTAATTAATGAGCTTAAAAATATTTTCATCATATTTTTGTCTGCCAAATTGGTTATTGATGGTTCAATAACGCTCGGAATGATGTTGGCGATTAGCTCAATCGTAGGAAGTTTGAACGGGCCAATAACACAACTTATAGAATTTGTAAGAGAATTGCAGGATGCCAAAATATCTTTGGCACGACTGTCTGAAATTCATGAAAAAGAAGATGAGACACAACAGGAAGCGCATCAAAGTACTGAGGTACCGTATGATGAAGATATTGAAATAAAAAACCTTACTTATAGATATCTCGGCTCAGATATCCCGGTTTTGAATAATTTGAGTCTAACAATTCCGGCTAATAAAGTAACAGCAATAGTTGGTGTTAGCGGAAGCGGCAAAACAACACTAATGAAATTGCTGCTTAAATTCTATGAGCCGGAAAAAGGAGAAATTAATATCGGAAATGCGCAACTGAAAAACATTGCCCAGAAAGCCTGGCGATCCAATATTGGTGCTGTAATGCAGGAAGGATTTATTTTTAGCGATACAATTGCCAATAATATTGCTATTGGAGTAGATAAAATTGACAAGGAACGATTGGTTTATGCATCAGACGTGGCCAATATAAAAGAATATATCAGTGGTTTGCCATTGGGATATAATACCAAAATTGGAGCAGAAGGAACCGGCATGAGTACCGGACAAAAACAACGATTACTCATTGCAAGAGCTGTTTATAAAAACCCTGAAATATTATTTTTTGATGAAGCAACATCCGCTTTAGATGCCAATAATGAAAAAGCGATTATGCAAAAACTAGATGTGTTCTTTAAAAACAAAACCGTTATTGTAATTGCACATCGACTCAGTACAGTAATGAATGCCGATCAGATTGTGGTTTTAGATAAAGGGAAAATTATAGAAATTGGAAATCATTCTGCTTTAGTAGAACAAAAAGGAAATTATTTTGAATTGGTTAGAAATCAATTGCAGTTAGGAAATTAATTATGGCTGAAGACAATACTACATTTGAATTAAGAAGTGAAGAAGTCCAGGAGATTCTTACCAAAGTGCCACATTGGATGATTCGATGGGGAACTGTTTTGATATTTACTATTATTTTTATGCTCTTTTTTGTTTCGTGGTTTATAAAATACCCTGATGTTGTAAATACTGAAATTGTTATTACAACCAATATTCCGCCAGAGAAAATTGTATCAAAATCATCGGGCAGAATTGAAGCTATTCTGGTAAAAAATAAAGCCCTGGTTTCAAAGAATACTACATTGGCAATCATTGAAAATACAGCCAATTATAAAGATGTTTTTTTGCTCAAAAGTATCGTTGATTCTTATAATATTAATGATGCTAAAAAGGTATTTCCTTTCACGTTATTAAAGAACAAACAATTGGGAGAAATTGAAAGTGCCTTTGCAGTTTTTCAAAAGGATTACGAAGCAGAGCAACTCAATGAAAACTTGCAACCTTTTGAAGTCGAAAACAGAGCCCAAATTTCTGAAAAAATTCAAATTAAGGAAAGGTTGGATATTTTGCAACAGCAAAAAGTACTTAACGAGAGTGAGTTGCAATTACAAAAAAATGAAATTGCCCGTTTTGAAACATTATACAACAAAGGAATTATTTCTGCCCAGGAAATGGAAGCCAAAAAACTAGGGTATCTTCAGGCACAAAAGAGTTATAAGGGCTTATTAACGTCTATTTCTCAATTAAAATCCTCTTTGATTGATAATACAAAATTGAGTCAGAATTCGCAGATAAGCGGCACTAAAGAAGAAGTTAACCTCGGGAGAAATATGGCACAATCTTTCTATCAGCTTAAAAAAGTGATAAAAGATTGGGAACTGGCTTATACACTAAAATCATCAATTAGTGGTGTAGTTACTTTTTTGCAGGTGTGGAATGAAAATCAGACGATAAATATTGGAGATAATGTCTTTTCGATTATTCCTGATGCAAAGAATGGTTTTATCGGAAAAGTTAAAGCTCCGGCACTAAATTCAGGAAAAATAAAAGTAGGGCAAAAAGTCAATATTCGTTTGGCCAATTTTCCAGATAGAGAATTTGGAGTGTTAAAAGGCCAAATTCAAAATATCTCTCTTGTTCCGGATAAAGATGGAAATCTGCTCCTGGATGTTGCGCTTCCAAACGGATTATTGACATCCTACAACAAACAAATTGTATTTCAGCAGGAAATGAAAGGTAGCGCTGAAATCGTAACGGAAGATTTACGATTGATTGAAAGAATTTTGTATCAGTTCAAGAGTATTTTTGAACAAGTTTAAAATTACATCTTCAAATAAAAATCCTTCGTCAATTCTATATATTCAGCAGTATAAACGTGTCTGTCAATTTCGATAATTAATTCGTCGATCTCAATGTCTGGAGTTTCATTTCGGCTGAAAGCCAACAAACTGCGTTTGATTTCAGATTTTGGAGTTCCTTTTACACGTGTAATTTTTGTTGGATACAATTCCGATTCTTTGGCCAAAGCGATGAATTTTTCTTCTTCTTTAAAAGGAATAATCAAGGCAAATATGCCGTTTTCAGAAAGCAATAAATCTGCCGCTTCAACAAGTTCTTCAAAAGGCATTGCATCCTGAAAGCGAGCTAAATCACGCTGTTCGTTTTCAGTTTTATAATCTTCAGCATAAAAAGGTGGATTCGAAATAATCAGGTCGTATTCGTCTTCGGGTTCTTCAATAAATTCATCTAAACCGGCATGAAAACAAAATAAGCGATCTCCCCAAGGTGAATTTTCAAAATTTTCGACTGCCTGTTCATACGCATCCTCGTCAATTTCCAGCGCATCAATTTGTTCTGCATGAGTTCGCTGAGCCAGCATTAAAGCTATAATTCCAGTTCCCGCACCAACATCTAAAACGCTAAACGGATTATGATTTACAGGAGCCCAGGCACCTAATAAAACACCATCGGTTCCTACTTTCATAGCGCAGCGATCTTGATTGATAGAAAATTGCTTAAAAGTAAATTTAGACATAGCTAAAGATTTAAATAAAATTTAAGTAGAGGAAGACTGAAAACTGTGACCGAAAACTGAAAACTTATTACAAGTACATCTCAACCAACCCTTCCGGCAAGTTCATAATAACCTTTTTATTTTCACGATCAATTTTTACAAGGAAATGGTCGATCATCGGAATTAACATTTCGATTTCGCCATTAAGAACTTCAAAAAGAGGTTGTGCAGTCGTATCGTTGACAGCAACTATTTTTCCAAAAACGCCTAAGCGCTGGTCTTCGATTTCAAAACCGATAACTTCATGGAAATAAAATTTGTTACCGGAAAGTTTTGGTAACATACTTAATGGAAGATAAATGGCATTTCCCATAATGGCATCTGCATCTTCTTCGGTATTCATATCTTCAAAACGAATTCTAAGAAAGTCGTTTTTGTGCAAAGAACTTTTTTCAATAAAAAAAGGAACCAGGTGTTTGTTGCATTCAACAAACACTGATTCCAGATTTTCGTATAACTCAGGTTCGTCCGTGTCTAAATAGGCCAGGACTTCACCTTTGAAACTAAATTTTTTAGCGATTTTACCTAAATAAAAACATTCTTCTTTACGCATTCTCGCTAGCTAAAATTATGCTTCAGTTGTTTCGTTATTTTCTTCAGCAGCAGGAGCTTCTTCAGTAGCAGCTTCCGCTTCAACTTCAGCAACTTCTTCTTCAACCGCAGGAGTTGCAGCAGCGATAGCATCAGCTTCAGCCTGAGCCGCAGCAGCTAAACGTTTAGCGTTAACTTCTTGTTCTGCTTTAAAAGCTTTAGCTTTAGCATCAGCTTGCGCTTTTGTTAAACCGTCTTTTTTAGCATCAACTTTTCCAGCTTTAGCATCTAACCAGGCAGCTAATTTAGCATCAGCTTGCTCTTGAGTTAAAGCACCTTTACGAATACCTCCATCAAGGTGGTGTTTCAATAAAGCACCTTTGTAAGAAAGAATTGCTCTTGCAGTATCAGTTGGTTGTGCACCATTGTGTAACCATTTTACAGCGCTATCAATGTTTAATTCGATAGTTGCAGGGTTTGTGTTTGGATTGTAAGTACCGATTTTCTCTAAGTATTTACCATCTCTTTTTGAGCGTGCATCTGCAGCTACAACCCAGTAAAAAGGTTTTTGTTTTTTACCGTGTCTTTGTAATCTAATTTTTACTGACATAATCTTATGATTAAATTTTGAGGTACTCGACCTCTGTTAATTAAGGGCGCAAAGATATAATTTTTTTATGAATTATGCGTTTCAAACAGTATTAAAAATATTTAAGATGAATTTTTGTCATTTTTCTAAGGTTTTAGATCCAAATTTTTAAATATTTATTTCAAATAAGGTACTTTTGCACCAAATTCATTCGATATGAAAAAAATCTTTTATTTTTTATCACTTCTTTTTGTCGTTACATCTTGTACCGAAGACATAAAATTCAATAATCCGGCTTTTCAAACCTTAAAAGATAATGTTTTTTGGAAGGGTATTGGCTATAAAGCCTACTCTGTAACCAATGGGAATATGGTTGTTGAAGGTACTTTAGGGTACGAAAAAGTGATTTTGCAAATACCGTCTCCTATAGTATCAACATACACTTTAGGAATCGATAATATTACAAAGGCATCTTATTCAAATACTTTTCCAGGACAATTAGCAGAATTTAGTACTGGAGAAGACAAAGGAAATGGTCAGATTGTGGTTACGGAATTCAATACGGAAACAAATACAATTTCGGGCACATTTAGATTTAGTGCCATTAATAAAGATGAAACTAATACTGAAAATCCTAAAGTTACTTTTACAGAAGGTGTTTTCTATAAAGTTCCTGTTGCTCGTACTATTGAATATTAAGTATTTATCTGCAATTGCTTGTTTTTAGTGAATTTTGCTTTTTTAAATCAAAATAAAAACATAAATAAACTAATATATAGTAGATTACGAAAAAATAAGACTACATTTGCTACATTATTATAAATAAGTACATATGAACATTTTTGTTGGAAGCCTTCCATTCAGTATTGAGGAAGCAGATTTAAGAGAGTCTTTCGAGGCTTACGGAGCAGTAGATTCAGTTAAAATCATTACTGATAAATTTACAGGAAGAAGCAAAGGTTTTGGTTTTGTTGAGATGCCAAACGACGCTGAAGCTCAAAAAGCAATTGATGAATTGAACGGAGCTACTGTTCAAGGTCGTGCAATTGTGGTTAATAAATCTGAACCGAAACCTGAAGGTGAAAGAAGAAGCTTCAATAATAACAGCCGTGGTGGAGATTCACGCGGAGGTTATGGTGGAGGAAACAGCCGTGGTGGAAATGACCGTGGTGGTAACAGAGGAGGATATTAATATTTTTTTCTAAATATATAAAAGGGATCAACGAAAGTTGATCCCTTTTTTTATGTGGTAAATAATTTTGTTTCAGGTTTATTTTGTTTCAGGTTTCAAGTTGGATAAACCTAAAACCTTTGTTTGTCCTTTTTAAGAATATTTTTCCGTAAAGATTCAGAAGTGAATCTAACGCAAAGGAAAGACGCATTTCTGTGCGCCTCTACATGAAATAAGATTAACTATAAGTTCAGGTTTCAGGTTCCAACAATAACTTGAAACCTGAAACAAATAAAACTATAGATTCGCTACCAACCAATCTCCAACTTCGCTGGTTTTGTATGCTTTTGATCCTTTTGGAGCTAAATCTTCAGTAACAATTCCTTGTTCTAATGATTTGTTTACAACTGCTCTAATCGCTTCAGCTTCATCTTTTAATCCAAAAGCATCTTCGAACATCATCGCTGCAGATAAAATAGTCGCTAACGGATTAGCAATATTTAATCCGGTTGCTTGTGGGTAAGATCCGTGGATTGGTTCGTATAAGGAAGTATGTTCTCCAACAGAAGCAGAAGGCATTAATCCCATAGAACCTGAAATTACAGAAGCTTCGTCAGTTAAAATATCTCCAAATAAGTTTTCTGTAATCAATACGTCATAAGAGTTTGGCCATTGCACCAAACGCATTGCAACAGCGTCAACAAATTCATATGAAACCGTAACTTCAGGATAATCTTTTTCCATTGCCTGAACTGTTTCTCTCCATAAACGGGATGTTTCCAATACGTTTGCTTTATCAACACAACAAAGTTTTTTACTTCTTGTCATCGCTAATTCAAAACCTTTTTTAGCTAAACGCTGAACTTCAGCTCTTGTGTAAACACAATTGTCAAAAGCAGTTTCTCCACCGTCTCTTCTTCCTTTTTCTCCAAAGTAGATTCCGCCAGTTAGTTCTCTTAAGAAAACCAAATCAGTTCCTTCGATTCTTTCTCTTTTTAAAGGAGAATTATCAATTAAAGAAGGGAAAGTAAATGTTGGACGTACGTTAGCGAACAACCCTAATTTTTTACGCATTAATAATAATCCCTGCTCCGGACGAACTGGTGCGCTTGGATCATTATCGTATTTTGGGTGACCAATTGCTCCAAACAAAACAGCATCGGCAGCCATACAAACTTCGTGTGTTTCATCAGGATAAGGAACTCCAACGGCATCAATTGCACAAGCTCCGGTTAAGGCTGGTGTCCAGGTTATTTCGTGATTGAATTTTTTTGCAATCGCATCAGATACTTTTACAGCTTCATTAATTACTTCTGGTCCGATTCCGTCACCGGCTAAAAGGGCTATGTTAAATTTCATTTTTTTTTAAGGTTCTAAGGTTCTGAGATACTAAGGTTCTAAGTTTTTTTTCTTAGTATGTGAGAATCTTTATTTATAATTTTTTTAAAGGTTCTAAGTTTCTGAGTTGCTAAGTTTCTGAGATTTTTTCTTTAGAGTCTTAGTAACTTGATGATAAATTACTTTTTTAAGGTTCTGATTCGTTAAGATTCTAAGCTCAAAGAAAAAATCTTAGAACCTTAGAACCTTAGCATCTTAGTACCTTAGACTAGGCAATTACATTCAACATCTTTTGCGTTGCAATAATCGCTGCAACCGTTTGATCTGAATCTAATCCTCTTGTTTTAAATTCTTTTTCGTTGTTTACCCAGGTAATGATTGTTTCGCATAAAGCGTCAGAACTACTTCCTGGTGGAATTCGTACTGCATAATCAATCAATTTAGGCAGTGTTAGTTTTTTGCTTTTGTAAATTTTGCCTAAAGCATTCATAAAAGCATCAAACTGACCGTCGCCCTGAGCACTTTCTTCAATGATTTCGTCATCAATTTTGAGAAGTAAAGTTGTTGAGGGACGCATCCCTTTTGAATGCATTAATACATATGATTCAATAGTAATTTTATCCTGATAAGTATGACTGTCCAGAACATCAGAAATAATGTATGGCAAATCTTCTTTGGTAACGGTTTCTTTTTTATCGCCTAATTCGATGATTCTTTGGGTCACCAATTTCAAATCTTCCTGATTTAATTTCAAACCTAATTCCTGAAGATTTTTCTCGATATTGGCTTTTCCAGACGTTTTTCCTAAGGCATATTTTCGTTTTCTTCCAAAGCGCTCCGGAAGAAGATCATTAAAATATAAATTGTTTTTATTATCTCCGTCAGCATGAATTCCGGCAGTTTGTGTAAAAACATTATCACCAACAATAGGTTTGTTAGCAGGGATTCTGTATCCTGTAAAAGTTTCTACCAGTTTGCTTACAGAATACAAAGAAGTTTCTTTGATATTGATACTAACTTCAGGTAAATAGTCATTTATAACGGCAACAGTACTTTCAAGAGGTGCATTTCCTGCTCGTTCTCCCATTCCGTTTACCGTTACGTGAAGTCCGTTTATGCCTGCTTTTACAGCTTCCATAACATTGGCGACACTTAAATCGTAATCGTTATGAGCATGAAAATCAAAATGAATTTGAGGATATCTTGCTCTGATTTTTGAAAGGAATTCGAAAGTCAGGGACGGAATTAAAACACCTAAAGTGTCGGGTAATAAAATTCTTTTAACGGGTTGCGTTGCTAAGAAGTCCAGAAATTGAAAAACATAATCAGGCGAATTTCTCATTCCGTTGCTCCAATCTTCTAGGTAAACATTGGTTTCAATATTATTTTCTTTTGCTAAAGCAATGATTTTCTCGATTTCAGAAAAGTGTTGTTCAGGAGTTTTTTTTAATTGGTGCGTTAAGTGATTCATTGAACCTTTGGTTAATAAATTTTGGACTTTGGCGCCTGCTTTTTTCATCCATTCTATGGAAACTCCTCCGTCTACAAACGAAAGAACTTCAATTCGGTTGATGTAACCTCGTTCTTCAGCCCAGGTTGTAATGCCTTTTACAGCTTGAAATTCGCCTTCGCTTACGCGGGCAGAAGCAATTTCGATTCGATCAATATTTAATTCCTCCAACAATAATTGTGCAATGGTCAATTTTTCTGCAGCAGAAAATGATACTCCAGACGTTTGTTCACCGTCACGAAGCGTCGTATCCATTATTTCAATTTTTCTTTTTTCCATATTGATTGTCTATATTTCTTTAAAAGTGAAATTATAGGTGTTTTTTATAGTTTTCCTCTCACTTCATTTAACTTCATCGTCATTGAAAGTGCTGAAGTTTCTATCCAATTATTATATTCTTCGATTGCCTTCAGTCTTAATTCTTCTTCCAGGTAGCCTTCTTCGACCATTTGTTTAGAACCTGCAACTTTAGACCAAATTCCTATTTTCGATTTAAAATCAGCATCTCCCTCATTGTAAACTTCATCTGAATTTATTTTTTCAATAGAATGAAAACCTGCTTCTTGTAATAATTGAGGCAGATCTTCGGCAATTTTATTATTCATTCCGGCATCAGCTCTCCATTTTAAAAAAGTGCTATAAAACTCCTGCATGCTTTCCGGAGGTAGCGGATTCCAGATTAAATTGCTGTGATCATAATCCAGAATTGATATTTGACCGTTAGGCTTCAATAATGATTTCATTTTTATCAAAGCTTCTTTCGGATTGCTTAACCATTGTAATGTCCTGGCGGAAACAATTAAGTCGAATTTTATATCTGGGTTGTAATCAAATAAATCAACCGCAATTAATTCTAAATTAGAAACTGATTGATAAGATTCCTGACCACTTTTGATGAAACTTTCTGTATTGTCGATCCCGATAACTTTTCCGTTTGGTCCAATATTATTTGCAATGTCTCTTGAAATTGAACCTGTTCCGCAGCCAATATCTAAAACGGTTATTCCGGGTTGTAAAATCTGAGTTAGATTTCTATAATTTTGGGCTAAATTTCTATCGTTGAATATTTTCGTTGCATTTTCGTCTCTTTCAATATGTTTATTGCCTTTCATTTACAAATAGGATTATTTTTAAAACTTATTTTTTTGTCGGATTCTTTTCTTAAATATTCTTTCGGCCGATTTCATTTAGAAAGACCCGACAAGCTTTGAAACCTGTCGGGCCTAATAGACTGAATGAGATTTCTTTTTAATAAGGAAGTTTATCGGCGAAAGCCACAATATCTTCTTTAATATTTTGTAGATAATCAATGTCATCAAAGCCATTAATCATGTTGTTCTTTTTATAACCGTTAATCGCAAAAGATTCAGATTGACCGGTTGCCAATAAAGTAATCGTTTGGTTTGGTAAGTTGATTTCTAATTCTGTTTTAGGATCAGCTTCGATGGCTTTGAAGATAGTATCAGCAAATTCAGGGCTAACCTGAACTGGCAAAACACCAATATTCAAACAGTTTCCTTTGAAGATGTCAGCAAAGAAACTTGAAACTACAGCTCTGAATCCGTAATCATAAACTGCCCACGCAGCATGCTCTCTCGAAGATCCTGAACCGAAGTTTTTTCCTCCAACAAGAATTTTTCCGCTATAAGTTGAATCATTTAAAACGAAATCAGCTTTTGGAGTATCATCTCCGTTATATCTCCAGTCTCTGAAAAGATTGTCTCCAAAACCTTCACGTTTTGTAGCTTTTAAGAAACGAGCCGGGATAATTTGATCTGTATCTACGTTCTCAATTGGTAGTGGCACAGCACTACTAGTAAGTATATTAAATTTATCGTATGCCATTTTAATTTTAGATTTTTGGATTTTAGATTTTAGATTTTTCTCGTTGTGATGAATTCCTAACCGCTAAAATTTTTGTATTAAATAATGTAAATGAATTTTTATTTGAAGAAATTTAGATGAAGATCACTCGCAACAAGAAATCTAAAATCTAAAATCTCCAATCTAAAATAACTCGCGCGGGTCTGTCAATTTTCCTGTAACAGCAGCAGCGGCAGCCATAATTGGACTCGCTAATAATGTTCTTGAACCAGGACCCTGACGACCTTCAAAGTTTCTGTTTGATGTACTTACTGCATATTTTCCAGCAGGAACTTTATCATCGTTCATTGCTAAACACGCTGAACATCCAGGCTGACGTAATACAAAACCAGCTTCAGTTAAAATATCTAAAATACCTTCTTCTTTAATTTGAGCTTCAACAACGTGAGAACCCGGAACTAACCAAGCGGTAACATTATCTGCTTTTTTTCTTCCTTTTACAATTTCAGCGAAAGCTCTAAAATCTTCAATACGTCCGTTTGTACAACTTCCTAAGAAAACATAATCAATTGGTTTTCCAATCATCACATCGTCTTCGTGGAAGCCCATGTAAGCTAAAGATTTCTTGTAAGTTTCGGCACCACCTTCAACTTGATTAGCGTTTGGAATATGTTTAGAGATACCAATTCCCATTCCAGGGTTAGTACCGTACGTAATCATTGGTTCAATGTCTGAAGCGTTGATATTTAATTCAGCATCAAAAACAGCATCAGCATCTGTTTTAAGTGTTTTCCAGTATTCAACAGCTTTAGTCCAGGCTTCTCCTTTTGGAGCATATAATCTTCCTTCAAGGAAATCAAAAGTTTTTTGGTCAGGAGCAATCATACCTCCACGAGCACCCATTTCGATACTTAGGTTACAAACGGTCATACGGCCTTCCATACTCATGTTTTCGAAAACATCTCCTGCGTATTCAACAAAATATCCAGTTCCTCCTGAAGTAGTTAACTGTGCAATAATATAAAGTGCAACGTCTTTTGGACCAACACCTTTGCTCAATTGACCGTTTACGTTGATACGCATTTTCTTTGGTTTTGGCTGCATGATACATTGTGTAGAAAGTACCATTTCAACCTCAGAAGTTCCGATACCAAAAGCAATAGCACCAAAAGCACCGTGAGTAGAGGTGTGTGAATCTCCACAAACAATAGTAGCACCTGGCAAAGTAATTCCGTTTTCAGGACCAACTACGTGTACAATTCCGTTTTTAATGTGACCTAATCCCCAGTGCGAAATTCCGTATTCGGCAGCATTATCTTCAAGTGCTTTAAGCTGATTTGCAGATAGCGCATCTTCAACTGGTAAATGTTGGTTTATGGTTGGTGTATTGTGATCTGCAGTTGCAAAAGTACGCTCTGGGTAAAGAACCTTAACGCCTCTGGCTTTTAATCCTAAAAAAGCAACAGGACTCGTAACTTCATGAATGAAATGACGGTCAATAAAAAACACATCTGGTCCATCTTCAATTTTACGCACTACATGTGAATCCCATACTTTGTCAAATAATGTCTTACTCATTTTTTATTTTTTTTAATTGTAATTTCTATAATCATAGCAATTTTCTGATAATAGCAAAACAAAAGTAAAAAAAGATACAAAGTGGTCAATTTCAATATTTCATTATATACGATACCCAAACTAAAATACAAATTGCGATTCGTATTTATACGTTTGTTTTTGGCCGGAAAAGGAATGATAAATCGCGTTTGTTTTTCTTTTTCAGATTAATTTTGACTGGATTGCTTTTAATTTTAATAGTTTGCAAATTTATCTTAAAATCAATATGAAATATAGTTTTTTGTTCTAAAAAATGTAACAAAATGAATAAAAATAGTAATAATTGTTAGTTTTTGATTCTTTTGCAGAATTTCAGAAGATGTTAATTAATATGATTTTGAAGGTTGAAAAATCAATTTAGAATGGATATTGGTAAGTTCGATTTTAATTCAAATACTACGACATCCAAGAAGTGTATTTTTATGAAAATTTATGAATTTTAAGAGAAAAATTGATTTGTTCATAAGAATGATTTTTTGGGAGGCGAGCGTTTTCTTTCTTCCAAAAAAAGACTAAATTTGAAGTTCAAATTTTTCATTTTCTAAAATTTGCAAATCCTTCAAAAACAATTATGTATTTAATATTCGATACCGAAACAACCGGATTACCAAAACGCTGGGATGCTCCAATAACCGATTCTGACAACTGGCCTCGTTGTATACAGATTGCGTGGCAGTTGCATGATGAAATGGGACAGCTTATTGAACACCAGGATTATTTGGTAAAACCAGACGGATTTAATATTCCGTATGATGCCGAACGTATTCACGGAATTTCGACTGAATTGGCTGAAGCCGATGGAATTACTTTGGAAGAAGTTTTGGAGAAATTCAATATCGCTTTAGGCAAAACCAAATTTATTGTAGGTCAGAATTTAGGTTTCGACGTTAATATTATGGGAGCTGAATTCCACAGAATGGGTGTGGATTCACCAATGAGTACGATGCCCGTTTTAGATACTTGTACCGAAGTTACGGCTTCGTTATTACAGCTTCCCGGAGGTCGTGGAGGAAGATTCAAATTGCCGACCTTAACTGAATTACACAGCTATCTTTTTAATAAACCTTTCGCGGAAGCGCACAATGCAACTGCCGACGTTGAGGCAACTACGCGTTGTTTTTTAGAATTAATTAGAAGAGAGGTTTTTACCAAAGAAGAATTAGATGTTCCGAAGGAATATTTCAAGGAATTTCAGGAAAGAAATCCGCAGGAATTTCCGTTAATCGGATTAAAACACATCAATTTAAAAGCGGCTTCTGACAAAATCAGGGAGCAAATAAAAGCTTTGCAATCTGATGATAAACAAACTACGGTTTCAGCATCAGACAGAGAAGACTTTAAAGCAGCCAAATATTCACACTTACACAATCATACGC
The DNA here is from genome assembly GCF_002217275.1 of Flavobacterium frigidimaris. Lineage (NCBI taxonomy): Bacteria > Pseudomonadati > Bacteroidota > Flavobacteriia > Flavobacteriales > Flavobacteriaceae > Flavobacterium > Flavobacterium frigidimaris. The sequence continues at coordinate 89,955 of NZ_MUGV01000023.1, forward strand.
AGTTTTCGGTGCTTCAATCGACTATAGGTATTGCAAATATTGTTGCAGCTACAGCCAAAAACGGAATGCCGGCCGTTGCCATGACCGATACCGGAAACATGATGGGCGCTTTTCACTTTGTGAGCGCTGTTATGAATCACAATAAAGCGGCTTCCGGAAAAAATAAGGCTTTGGTTGAAGCCGGTTCAGAACCTACTGAAACCGAAATAAAACCAATCGTAGGCTGTGAGTTTAATGTCTGCGACAATCACTTAGATAAAAGTAAAAAAGACAACGGAAATCAGGTTGTGTTATTAGCCAAAAATAAAGCCGGTTATCACAATTTGGCAAAAATGTCGTCGATCGCTTTTACAGAAGGATTTTATTATGTTCCGAGAATTGATCGAAATATCATCGAAAAATACAAAGGAGATATTATGGTTTTGTCCGGGAATTTGTATGGAGAAATCCAGAGTAAAATTCTGAACATCGGTGAAAACCAGGCCGAAGAAGCGTTGATTTGGTGGAAAGAACAATTTGGAGATGATTTTTATCTGGAAGTCATGCGCCACAATCAGGAAGATGAAAATCGAGTAAACAAAACCCTGATTGAGTTTTCTAAGAAACACAATGTCAAATTAATTGCGACCAATAATACTTATTATTTAAATAAAGAAGATGCCAATGCACACGATATTTTATTGTGTGTAAAAGATGGTGAAAAACAGGCAACGCCAATTGGCCGTGGTCGTGGTTACCGTTACGGACTGCCTAATCAGGAATACTACTATAAGTCGGAAGAAGAGATGAAAAAACTCTTTTCTGATTTACCGGAAGCTATTATCAACATTCAGGAGATTGTAGATAAAGTGGAAGGTTATTCGCTTTATCGTGATGTATTACTTCCAAAATTTGATATTCCGGAAGAATTTGTAGTTGTTGAAGATGAAGCTGATGGTGGAGTTCGAGGGGAAAATAAATATTTGCGCCACCTTACTATGGAAGGTGCCAAAAGAAGATATGGCGAAATAACCGAATCAATTCAGGAACGTTTGGATTTTGAGTTATTAACGATTTCAAACTCCGGATATCCGGGTTACTTTTTGATCGTTCAGGATTTCATCGCCGAAGCCAGAAACATGGACGTTTCGGTGGGACCGGGTCGTGGATCTGCTGCCGGTTCAGCGGTAGCCTATTGTTTAGGAATTACAAACATTGACCCGATTAAGTACGATTTGCTTTTTGAGCGTTTCCTTAATCCGGATCGTGTGTCCATGCCCGATATTGATATTGACTTTGATGATGAAGGTCGTGGTCGTGTAATGGATTATGTAATCAATAAGTATGGTAAAAATCAGGTTGCCCAAATTATTACTTATGGTAAAATGGCAACCAAATCAGCGATTCGTGATACGGCGCGTGTATTGGATTTACCCTTATTTGAAGCCGACAGAATCGCGAAACTGATTCCGGCAATGATGCCTTCTAAATGGAATTTGGCACGTTTTATTTCGGAGAACGAAGATGAGGTTAAAAAAGCGCTTCGTTCAGATGAATTTGATAATGTAAAAGAATTGATCGCCATTGCCCATGAAGGAGATTTGGCCGGAGAAACAATTCAACAGGCAAAAATTCTTGAGGGATCGATGCGAAATACCGGAATTCACGCCTGTGGGGTAATCATTACGCCTTCGGATATTACGAATTTCGTACCCGTTACAACAGCAAAAGATTCTGATTTATATGTAACACAGTTTGATAACTCGGTTGCTGAAAGTGCCGGATTGCTGAAAATGGACTTCTTGGGTCTGAAGACCCTTACCTTAATAAAAGATACCGTTAAACTGGTAAAATACAGAACAAATATTGATCTGGATCCCGATACATTTCCTATTGATGATCCTGAAACGTATGCACTTTTCCAAAGAGGAGAAACGGTTGGAATCTTCCAATACGAGTCACCCGGAATGCAGAAATACATGAAAGATCTGAAGCCTACGGTTTTTGGAGATTTAATTGCGATGAACGCCTTGTACCGTCCGGGGCCTTTAGAATATATTCCGTCTTTCGTTCGAAGAAAAAATGGTGATGAAGAAATAAAATACGATTTAGATGCCTGTGAAGAATATTTAGGAGAAACTTACGGGATTACGGTTTACCAGGAGCAGGTAATGCTTTTGTCGCAATCGCTGGCTGACTTTACAAAAGGTGAGGCTGACGTTTTGCGTAAAGCGATGGGTAAGAAACAAAAGGAAGTTCTGGATAAAATGAAGCCTAAGTTTGTTGAGCAGGCTTCGGCAAAGGGCCATGATGCAAAGGTTCTGGAGAAAATCTGGAAAGACTGGGAAGCTTTTGCAAGTTACGCCTTCAACAAATCGCACTCGACCTGTTATGCCTGGATTGCATACCAAACGGCTTATTTAAAAGCGCATTATCCAGCTGAATATATGGCAGCGGTACTTTCGAATAATATGAACGATATCAAACAGGTTTCGTTTTTTATGGAAGAATGTAAGCGAATGGGCTTAGAGGTTTTGGGTCCGGATGTAAATGAATCGTATTATAAATTTACGGTAAACGATAGCTATGCTGTTCGTTTTGGTATGGGAGCAATTAAAGGAGTGGGTTCCGGAGCTGTAGCCACAATTGTTGAAAACAGAAAAGACGGAAGATATAAATCGATTTTTGATTTGGCGAAACGTATCGATTTACGTGCTGCCAATAAAAAAGCGATTGAAAACTTAGCTTTAGCAGGAGGTTTTGACTCTTTTGAAGGAACAACCAGGGCGCAATATTTTCATGATGATGGTGATGGAATTACCTTTTATGAAAAAGCGATACGTTACGGATCAAAATTTCAGGAAAATGAGAATTCATCACAGGTAAGCTTATTTGGTGAAACCAGTGAGGTGCAAATCGCTGAGCCTGTTGTGCCTCCATGTGAAGACTGGAGTACAATGGAAAAATTGGCCAAGGAAAAGGAAGTGGTGGGAATTTATATTTCAGGACATCCTTTGGACGATTTTAGATTTGAGATGAAATACTTCTGCAACGCCCGATTGGAAGCGCTGAAAAGTATGAATGAATATGTGGGGAAAAATCTAAATTTTGCCGGAATCATTAACAATGTACAACATCGTGTGGCCAAAAACGGAAAAGGCTGGGCGGTATTTAATTTAGAAGGATATGATGAAAGTTATGAGTTTAAGATTTTTGGTGAAGAATACCTGAAATTCCGTCATTTCCTGATTCAGAATAACTTTGCTTATTTGAAAATTTTAATAAAAGACGGCTGGGTAAATCACGATACAGGTAAAAAGTCTGATCCGAGACTGACGTTTGTTGAGGTTCGACAATTACAGGATGTATTAGAGGCTTTTGCTAAAAAATTGATTTTGCTATTGAATATTAAAGATCTGCAAACTGATTTCATTCATACACTGAGTCATTTGTTTAATGCCTATAAAGGAGATAATTCTGTGACTTTTGAGATCATGGAATTAGAAAAAATAAAACGTTTGGTTGCCGTTGAAACTAATGCTGATTTTGAAGAAAGCGAAGATGCAGTTTTTGTAGATGAAAGTGAAGATGCAGATTCTCCGATGGAAGAAACCAAAATACAAGAGGTAAAAGAAGTTGAAGAAATAAAAGTAGTAACCAAACTGACTATGCCGAGCAGAAGATTGAAAGTGAGAATTTCGACTGAGTTATTGCAGGAATTAGAAAAACTTCAGATAAATTTTAAGCTGAATTAAATTTTAACAGTTAAAATTTAGAATTATGTAAAATTTTTATGTTAAAAATATGCATGCATAATAGTTTTTTAGTAATATTGCCCGAAATTACAACGATTTCGTACCAAGTCTAACTTTGCGAACTAAAAGAATATGTTAAAATATTTTATGTTTGCATAAATTAATTAAATCAGAATTATGAAAAAGAACCTATTTTTACTAGGATTATTAGTTTGCTCTATGGCCACAATGGCGCAAACAGAAAAAGCAGATAAACCAGAAAGCTGGTATTTTAAATTGGGTGGATCTTATTTCAACCAAACTGCTTCGACAGAATTTCCTGTTGTTGGAGGTCAATTGCCAAACAGAGATGTTTATGAAGGTACCTTAGCAAATAATAAATTAGTTTCTAGAGAAGGTATTACAGGCTCTTTTGGACAAGGTTTCAGATCTGGAATCACAGCTGGTTACCGTTTTTCTACACGTTTAGGAGTTGAGATGGCTGCAAATTACTATGTTAGTAATACTAAAACGATGGCACAAACTACAAACAGACTTATTTCATATAATCCAGCAACTAGCCCGGCGGCTACTTATTTAAGTTTTACTGCTGAAGGAGAAATTAAAGCTTTTGATTTAGCTCCTGCACTTGTAATGTTTTTAGGTGAAGCTCATGGTTTTGAACCTTATACTAAAGTTGGTATTATTGTTCCAATTCACGGTACATTAGACATTAAAACAGATAGACAATACTCTACTTTCGTAGGTGCGAATCAAGTTGCTTCAACAAACGCTTATTCAGAGGATGTTGTTAAACCTAATCCTTCACTTGGTTTTATGGCTTCTATTGGTACTTCTTATAAATTAGGAAAACATATTTCAGCTTTCGCAGAAATAGAATACCGTAATTTTACAGTACATGGTAAAACTAAAGAAACTGAAGTATATACTGAAAATGGTGTAGATAAATTAAATACTGCAACTACTTTCCGTCCTGATGCATCATATTCTGCAAGTCATACTAAATATGTTGAAACAATCAATTCGACTTCAAATAGTAAAGTAACTAATGCAGCTGGTTTTGATAATACTAAAGCTACTGATGATGTTAGTACATATGTTGGAATCTCTGGTTTAGGATTAACTTTAGGTCTTAAATACAGCCTATAATTCTAAAGAAATTTATAGTTTATAAAAAGAGGATATTCGAAAGAGTATCCTCTTTTTTTACGTCTTTCCGTAATGAAATGTCTTTTATAAATTATAGTTTAGGCGCCAATTACTTAATACATATTTTAATGAAGAAAATTACTTTTGTCATCCTTTTTTTAAGTGTAATACATTTTATCCAGGGTCAGGAAAAAGGAAAGTTTAGATTTGGTTTAGATGCCGGTTTAGTCGCAGGTGCAGCTGGTGGAGGTGGTGGAACATTTGTAATAGAACCTAAATTTAATTTAAAAGATAATTTAAATGTTGGACTCCGCTTTGAGGGAGCTGGAATGTTTAAAGATTTATATTATATTGATGCGGAAAGAGATAATTATAATACTACAGAAATGGTAAGTTTTTCTTTTTTAGCAACGTCTGATTATTATTACGCTATAAAAAAGGAAGGACGTGGATCATTTGCACCCTTTGTTGGAGGAGGTTTAGGAATTTACAAAGTTTCAAATGTATATTATACGGCTGAGCAGCTTGATGCTAATAATTCTCATAATACCAAAGCAAGCTCAGTTTTTGGAGGAATGCTTCGTACGGGTTTTGAATGGAGAAAGTTTAGATTGACAGCAGAGTATAATTTTGTTCCGAAAACAGATTTGCAAGATTATTATGGAAATGTAATAGGTGAGGAGAAAAATAGCTATTTTGGATTGACTATTGGCTTTTACTTAGGTGGAGGAAAATGGCGTAGGTAAAATTCATCGATAAAAAATAAAAAACCTTTGAGGCATCATTCGCTTCAAAGGTTTTTTTGTTAGTATTTTGAACGAAACTATAAATTCCTAAACTCGTTCAAAACTTCATCAATAACCCAAGTTGTTCTGGCTGCAGAAGTTCCTTTTGACGGATTTACACCTTCATTGCCTAAAAGTTCTGCAACAACAGTTTCAATTAAGGGTTGTTGAATATGAAGCGGATTTTCAATCGTAATACTTTCTTTTTCTCCATTTACATATTGTACATGAATAGGATCATTTCCGAAAGTTGAAAAGGATATTTTGCCTTTGTCGCCTACAATTTCAGTATTGTCATAACGTTCAAAACTGGCAAAGTTCCATAAGCCTGTTCCGTGAATTCCGTTTTCAAATAGAAAGGACATCGAAACCGAATCTTCGGCCGGATACGCTTTAAGCTGAGAGCTTGCATGCCCGCGAACCGATTTAATCGGGCCTAAAACAAAATCAAGGAAATCCAAGGTATGACAGGCTAAATCGACAAATATTCCACCACCTGAAATATGCGGTAAAACGGTCCAGGGCAAATTGATTTCGTCATCATAACGTTCTTCAAACGGATGATATAAAACGCAATTTACATGTCTTACAGTTCCAATTTTATTCTGATCGATTAGTTCTTTTATTTTTAAGAATCGTGGTAAACTTCTTCTATAATAGGCTACAAATAATGGAACATTGTGTTCTTTGCAAACGCTGATCATCTCATTACATTCTTCAAATGTCAGTGCCATTGGTTTTTCTACATACACCGGCTTTCCTGCTTTGGCGCATAAAATAGTGTATTCTTTATGAGATGATGGAGGAGTCGCGATATAAACTGCATCAACTTCGGGATCGTTGATCAGATCAATTGCATTCGAATACCATTTTGGTACATTATGACGTTTGGCATAATCTTCGGCAAGTTTGGCATCTCTTCGCATTACAGCAACTAGTGCTGAATTTGGCGTTTTTTGAAAGGCAGGACCACTTTTAACTTCAGTTACATTTCCACAGCCTATAATTCCCCATTTTATGATTTTCATTTTTTCATTTTTTATTTAATTCAAATTTAAGAGAAAAAAAGTTAGCCACGACCCGAGCGATAGCGAACAGGCGAAGCAATTCACGAATTTTTTTTCACGCTCCCGATAGCTATCGGGATAAAAAAGATTTAAGCAGATACACACAGATTTTTTTTTCTTTTAAAATCAAATTAATCTGCCTAAATCTGCAGAATCTGCGTGAAACAAATTCTAGGCAGCCGTAAAAAAAATAGCCACGAATTCACGAATTAAAATCAATATTAATTCGTGAATTCGTGGCTAAAAAAACTTAAACTTTACTTTACTTTTTCGGCAAAGAAGTAAAGCCCATATTATAAAGCGTGAACGCCTGTACATCTACATTTTCCTGAATGCTTGCTGCAACAGATTTCCCAGCTCCGTGACCTGCTTTTACATCAATACGAATTAAAACAGGATTATCACCCGTTTGTTTTTCCTGTAATTCAGCAGCAAATTTAAAACTGTGTGCAGGAACAACGCGGTCATCATGATCACCAGTTGTTACCATTGTTGCCGGATATTTAACTCCGGCTTTTACATTTTGAACTGGTGAATAACCTTTTAAGTATTCAAACATTTCTTTGTTATCCTGAGCAGTTCCGTAATCGTAAGCCCATCCTGCACCGGCAGTAAAAGTATGGTAACGCAACATGTCCATTACACCCACAGCAGGCAGTGCTACTTTCATTAAATCCGGACGTTGCGTCATTGTAGCTCCAACCAATAAACCTCCATTAGAACCTCCACGAATGGCTAAGAAATCGGATGAGGTATATTTTTGAGCGATTAGGTATTCGCCGGCAGCGATAAAATCGTCAAATACGTTTTGTTTCTGCAATTTTGTTCCGGCATCATGCCATTTCTTTCCGAATTCACCACCACCTCTTAAATTGGCCACGGCATAAACACCTCCGTTTTCCATCCAAACGGCATTTGCAATACTAAAAGCAGGCGTTAAACTGATATTGAATCCACCATAACCGTAAAGAATTGTTGGGTTTTTACCATTTAATTTTAAGCCTTTTTTATAGGTAATAATCATCGGAATTTTAGTTCCGTCTTTTGAAGTATAGAATACTTGTTTTGATTCGTAATCTTCACTTTTGAAATCAACTACCGGTTTTTGATAAATTTCAGATTTGCCAGATTTTGGTTCCAATGAATAAATCGTTCCCGGAGTAGTGTAGTTGGTAAAACTGTAATACAGCGTTTTTTCGTGTTTTTTTCCTCCAAATCCACTAGCAGTTCCTACTGCCGGAAGTTTGATCTCACGAACTAATTTCCCATTATAATCATATTGTTGTACAAACGAAACGGCATCTTTAGTGTAGTTGGCAAAAAAGTATCCGCCACCTGTTGAAGGAGATAAAATGTTCTGCGTTTCTTTAATGAAATCTTTCCAGTTTTCTGGTTTTGGGTTGCTCACATCTACAGTAACCACACGTTTGTTTGGAGCGTTTAAATCGGTTTCGATAAACAGTTTGTTTCCTTCATTTTCAATAATGGAGTTATCGCTGTTAAAATTGTCTACAATAGTCACAATCGGACTGTTTGCAACCGTTAAATCTTTAATATAAAGTTCGTTTCCGTAAGTAGAATTCGATGCTGAAATCACTAAAAAATGATCGTCTTCCGTAACATATCCGCCAACATATCTTCTTTTTTGCTCTGCTCCAAAAATAAGTTTATCGTCTTTTTGAGAAGTTCCCAGTTTATGGAAATACAATTTATGCTGATCTGTCTTCGCAGATAATTCACTTCCTTTTGGTTTGTCGTAACTTGAATAATAAAATCCTTCGTTACCATGCCATGAAATTCCGCTGAATTTTACATCAACCAAAGTGTCTTCTAAAACTTTTTTAGAAAGGGCATCAATGATAATAACTTTTCTCCAGTCGCTTCCGCCTTCAGAAATGGCGTAAGCTGCCTTTGATCCGTCTTTAGAAAAATCCAATCCGCCAAGAGAAGTTGTTCCGTCTTTAGAGAAAGTGTTTGGATCTAAGAAAACCTCTTCTTTTCCATCAGTACCTTTTCTGTAAATAACTGACTGATTTTGAAGGCCGTTATTTTTAGAATAATAGGTATATTTCCCTTCGGTAGAAGGAGCACTTATTTTTTCAAAATTCCAAAGTGTTTCCATTCGTTTTTTTAGCTCATCACGAAACGGAATTTTATCCAAATAGCTATAAGTAACTTTGTTTTCAGCTTGTACCCAGGCTCCGGTTTCGGCAGATTTATCATCTTCAAGCCAACGATACGGATCGCTTACTTTTGTGTCGAAATACACATCGACAGTTTCACCTTTTTTAGTTTCCGGATATTGAATTTTATTTTGTCCAAATGAAATTCCTGCAGTTGTAATAGCCATTATAAGAAATGTTTTTTTCATAGGTTAAGTTGTAGGTTGTATCAAAAATAGTGGTTTTTGTGAAGATATAAAATTTAACCGCAAAGAGCGCCAGGAAATTACGCAAGGTTCGCAAAGCTTTATTTAAACTTTGCGAACCTTGCGTAAAACACTTTGCGAACTTTGCGGTTAAGTATATTACAGATTAAAGTTAATTCCCAAAACGATGTTTCTTCCAATATTCGGAATACCATCTGTTTTTAATCTTGAAAGATGCGCAATATATTCTTTATCGAATAAGTTGTTTCCATTAAGGTTTACATCAAAAGCAGTTTTGCCCAATTTCACCGTTCCTCCAAAACCTAAATTCACTAAAGTATAGCCTTTTGAAGCTGTTTCAAAACCACTCACATTATCTTGTTTAAAAGTGGAAGAAACATTTAAAGTAGCAAAACCTTCCTGAAGCCAATCTTTAATTTTAAATTCGGTTCTAATGGTATTATTCCAGTTATTAGCGGGAATTAAAGGCAAATAATCTTTGTTGTCTTTTTTACCCGTCACCGTTTCAAAACTAGTTTCAAAATGCAACCAGTCTAACGGATGTGGGTGAAAGTGCAATCCGGCTTCACCTCCATATAATTGTGCATTATCCTGCACGTAGGCAAAAACGTTATTGTCATCAATAACATCTCCGGTTGGTGAAGTATAAATATAATTGTTTATGTGATTGTAAAATCCGTTTACGAAGAATTCAAAATGCGAATTTTTATATTCTAAGTTTAAATCGGTCTGAACGTTTTGCTCCGTTTTTAAATCAGCATTACCAATTTCGTAACGATTGGTTCCTTCGTGAACTCCGTTTGAAGTTAATTCGGCTAAATTTGGCGCTCTAAATCCTGTCGCAACATTCAATCGAAGCGTTAAAGGCTCTGCTAATTTGGTTTTATATCCCAAAGAAGCATTAAAACTGTCGAAAGATCGGTCTAAAGCCTGAAAATATCCTTCTTCGCCAGCAATTCCGTGTTCTTCAGCTGTTATATTTCGATTGTCAAAACGCAATCCGGCTTGCAAAACACTATTGTTCCATTCGTAGTTGGCTGTTCCAAAAACACCAATATCGTTTGTTGTGGCATTCGGAATCAAATATTCTTCACCAAAATTAGTATTTGTCTGATGCATTCCCTGAACGCCCAGAATCGTTTCAATTTTGCCCATTTTCGCAAAATGATATTTCGCGTTGTAATTGAAAGTATTCAATTTCATTCTTAAAGAAGCGTCATTGCTGTCTTCAAATTCGCTTCGGTCATTGGCAATATAGCCTAAATCAACATCTAATTTTGAATTTTCAAAAAAGATTACGTTGTTTAAACTCAACAAATGATTGAAGATTCCCTGTCTTGGAAACATGGTGTTTTTGCTTGAAGACTGCTCGCCAATTCCATCTTCAGGAATTCCAAGATCCAGTTTATTGTAGTTGTATCGCAATACACTCGAGAAACTTGAATTGCTGTATCCAATTCCCGTTTTAAAATCGGTTTCGTTATAACGAGAATTGGTTACGCGGTCACCATCGGCAATTTTATAATCTGAGTGTGTATTGAAACTTCCACGAGCCAGAAATTTCCAATTATCGGTAGAAGTTTTTAATCCAATAGAAGAATTGCTTCCTTGTGTATTGGTAAAATATTTTTGACTGAAGTTAGCTTTGAAAGTATTCGCGTCAGCAAATTTTTCAGGATTAAAATACAATACACCCCCAAGAGCATCAGAACCATATAATAGAGAAGCCGGTCCTTTGATAACTTCAACACTTTCGATTCCGGCATCGTTTAAACCTAATCCATGTTCGTCTCCAAACTGTTGATTTTCGATACGTACACCTTGAGAATAAACCAAAACACGATTACCGCTCAAACCACGAATAACCGGTTTTCCGATAGAGGTTCCTGTTGAAATTTGAGAAACTCCCGGAATTGTTGCCAAACCTTCAATTAAAGTAGAAGTTCCTTTTTGCTGTAAAGTTTTGATGCTTTCATGCTCGACTTTCATTACGTTTTGCGATTGCAATTTGTTGAAAGGAGTAGAAACTACAACTTCATCCATTTCAAAAACAGATTCTGAAAGTATGATGTCTAAAGTGTTTTCTTTTAATAATTTAGCGATAGTTTTGTTTTGAGTGGTAAAACCAACAAAAGTAAAAGCCACCCTAAAACTTCCGTTAGGAAGATTGGTAAATTCATATTTTCCGTTTGCATCTGTGGTTGTTCCCTTATGTAATTCAGGTGCATAAACAGATACGCCAGGCAGCGGTTGATTCTGAAGGTCAGTTACGGTTCCTGTAACAGTATTTTGAGCAGAAAGTAGGCTCGAAAACCCTAAAATAAGGGCAAGTATAATTTTTTTCATTTGAAAATGATGCTATAGTTTAATTGATTTTTCTTGAGAATAAAAAACAGCAATCAAAGTAAACTTGCCAATCCTGATAAGTCTCAAGATGGAAAATTTATTTTTCTTCGGATTTTATAAATAAGAATTTGGTTTTATTTCGAGTAGTACGAAATCTAAGAAACTATAGCAGCTGGGGGACCTCGTAGTAAATAAGCACTTCCTGAAAACGAAAAAACATTTTCAGAGATAGTAAAGAAATAAGGGATTTCTTTGTGAAAAGTGCGAAACTGAAAAGCAAAATCTTCAGGAAGAATATAACTTCCAAAAGCAAAATGACAAACGTAACACAAATCATAATTATGATGTTGATGCGTTATTTCGCCACTTGGATCACTATAATCGTGGTGACATTGTTTTTCTGAAAGTTGCTTTACAATATGCTCATAACTGTGTATCGACTGAAACAATATTGAGAACAATACTGTCAGCGCTAAAGAAACACTTAATAGGAGCTGCTTTTTTTTCATGCACTACAAAGGTATAAAAGAGCAATGGAAAATCGGCTCATTTTTTGGATTCTGTTCCTGTTTTGTTGAAAAAAGTGCAACAAATAGCTTTATTCGTCGGGAAAAAGAGAATAATTGCTTTCAAATGATATCCTGAACTGGCATTATATTATATTTGTGTAAAATAAATCAATACTAAAAAACGTTTATTTGAGAACCACTTTAAAACCAAAATACGATATGCGATTCCTTTTAAGTTGTTTGTTTTTAGTTTCGTTTTTCAATGCTTTTTCGCAGGAAGAAGTGAAACCTGAAATAAAACCAGTGGTTAAAATTGACTCCTTATATCGTGAAGATCAGATTTATTTTACGATAACCTATAATCTTTTGGTTCAGGGGCCTCCGGGTTTAAAACAAGATAAATTTTCTGCCGGATTTTCAGGAGGTTTTTTACGTGATTTTCCGATCAATAAAAAAAGAACTTTCGCCATAGCACCTGGTTTAGGAGTAAGCTATCAAAACTATTATCAAAATTTGACCGTTTCACAGTCCGGCGACGGATCAATAATTTATGGCGTAAATGATTACGGAGAATTTGTATCGAACAGGTTTAGACAATTTTCAGTTGATTTACCAATAGAATTCAGATGGCGAAATTCGACTTTTGAAAGCACTAAATTCTGGAGAATTTATACGGGAATAAAATTTAGCTATGTTTTTGCTGCTAAATCTGTTTTGAAAGATGGAGAAACCACTTATAAAATTAAGGATAATCCGGATTTGAATGATTTCCAATACGGAGCTTACATTTCCGCAGGATACAATACCTGGAATATCTATGCTTATTATGGTTTAAATCCGTTATACAAATCTAATGTTAAGACAATAAGTGGTGAAAGTGTAAGTATGAGGACATTAAATCTCGGACTGATTTTCTATATCCTATAACCACAAATATAAAAACAATAACTGCGGTAAGACACCCAGTAATAAACCGATCATTACTTCTTTTGGCGTGTGAGCATCCATTTCTAATCTTGACGAAGCAACAACTCCGGTCATTAAAATTAGAAAAGCACCCCAATACGGATTTTGCATTTGTAAATGAATGTTTAAGCCGATTGCAAAAATGGTTAAACCGCTGATCGCCATCGTATGCAAACTTGCCTTTATTTTAAAAAGCGAACCTATCAAAGCTAAAATTGTACTGAATAACGCACCCAGAAAAAAGAAATGAAGTTCAGGATAACGTGCAATCACAATACTTCTTTTGACCAGAAGAATATATAAAAAACACTGCAAAATAAGTGGAATTTTACGTTGTGACGTTTCAGGAACCATGACAGAATTTACGTGTCCTGTTGAACGAAGTAACAAGAAAAACAAGACCGGAACCACTATAGTAATGATTAGAATCTGGAACAACACATAATATTTCTCCTGATTGGTAAAAATATCTCCCTTGCAAAAAAGATAAAATAAAGTAGCATACATCGAAATAAAAATCGGATGTAGTATATAAGAGAATAAGGGAAGTATCTTTTTCAAAACGCTATATTTTGTGGTATTCAACAAATATAATAATGTTTTTTACCACGAATTACACAAATTTTCACAAATTATTTTTAAAAAATTTTAATCTGCATGAAAAATAATTCGTTGATGCATGGCTGTGTTTTTACCACAAATTGCACAAATTACACAAATTACACAAATTTAATTATTGGAAAATCGTTTAATTCGTGGTAATCTTTTAATCTGTGCTTAACTTTTAATCGAATAATTAGCGAAAATTCGTGCAATTTATGGTGCCTATTTGTCTCACTCAAAATCTGCCTGAATCTGCTTATATCTTTTTCATCTGCTTGCAAAATAATTCGTGAATTGCTTCGCCTGTTCGCTATCGCTCGGGTCGTGGCTATTTTTAGTCATAAGAATTAGCGAAAATTTGTGCAATTTGTGGTACCTATTTGTCTCACTCAAAATCTGCCTGAATCTGCTTATATCTTTTTAATCTGCTTGCAAAATAATTCGTGAATTGCTTCGCCTGTTCGCTATCGCTCGGGTCGTGGCTATTTTTAGTCGTAAAGAATTAGCGAAAATTTGTGCAATTTGTGGTAAATATTTGTCTTACTCAAAATCTGCTTGAATCTGCTTATATCTTTTTAATCTGCGTGCAAAATAATTCGTGAATTGCTTCGCCTGTTCGCTATCGCTCGGGTCGTGGCTATTTTTAGTCGTAAAGAATTAGCGAAAATTTGTGCAATTTGTGGTACCTATTTGTCTCACTCAAAATCTGTGTGAATCTGCTAAAATCTTTTTTTAATCTGCGTGAAAAATAATTCGTGAATTCGTGGCTATTTTTAGTCGTAAAGAATTAGTGAAAATTTGTGAACTTCATGGCAAACCTTTTTCTAAATTTGACAAAAGAAACTTTTCTAAATGAGCATAAATTTAAAAAACCTTATTTCAGTTCTGGATGCCAAATGGACCGGTCCTGATACTGATATTTTTATTGATCATATTTCTATCGACAGCAGGTCGTTGCAAAACGGATCAAAAACATTATTTTTCGCCTTATCAGGCGCTAATAATGATGCTCATTTATATATTCCGGAGTTGATAGAAAAAGGTGTTCAGAATTTTGTCGTGCACCATATTCCAAAAAATAGTGAAGGAAAAGCCAATTTTCTGGTAGTAAAAAATACGCTCACAGCTTTACAGCAATTTGCGGGCTATTACCGTGATCTTTTTGATTTTCCGGTACTCGGATTAACAGGAAGCAACGGAAAAACGATTGTAAAAGAATGGCTTAATTTTTTATTAAGTCCCGATTATAATATTATCAGAAGCCCTAAAAGTTATAATTCTCAGGTTGGCGTTCCGCTTTCTGTGATCGCCATTAACGAAAAGCACAATTTGGGTATTTTCGAAGCCGGAATTTCGACGGTAAATGAGATGAGTAAACTCGAAAATATAATCAAGCCTACAATTGGTGTTTTAACCAATATTGGTTCTGCACACGATGAAGGTTTTGAAAATTTAGAACAAAAAATCAAAGAGAAATTACTGCTTTTCAAAAAATCAAAAGTCATTATTTATCAAAAAAATGAACTTGTTGATCAATGTTTAAGGACGTTTTGCGAAGAGTATCCAATAAAGGACAGGGTTCTTTTTTCATGGAGTTTTGGCGACAGTTCTGCAGATGTTTTTATTCTCGAAAAAGAAATTAAAAACGAAAAGACCATTGTTCAGTATCAATATCAGAGCGATTTTTTTGATTTAGAAATTCCCTTTAGTGATTCGGCTTCAGTAGAAAATACGATTTCATGTTTATTGGTTTTACTTTATTTTAATTATGATTTCGAAACCATTCAAAATCGTATGCAAATGTTATATCCGGTAGAAATGCGTTTGGAAGTGAAGAACGGAATCAACAATTGCAGTATAATTGATGATAGTTATAGTTCTGATTTTCAATCGCTCAAAATTGCTTTGGATTTTCTGGAAAGTCAGCAAAAAAGGAATGCAACTAAAACGGTTATTTTATCTGATATTTTTCAAAGCGGATTTTCAAATGAGGAGTTATATTCTAAAGTAGCACAACTTATTGCTGATAATAAAGTTAATCGCGTGATTGGTATTGGAAAGACCATTGCATCTTTTGCAGCCAAATTTCCAAATATTATTACATTCGAAAATACTGCCGAATTTATTTCGAAGTTCGAGAGTTTAAATTTCAACAATGAAACAATTTTGATTAAAGGGGCAAGATCGTTTCAGTTTGAAGAAATTGTTTCCTTGCTTGAAGAAAAAACGCATGAAACGGTTCTGGAAATTAACTTAAATTCAATTAGTCATAACCTGAATTTCTTTAAAGCAAAACTAAATCCAGCTGTAAAAATTATGGTTATGGTGAAAGCTTTTGGTTATGGAAACGGAGGCTTGGAAATTGCAAAATTGCTGGAACATCACAAAGTAGATTATTTAGGTGTGGCTTTCGCCGATGAAGGAATCTCGTTGAAAAATGGCGGAATTAAATTGCCAATTATGGTTTTGAATCCGGAATCGACCAGTTTTCCTTCGATTATTCAATATCAATTAGAGCCTGAAATTTATAGCATAAAAGGATTAAAAGCTTTCTTGAAGATTGCCCGCGAAAAGAATCTGAAAGATTTTCCCATTCACATAAAATTAGATACAGGAATGCATCGCCTGGGTTTTGAAGAAAATACGATTGATGAATTAATTGAAACTTTAAAAGGAAATACAACCGTACAAGTTAAGAGTGTTTTGTCACATTTGGCAACAAGCGACGAGATGAAACATTATGATTTTGTAATTTCCCAGATTAATTTATTCGAAAAATTATCTTCGAAATTAATAGCAGAACTAAATATTAATCCAATTCGTCATATTCTGAATACCTCCGGAATTAGCAATTTCCCGGCGGCGCAATATAATATGGTGCGGTTGGGAATTGGTTTGTACGGTGTTTCCAACGATCCATCGGAACAAAAATATTTAGAAAACGTAAGTACTTTAAAATCGATTATTTCTCAGGTTCGAAAAATTCCCACTGGTGACAGTGTTGGTTACGGACGCCGTTTTATGGCTGAGAAAGAAACAAAAATTGCTACAATTCCGATTGGGTATGCTGACGGAATCGCCAGATTGTGGGGAAACCAGGTTGGGTATGTAATGATAAGGAATCAGAAAGCATTTATCGTAGGAAGTATTTGTATGGATATGCTAATGGTAGATGTAAGTGAGATTGATTGTAAAGAAGGGGATTCGGTTATTATTTTTGGCGAAAGCCCAACCGTAATAGAGATGGCAGAGGCTTTAAAAACAATTCCGTATGAAATTTTAACGAGTATTTCGCAACGTGTAAAAAGGGTATTTTTCAGATAGTTTACTGGAATTTTAAAGAAAATTACGTATTTTCGATATCTATTAATCACTACTAAAATATACAATTATGGGATTTTTTTCAGAATTTAAGGAATTTGCAATGAAAGGCAACGTGGTTGATCTGGCTGTCGGTGTAATCATTGGAGCTGCTTTTGGTAAAATTGTAAGCTCATTTATCGAAAATGTAATTACACCTTTGTTATTGAAACCGGCTTTAGATGCTGCGCATTTATCTACCATTGAAGAGTTAACCGCTTTTGGAGGAGTAAAATATGGACTGTTCCTTTCGGCTGTCATTAACTTTATAATTGTTGCTTTTGTATTGTTCTTAATTATTAAAGGAATAAATAAAGTGAAAAAGAAAGACGAAGTTGTTGCACCACCAGCTGGGCCAACACAAGAAGAATTGCTTACACAAATTAGAGATCTGTTAAAAAATAAACAATAAAATAGAATACCGCTACACTAAGTCTAACTTAACCGCTCCTTAATTGGGGCGGTTTTTTTTACATTTGTTTAATTTATAACATTTTGTTATTTTTTGTGAACCCTCTTGTTTTCACTTTTATTATGTATACTTTTGCATTATAATTTAGATTAATTCATACTAAAAATATAAAAATGAGAATAGCGGTTGTAGGTGCCACTGGTATGGTTGGCGAAGTAATGCTTAAAGTTTTAGCGGAAAGAAATTTTCCTGTTACAGAATTAATTCCTGTTGCATCTGAAAGATCAGTAGGAAAAGAAATTGAATATAAAGGAACAAAATATAAAGTAGTAGGAATGCAAACAGCGGTTGATATGAAAGCTGATATTGCTGTTTTCTCTGCCGGAGGTGATACGTCATTAGAATGGGCTCCAAAATTTGCTGCAGCCGGTACAACTGTTATTGATAATTCTTCTGCATGGAGAATGGATCCTACAAAAAAATTAGTAGTGCCAGAAATCAATGCTTCAACATTGACTAAAGAAGATAAAATTATTGCAAACCCAAACTGCTCAACTATTCAAATGGTTTTGGCATTGGCGCCTTTGCATAAAAAATACAACATTAGAAGAATTATAGTTTCTACTTACCAATCGATCACCGGAACTGGTGTAAAAGCGGTAAGACAATTAGAAAATGAATATGCAGGAATTCAGGGTGAAATGGCTTACAAATACCCAATTCACAGAAATGCGATTCCACATTGCGATAGTTTTGAAGACAACGGATACACTAAAGAAGAAATGAAATTAGTTCGTGAAACTCAAAAAATTCTGGGTGATAATACGATCAGAGTTACGGCTACTGCGGTACGTGTTCCGGTTGTTGGAGGACATAGCGAGGCAGTTAATGTGGAGTTCACAAATGACTTTGATGTAAACGAAGTTCGTGAAATTTTGCACAACACTGATGGAGTAGTGGTGCAGGATAATTTAGATACTTTTACTTATCCAATGCCGCTTTATGCTGAAGGTAAAAATGATGTTTTTGTTGGAAGAATTCGTCGTGATGAAAGCCAGGAAAACACCTTAAACATGTGGATCGTTGCTGATAACCTTAGAAAAGGAGCAGCTACAAACACCATCCAAATTGCTGAGTATTTAATTGCAGCTGGTTTGGTATAAATTAGAGATTAAAGAAAATTGTTATAAAGGAAAGACCGTAATTGCAGTGATGTAATTACGGTTTTTTTGTGGAATATAGTTGTGATTTGCGTTTCTTGTTTAAGAAAAAATTCCAAATCTCAAATCACAAATTGCAATAGTGTATGACAGCTTAGATAGTTTTAAAAGCAAAATTCCAAACCCATAGAATTGGAATTTGGAATTTTTAATATTGTAGACTTAGATAGTTTTAAAAGCAAAAATTCCAAACTCCATAGAATTGGAATTTGGAATTTTAAATATTGTAATTTATATTTTTAATATTCAGGAGCCAGTTCTAATTCCAGTCCTTCTAATTCTGTGGTAATTGGAATCTGACAGCCTAAACGACTATTAGATTTAACATAAAATGCCTCCGAAAGCATGGCTTCTTCATCATCTCCCATTTCGGGTAATGCAACATCATTTAGAACATAACACTGACAAGAAGCACACATGGCCATTCCGCCACAGGTTCCTTCAACAGGAAGTTCGTATGCTTTGCATAACTCCATTATGTTCATTGCCATATCAGTTGGAGCCTGTAACTCGTGTATAACTCCTTCTCTATCCTTAATCTTTATTAATACATCCATTTTAATTAATTGGAATTTTATGGGTCAGGATTTTATAACGTGAAAAAATCCCTATTTATTTTTAACTAGTTGGTTTTAGGCTAAATGCATACTCCTTTTTGTTTTCTTCTTTAAGGTGCATTTTTAAACCAAGTGTATTGGCGTCTTTCGCTAATATTGTAACTATTGCAATTACAGAATAATAATCTCCCCGATCTGATTGAAAAATTAGAGTTCCCTCATACGTTGAGTTTACAACGCCTTGTTTATCTGTTGTAACAGATACTTTTCTTGGATGAGAAAATTCTGCTGCACTATATGTTGCTTTGTTAGAAAATTTTGCTTTTCCTTCGCAGATATCATATAGAAAATCATAATTCCCAATTCTTAAACTTCCTTCTTCAGCCGAAGGATTAATTGAAAAAACGATTTGCCCTGCATACTTAAAATCTGACCATTCTTCAGAATCATTTACCCAGGCTTTGTCAACAATTAAAGTTTGACTTTGTTGTCCATAATTTACAGACACAAAAAATAACAATAAAAATAGAGCGTAAAGGTTTTTCATAAATTAAGATTTAGGGTTATGATACAAATTTAAGTTAAATCTATAACAATTCCTTAACTAAAACTCTTAAATCTTTACGTACTTTTTTGTTAATTTCGCAATCCTTGCCGTTATTTCGAATGTTTTATTCAAAATTAATGAAGTAAACATTTAAAAGAGCTATTATTCTTGTTAATAATTCAAGGCCGCAAAAGCGAACTAAAAGCCCATTCAGTTACATTATATTCACTACAGTTTCAATCTGTGGGGCATATTTTTTTATTGTTGTTTCAACTCCTGCTTTTAGGGTCATTTGATTTACACTACAGCTTATACATGCGCCTTCAAGACGAACTTTAACATGTTTGTCATCGTCTATAGAAATAAGCGTAATGTCTCCTCCATCAGAATTTAAAAAAGGTCTGATCTCATCCAGAGCTAATAATACGTTGCTTGTTAATTCTTCTGTTGTCATAATTATTAATGTGTCAATTAGAGAATTAGATAATTAGAAAATGTGTCAATTAGAAAATTTAAAATCTCTACTAATATCATTATCTAATTATCTAATTATCCAAATTATCTAATTTTTCTTTACTGCTGAACATCCGGCCATAGTTGTAATTTTAATGGCTTCTGTTGCTGGTAAACTATCGTTTCTGTTTACTGTTTCCTGTACTACATTTCTAGTAATCTCTTCAAAAATAGTTTCAATTACAGAGGCCGTTTGTAAAGCTGCCGGACGACCGTAATCTCCCGCTTCACGAATAGACTGTACAATTGGCACTTCTCCTAAGAACGGAACATCTAAATCTTCTGCAAGGTTTTTAGCTCCTTCCTGACCAAAGATGTAATATTTATTATCAGGTAATTCTTCTGGTGTAAAGTACGCCATATTTTCAATGATTCCCAAAACAGGAACATTAATGTTGTCCTGCATAAACATGGCAACTCCTTTTTTGGCATCGGCAAGAGCAACCGCCTGAGGTGTGCTAACTACAACCGCTCCGGTAATTGGCAATGATTGCATGATCGAAAGGTGAATGTCTCCTGTTCCCGGAGGTAAATCGATTAACATGAAATCTAATTCTCCCCAATCTGCATCAAAGATCATTTGGTTTAATGCTTTTGCAGCCATAGGCCCTCTCCAGATAACAGCCTGACTTGGTGCTGTAAAGAATCCGATAGAAAGTATCTTGATTTCATAACTTTCAACAGGTTTCATTTTTGATTTTCCATCAACGGTAATCGAAACTGGTTTTTCGTGTTCAACGTCAAACATAATTGGCATCGATGGTCCGTAAATATCAGCATCTAAAACCCCAACAGCAAAGCCCATTTTGGCAAGTGTTACGGCAAGATTAGCAGTAACTGTAGATTTTCCGACACCACCTTTACCAGAGGCAACGGCAATGATATTTTTGATTCCCGGAATGGCTTTTCCTTTTATTTCATTAGGATTTTCCTTCGCTTCAACCTTAATGTTTACTTTAACTTTAGCTTCAGGAGATACCAATTCGTGAATTGTCTTTTTGATATCATCTTCAGCTCTTTTCTTAATGTGCATTGCCGGTGTATGAAGTAATAAATCTACCACAACTTCATCACCAAAAGTAATAACGTTGGCAACAGCACCACTTTCAACCATATTTTTTCCTTCTCCAGCTATGGTAATTGTTTCCAGCGCTTTAAGAATTTCTTTTCTGTCTAATTTCATTTTTAATGTAGGTGTTTTCTATTGATGCAACTTATTTAAACACTATCTTTATTTAAACTCGTTTCAGACTGCAAAGATAAACGATTATGTTCGGATTTTTACCCTTTTTGAATCGTATTTATTGATATTGAAATTATTCAAAATGATACTATTGCGCTTTTTTGGCCAGCAAATAAAAATTATGAACCTTAATAACTTAGTTTATAAGAAAAGAAACCCGCCAGATTTAATTAAATCTGACGGGTTTCTTAAAAAAAATGGTCTACAAGTGTTATTCGTATTTTAAATATTTTAAAATGTCTATTTTGGTTACCTGATAGGCTTTTGCCAAAACAATCATTAAAGTCAAAATCAATAAAGAAACTAGTGCAACAGTAAACGGCACAACCGAAACATCGATTCTGAAAGCAAAATTCTCTAGCCATTTTTGCAATAAAATGTAAGCCGGCATGATTCCGATTGCAAATCCTATTAAACAAAAAACAATATATTGCTTTGATAATTCTTTAAGCAGAATGTCAGTTTCTGCACCTAATGTTTTTCTGATCGCAATTTCTTTCAGTCTTCTCTCCATCGAAAATGATGCCAAAGCGAATAATCCAAAAATAGCAATAATGATAACGACAAGGTTCAAAATGAAAAATAAATCTTTTTGTTTTACTTGTTCTTCATACGTTTTAGCAAATCCTTTGTTTACAAATTCATAATCAAAAGGGTAATCCGGATTTATATTTTTTTCCCAATATGTTTTTAGCTTAGCTAAAGTTTCAGTCAGATTATTAGGAGAAACTTTTATATAAACGTTTTCAAAATTATTCCATTTTAAAGTTTTCATAGTTACAAAGATCATTGGTGGAACTTCGCTCTGAAGTCCTGTTATATGAAAGTCTTTTACAACTCCAACAACTTTAAATTTCATATTCCCTTTTTCATTTCCCCAACCAGAGCTTATTATAGTGTTTATAGGATTTTTAAGGCCTATTTTTTTAGCAAGGGCTTCGTTTATTAACCAATTGCTAACGGTATCTGAAGCATATTTTGGAGATAAATCACGTCCTTTAACGATCTTAATTTTCATCATATCCAGAAAACCATAGTCCATTTCGATATTTCGAGGTTGTACAAAAACACCATTGTATGTGAAGCCAGAGCTCGAAGTGCTTCCGTTTCCAAAAGAGCCTGCAAATGTAGATACATCTTGTACACCTGTAAACTTAAGAATCTCCTGTTTTGCAGTTCGGTATTTTTCACCTTTTTTAGCTTGGTCGGTAAATCGAAACGGAACGCGAATTACCTGATCCCCGCTAAAGCCAAGATCTTTATTCATCATATAAGAAACCTGTGAGTTGACGATTAAAGCACCAATAATAAAAAAAGCAGCAATACCAAATTGAAAAATTAACATCGAGTTTCTAATCCAAATACCGCTTTTGCTTCTTGCGAAATTGCCTTTTAAAACTTTCAATGTTTCAAAATTGGAGATATAAATGGCCGGAAAAATACCTGCAAGAACGATTACTAATCCAAATATAAAAATGAGTTGCAGGTAAAATTCACCACCATTCATCGTCAGGGATTTCTTCAAAAAGTTATTGTAGTAAGGCAATGATAGTTCTACGATTGCCAGGGCAAAAATAATAGCCAAAACAACAATAATAGCAGTTTCAAATATAAACTGAGCAATAATTTGCTTTTTACTGGCGCCAACAATTTTTCGAACGCCCACTTCTTTGGCACGTTTTATTGCTGAGGCAGTTGCGAGATTGATGTAGTTTACCAATGATAAAGTAAGAATCAAAATAGACAAACCTACCACGATATAAAGTAATTGTAAATTACCTCTTCCTTCAGGAAAATTAGCACCATTAGGAGATTTTGTACCATGCAAACGAGCTGTCGCTAATTGGTCAATAATAATTAAAATTTCACCATTTTCTTTGACAAATTGTTCAGGTGTTACGCCTTTATCTTTAGCCTCTTTAACAGTTCTATTGACAAAATTTACGTGTTGCATCTTCTTTAAAACCAACTCCTTACTAGCTCCTTTTTTGGTTTTTACCATTAAGGTATAATTGAAGTTGCCCCATTGTTTAAGGTCGTCCTCGTTTATCAATCCCCCAAAAACATAGTCAGGTTCTACAGAAGAAGGACTCATGATTTTATAAACCGTTTTTACGATATAAGGTTTATTGTCCTTTGTAATGATTTTACCAATAGGATCTTCATTTTTAAAAATTAATTTTGCCGTTTTATCAGAAATGGCAACACTGTTTTTTTCTTTAAGAATATCTTTTTTTGCTCCTTTAAGAATTGGGAACGGAAAAGAGTCAAAGAAGTCATAATCTGCGACAATGATTTTTTTGCCTATCCACTTTTGATTTTCATGTTTTATTACATCTTCACTATACCATCCTGTGAAAAAAGTAATAGATTCAATTTCAGGAATAGTTGCTTTGCATGTTAAGCCAAAAGGCACAGGACTTGAGTTCCATATATCTGCATTTGTGCCAAATTTATTTAGTACCTCATAAACATTTTCTTTTTCCGGATTCCATTGGTCATATGCGTTTTCATTATTCCAATATAAAATAGCGAAAATCACGCCGGCAACCCCAATGCTTAATCCTAAAACATTTAAAAACGAAAACAATTTGCTTTGCTTTAAATGATAAATAAATATTTTAAACCAGTTAAAAATCATGGTGTATTTTTTATAGTTGTTAGTTTTTAATAAGATCTAATAGGTTCTGAAACCCATTAGATTTTTAGATCATTGCTAATATTTGACAGACAAACCCAATTAGAATTGTGATTGCCGTTATAATAAATTTTATCATTTTGAAATTATTTAGCGTCCATAAAAACATCTACATTTCTCTGATTGAATCGCTCAGAGAATATTACACCATCTTTCATATGAATTGTTTTTTGCGAAAACGAAGCATCATAATCAGAGTGGGTTACCATCAAAATTGTTGCGCCTTTAGCGTGTAAATCTGTTAAAAGTTCCATTACTTCATTACCATTTTTACTGTCCAGATTTCCCGTTGGCTCATCGGCCAAAATGATTTTCGGATCATTTACCAAAGCTCTTGCAACGGCAACTCTTTGTTGTTGTCCTCCTGAAAGCTGTTGCGGATAATGTTTTAAACGATGTAAAATATTTAGTTTCTCTGCAATTGCTAAAATTTTTTGTTTTCTGTCTGCTACTTTTACGTTGTTGTAAAGCAGCGGTAATTCGATATTATCGTAAACAGAAAGTTCGTCGATCAGGTTAAAATTCTGAAAAATGAATCCGATGTTTTCTTTACGTACAGCAGCTCTTCCTTTTTCTTTTAAACCCACCATTTCCTGATCTAATAATTTATAACTTCCATCGGTAGCGCTGTCTAAAAGCCCTATGATATTTAATAAAGTCGATTTTCCACAACCTGAAGGTCCCATGATAGTTAAAAAATCACCTCTTTTAATTTCTAAAGAAATACCGCTCAATGCTGATGTTTCTACTTCTTCTGTTCTAAAAACTTTGGTTAAATTTTGAATTGTTATCATAATGCTAAAGGTGTTAAATGTGTTAATGATGATTTTTTGATTGATGATTGAAACCCTTATTAATTGTAAATTGTAAATTGTGAATTGTAAAATGTAAAATATAAAATGTAAACTGTGACCGTGATCGTGACTGTAAACTGTGACTGCGACTGTAAACTGCGACTGTATACTGCGACTGTAAACTGTTACTGCGAACTAATCGATAACTCCTCAACATCTTTATAATCCGTATAAGAAGAAGTAATCACAGATTCACCTTCTTTTAAGCCTTCAAGAATTTCATAATACGAAGGGTTTTCTCTGCCTAATTTGATGTTTCTTCTTTCGGCTTTGTTTCCTTTAATTACAAAAATCCATTTTCCTGCGGTTTCCTGATTGAAGCTTCCTTTCGGAACTACTAATGTTTTGTTTTTCTCGGATAAAATCAGTTTTACGCCAAAACTAAGTCCGTCCTGCAAAACGATTTCTTCTTTAGAGGTAAAAGCCAGTTCTACTGTAAAGTGCCCGCTTTTTACTTCCGGAATTACTTTGGTTACTAAAACTTCCAATGTTTTTCCTTTAAATTCTACCTGGCCTTTTAAGCCTTCGCGAACTTTTTCCAAATAAAACTCATCAACATCGGCAGCCAGTTTGTAACCTTTTTTCGAATCGATTTTCCCGATGCTTTCTCCCGCCTGAAATGATTTTCCTAAAACAGGTTCAAATGAAGTTAATCGTCCCGTTTCCGGAGCTGTAATCAGAAAGTTCTTTTTATTGTTTCTCAAAATATCCAAACTTTTTTCCATCGTTTGAATCGAACGATTGATTTGCGAAATCTGAACCTGATTCGTCTGTTTTTCCTTTTGAATACTTTGCTGAATCGTTCTTTTTCGTTCTTCCTGAAAACGTAGGCTTTCTTTGAAGGTATTCCAGTCGTTTTTAGAGATTACTTCTTTTTCATATAATCTCGCATTCATATCGTATAATCTTTTGGCGTCGTTATAATCGTGCTCGATTAAAACCAAATCTTTATTTAAATTTAATTCCTGATTTCTGATGTTCAGTTTTCCGGTATTCAAATTGTTGATTTGCTCAATAATTGCCGTTTCCTGAGTCAGATAATTCAGTTCTGTGTTTGGGTTGTACAAACGAGCCAAGGATTGTCCTTGTGTTACCATCGCACCGTTTTCAACAAAAATCTCTTTTACAGATCCTCCTTCTGTAACATTGACAAGCATTACGTTTAAAGGTTCAACTTTGGCCTGAAAAACCACAAAATCTTCAAAAAAGGCTTTTTCGATTTTTTGAACCGATAGTTCTTCTGCTTTTACATTTAAACTTCTTTTAGTGCTAAAAGAAAAAAAGATGATGACAGCCAAAACTAAAAAAACTCCAATTGCTATTGTGAGATATCTAAATTTTCTATTTTTACGAGGAATTACCTTGTCCATTTTTTTAATAATTTACTGATTACCAATAGGTAAATACTGTGCCACAAAATTTATAATTTGTAAAGGCTTGATTTTAAAGAAGCTTTAAAAACCGTTCAAAAAAAGGAGTGTTCGATAATGAACAGTTGACCGTTCAAAATCGGACAAAAAAAGACAGATGCGAAAAAAATTAGCCCAAATATTAATTGTTGACGATCAGGAAGAAATTCTTTTTTCGGCAAAAATGATTCTCAAAAAACATTTTGAAACCATTTTTACGACAAATAATCCCAAAAAAATCATTTCTCTTTTAAGTGAAAATGAAATAAATGTGGTTTTGTTAGACATGAATTACCGAATTGGTTTTGAAGATGGACGAGAAGGAATTCATTGGCTGAAAGAAATTAAAACACTTTCGCCTCAAACGATTGTGATTTTAATGACAGCGTTTGGTAAAATTGAAACCGCTGTTGAAGGCATAAAAATTGGTGCCTTTGATTATGTTTTAAAACCCTGGCACAACGAAAAACTGCTCGAAACCATTGATAAGGCTGTAGCCGAAAGTAGAAAGAATGTCAAAAAAGTGGTTGTTGAAAAAGCCGACAAAAGATATTTCGTTGGCACTTCCCAAAAAATAAAACAAGCCTATTCTATAGCAGAAAGAGTTGCAAAAACCGATGCCAACGTTTTGATTTTAGGCGAAAATGGAACCGGAAAGTATGTTTTTGCCGAGTTTATCCATCAACATTCTGAACGAAAAAATCAGCCTTTTGTTCATGTTGATTTGGGTTCTTTAAGTGATAATTTATTTGAAAGCGAACTTTTTGGCTATGCAAAAGGCGCTTTTACAGATGCCAAAATAGATACTCCGGGAAGATTCGAAATGGCTTCTGGCGGAACTATTTTTTTAGATGAAATCGGAAATATTCCTTTGCATTTGCAGGCCAAATTGTTACACGTTTTACAAACTAAAACAGTTACGCGCTTGGGCGAAAGCAAGCCAAGACCTCTAAATGTCCGAATTATATCAGCGACAAACAGCGATATAAAAGCTGAGGTGAAAAACAAAACCTTCCGTGAAGATTTGCTATACCGCATCAATACAATGGAAATTCATTTGCCGTCCCTGCGCGAAAGAAAAGATGATATTGTTCCGATGGCTAATTTTATTCTCGATCAGATTGCCGAAAAATACAATCATGGTCCCGAAGCTTCGGGATGGCAATTTGAAGAAAATGCCGGCGCTTATTTAGAAAAATATCCATGGAAAGGAAATGTCCGCGAAATGGAAAATAAGATCGAACGCGCTTTGATTTTAGCTGATAATAATACAATCACGGTTCACGACTTAGATATTCTGGATTTTGAAGAAATTCAGGAAAACGATGAAAACCCGCTTTCTGAAATGGAAAAAACTGCCATAGAAAAAGCCTTATTCAAACATCATGGAAATATCAGCAAAACCGCTGAAGAATTAGGTTTGTCAAGAGCCGCTTTATATAGAAGAATAGAGAAATACGATTTGAAGAATACATAGTAGTTTTTTGCCACAGATTACAGGATTAAAATGATTTTTAAATTTTTTTCACGCAGATTTTGCAGATTTGAGCAGATTTTATGTAAAATCATCTTAATGCCGTAATCTGTGGCGATAAAAAAAATACTAAGGGATAGATTGATTTTAATCTAATTTTATCTGCTTAAATCTGCAAAATCTGCGTGAAACAAAAATCATTATAATCCTGCAATCTATGGCAACAAAAATATAAAATATGAAAAATTGGAAGTTTTATAACGCCTTATTTGTGAGAGTCTTGTTTGTCATGACGCTCTTTTTCTTTTGCGTTTTTCTGATCTATAAAATGTTTTATTACAATGCTATATTGTTTGGACTCTTTGCTGTTGTAATGTTGTTCGAAATGTATTTTTTCGTCAAAAACCAATTGTTGTTTTATGACAGAACATTGCTTTCCATGCTTCAAAAAGACTTTTCAACTAATTTTCCCGAAGAAAATAAAAAAGAGAATTTCAAAAATTTATATCTTTTATATGATGCTTTAAAAATCCAGCAGCAGGAACAAACTTCAAAAGAACTGGTCTATCAATCGATCTTAAATAGTATTGACACGGGAACTTTAATTTTAGAAAAGGAGAATGACGAGTGGAATATCTTTTTGATGAACGATTGCTTTTCTAATTTATTCAAAGTACCAAAAGTCAGTCATTGGAGTTACTTAAAAAACTATTTGCCTTCGCTTTGTAATGAAATTGAAAAGTCTGATTTTGCTGAGCTAAAGTCGGCTATTTCAATAAAAATTGAAGAGCAGGATCTGCAGACTTTTATGCTCCAAACATCACTGACTAAAACCTATGATAAAGAATATTTCATCATTTTATTAGACAGTATTCAGTGTGTGATTGAGAAAAAAGAAAAAGAAGCCTGGATTAATTTGATGAAGATTATCTCGCACGAGTTAATGAATTCCCTAACGCCCATTCGTGCGCTTTCGCAGAATTTACTCCAAATTGTCGATCAGGAAAAACTCGAAGAAGATGATTTTGAAGACATCAAAAGCAGTATTTCAACAATCATAAACAGGAGTGATCACTTACAGGTTTTTGTGGAGAATTACAGAAAGCTTGCAATGCTTCCGACGCCAACAAAAGTGATGACGCCAATCAACGCGCTTTTCGATGATTGCCTCCGAATCATGAATCCGATTTTAAAAGCGGAGAATATTGAATTGATCAATGATATTAATAGTTCACGTTCCATTTTAATTGACAAAAATCAGATGGAGCAAGTCGTTATCAATTTGATTACGAATAGTATTTATGCTTTAAAAGAGAAGAGCGAAAAGAAAATGTTTCTGTCAGGTTATACCGAAAACAATCGTTTTTTCATCACGATTTCGGATAACGGAAAAGGAATCGATTCTGAAATCAGAGACAAAGTTTTTCTACCGTTTTTTACTACAAGAAAAGACGGCGCCGGAATTGGGTTAACACTTTCTAAAAATATCATCGAAGCCCATGGCGGTTATTTGAGTTATCAAACAGATGAGGATAAAACGAGTTTTGTTATTTGCTTGATTTGATTTTTTCCCACCATATAAGTGATATAAGTTCATTATGGATTGCGGATAAATCTCTCGCAAAGACGCAGAGTCGCAAAGTTTTTGTTTCACGCAGATTCTGCAGATTTAAGCAGATTTACTATATAAACAATCTGCGTACATCTGCTTAAATCTTTTAAAAATCTGCGTGAAATAATCTTTTCATCTGTAGGAGTAAATAAAAACTTTGCGCCTTCGCGCCTTTGCGAGATTAAATGAAAAAGTGAAGTAAAACCTTAAAAATGAACTTATATCACTTATATGGTGGAAACATCAGGCGTCCAAAAGTGTTTTTCAAAATCGATAATTTGATTGTCCACGACTTCAATGCCTTCGTTTTCGAGAAGTTGCTGCATTAAATTTGTTCCGTCAAAATGATGTTTTCCGGTTAAAAGGCCTTTTCTATTGACAACACGATGTGCGGGAACATCATCCATATTATGGCAGGCATTCATTGCCCAGCCGACCATTCGGGCGGAGCGAGCGGTTCCTAAAGCTTTTGCAATAGCGCCATAAGAAGTTACTTTCCCGTACGGAATTTGTCTGGCAATCGCATAAACTCTTTCAAAAAAATTATCTTCAGCCATGGGTTTTAGAATTGGTTTCACGCAGATTTGAGCAGATTTAAGCAGATCAAATATAAATCTTTTTAATCCTTAATAAGTTGAATATTTTATCAAATAGAAACATTAGTTTAGTCAAAAATATCCCTTTAAATCTGCTTAAATCTGCAAAATCTGCGTGAAATATTTTTTTACCACAAAGAGCGAATCCCTTAATCTGTGGCAAGCTAATCTTTACCCGAAATAGTAATTCAAAATATTAAAAAGAGTAACTACGGCAACTAAACCCGTAATGCTTCCAATAATGGTATTCATGTTGCGCATCACATAATCGGTTTTCTTTTCTATTTTTCCGAAGAAGCCAATATAACTGTATAAAGCAGCAAATGAACCCAATACAGAACCCATTACAAAAGTAAAAATGATATTGCTTTCAAACACAAAAAGATGGTAAGATGCCAAAGTAACGCTCACCAAAACGTAATACGGAATCGGGAAAAAGTTCAATCCCGAAAGTAACATTCCTAAAAAGAAACGACTTTTTTTACTGCTCTTTTTGATCTTTGATTTCTTTTTGGTTTTCGGTCCTTTGGCGATAAACAGAAAATAAATCGTTAGAATCGAAAAAATAACAAATCCAACCTCGCGCAATAAGGTCACAACATCCGGACGATTATCGATTACATGTGCAAATAAAAGCGCTACATAAACCTGAAAAAAAATCACGACAAGCGCTCCCAAAACAAACCATAAAGCATTTTTTCTGCCTTCTTTTAAGTTTACTTTTGCGGCCGTCATGTTGATTAAACCAGGCGGAATAATCCCAATGAAAGCGGCAATAAAACCTGAAAGTAATGGAGTAATTAAGACCATTCAGTTGTGTGATGGGTTAGTAAAATCTGTTTTTAAAATTAAATTAGTCTTTAATTTTAAAACGAATATACGTAATTGCCTTGTTAATTTCTAAATATTGTTTTTCATAAAAGGTCTGAAAAGCAGTAACTTCTTCCGGACTTCCTTCGTTAGTATACACATTATGATTCGCATATAAAACTTCATGTCCTTCGCCGTGAAGCAATCCAAGCGTATAACCGTGCATAAATTCGCTGTCTGTTTTAAGGTTTACGACACCGTCTTTTTTAAGGATTTTTTTGTACAATTTCAAAAACTCAGAATTCGTCATTCTGTGTTTTGTTCTTTTGTATTTGATTTGCGGATCCGGAAAAGTAATCCAGATTTCATCCACTTCATTTTCATTAAAGATATGATCAATTAATTCGATTTGAGTTCGAATAAAAGCAACATTATACAATCCGGTTTCAACAGCGGTTTTAGCACCTCTCCAGAAACGAGCCCCTTTAATATCAATTCCGATAAAATTTTTGTCCGGATATCTTTCTGCTAATCCAACAGAATATTCTCCTTTTCCACATCCTAATTCTAAAACTAATGGATTGTCATTTTTAAAGAAATCAGAGTTCCATTTTCCTTTTAAAGGCATTAAATCGCCTACAACTTCTTCTCTGGTTGGTTGAAAAACGTTTTGAAATGTTTCGTTTTCCCTGAATCTTTTTAGTTTATTTTTACTTCCCACTTTTACAAAAATTTTCAGCAAAATTAAGGAATATAAACGAATGAATCAGGCAGATTGGTTTAAAAACTAGATTATATATATTGGATTTGTTTTTTTACCACTCCCGATAGCTATCGGGATCACAGATTAAAAAGATTTTTAAAACTCAGATTTTGTAAGCTGGTGTAGTCCCTACGGGACATTAATTGTGGTCGTATTTATTTTTCTACCAACATTTAACTCCTAAAGGAGTATATCTCGTAGAGATTACATGTTGGTAGAAAAATAGTCGCCACGCCAAACATTGTTCCGTAGGGACTATATATTAATTGATGTGATTTTCTGTTTGTATGATAAAAAATATTCTCTCGCAGATTTAGCAGATTCAGCGGATTAATTAAATGTAAATTATTTTTTATCTGCCAGATCTGCTAAATCTGCGAGAGAACAATGTAAAAAGATTAGCACAGATTTAAGTCAATCCACTAATTATTGGGAATTTGTGTAATTTGTGGTGAACTTTTTAATATCACCCGTAATGTGGTTCGGTAATTGGTTTTGATTTTGGATCAAGTGTTTCATCATGTTGTGATAAATCCAATCCGATGTGCTCGGATTCTTCTGAAACTCTTAGCGGAATAATAAAGTTGGTTACTTTGAATAAGAAATAAGCTCCGAAGAAAGTAAAAATAGAAACCAATACCAACGCCATCATATGATGTCCGAAAACATTCCAGCCTCCGTGTAACAAACTCGCATCTTCACCGTGAGCAAAAATAGCAGTCAGAATCATTCCCATAATTCCACCAACACCGTGACAGGCAAAAACGTCAAGCGTATCATCAAATCTTTTTGAGAAACGACAATTTACAACTGAATTGGAAACCAAAGCCGTTACAAATCCGAAAAACATACTTTCCGGAACTGATACAAATCCTGCTGCCGGCGTAATCGCTACCAAACCAACAACGGCTCCAATACAAGCGCCTAAAGCCGAAACTTTTCTGCCGTTCATTCTATCGAAGAAAACCCAGGTTAACATGGCTGCTGCCGATGAAGTTGTTGTCGTTGCAAAAGCCATTGCAGCAGTTCCGTTCGCTGCAAGCGCTGAACCTGCGTTGAATCCGAACCAGCCAAACCAAAGCATTCCGGTTCCTAATAATACAAACGGAATATTAGTTGGAATATGATCGCTGTTTTTTCTTTTGCCTAAAACCAGAACTCCGGCCAAAGCGGCAAATCCTGAACTCATGTGTACAACTGTTCCTCCGGCGAAATCTTTAACGCCAAAATAACTTCCTAAAACTCCTGTTGGATACCAAACGGCATGACACAAAGGAGCATATATGAAAATCGTAAATAAACTGATGAAAATTAAATAAGAAATAAAACGAACGCGCTCTGCAAACGAACCGGTAATAATGGCCGGAGCGATGATCGCAAATTTCATTTGGAACAAAGCAAAAAGCATAAACGGAATCGTGCTCGCTAATTTTTTATGGGGTAAAATAGTAACGTAATCCATGAAGGCAAAAGTGGTCGGATTTCCGAAGAAGCTGTAAAAGTGTTTTCCGGATCCAAAACCAACAGGATCTCCAAAAGCCAAACTAAAACCAACGACAACCCATAAAAGCGTTACAACGCCCAAACAGATAAAACTTTGTAACATGGTCGAAATCACATTTTTCTTACCTACCATTCCGCCATAGAAAAAAGACAATCCCGGTGTCATGATTAAAACCAGACAGCAAGAAGTTAACATCCAGGCAACATCGGCAGGAACAATTTGATCTGTGGTGCCAAATTCGGATAGTACGTAATTATTTTGGGTAACTGTTGGCCAAAATGCGCCCGTAATACAAACTAAACTTATAATAATAAAGGAAATGATCCAGCGTCTTTCTATTTTCATTTTTCAAATACTTTATTGAACCCTATTTTTTTTGGGGTCAAAGTTAAAAAAAAATAAAGATTTTGATTTTTAGGGCTATAAAAATAGAGGTTTGGTTTTTATTTTAGTCAATTTTGTAAAATTTGAACCGTTTTTTTAAGACAATGTTATTTTAAGGTTATAAATTCAGTCTAATATTGTCAATTGTATTATAATTAATTTGCCAATATTTTTTGTAAAGTCCTAGAAAAGTTAGGATTATAAGAAGAAACTTAGAAAAAGTTTTATTTTTTCTTGAGCTTCTCGATCAAAGCGTCTTCGATTGGTGCTTTTATTTTAATCGCAGCACTAACTTCGTCATTCGGAACGGTCATTGATAAAACGTACTGCTGAATTTTCCATTCTTTACCTACTTTCACCAAAACGCCGGAACCGCGACAAATTTTCATTTGCGTATTTAGCAATTCGTCAAACCAGGCAACCTTTCCGGTTTTATCAAAAAAGATATGACGTTCCAGAGACGTAAAATTCCATGTTTTTCCACTTTTAAAAAAAGGCTGGGCCCAAGTTTGGAAGTCTGGTTTAACCCAATTTTCTGTAGCATCTGTCCCAATAAAAATCGCATCTTCCGTCATTGCATTAAAATAGTCTTCAAATTTCGCATCGGCGGCGGCTTTGTGCCAGGCATCGAGAGTTTTGTTGATTTTTTCTTTTTCCGAATTTTGCGCATTGGCAAAAACGGTCACAAACAATAAAAGGATAATTGATTTTTTCATGGGTTTGGTTATTTGAGTTAAAGATAAGAATCAATTACTAAATGATAAAAGTTTCACGCAGATTTTGCAGATTTAGGCAGATTTTTAATGATTTTATTTAAGCTTAATCTATAAATAATCTGCGCAGATCTGCTTAAATCTTTTTAAAATCTGCGTGAAACAAAACTTTGCTCCCGGTAGCTATCGAGAGCAGAGTTGTAAAAGTTTTATTTAGCCACAGATTAAAAAGGTTATTTCACGCAGATTTTGCAGATTTAGGCAGATTTTTAATGATTTTATCTAAGCCTAATCTATAAATAATCTGCGCCGATCTGCTTAAATCTTTTTAAAATCTGCGTGAAACAAAACTTTGCTCTCGGTAGCTATCGAGAGCAGAGTTGTAAAAGTTTTATTTAGCCACAGATTAAAAAGGTTATTTCACGCAGATTTTGCAGATTTAGGCAGATTTTTAATGATTTTATCTAAGCCTAATCTATAAATAATCTGCGCCGATCTGCTTAAATCTTTTTAAAATCTGCGTGAAACAAAAACACTGGTCCCGATAACTATCGAAAGCGGAGCGGCAAAGTTTTATTTTTAGCCACAGATTAAAAGATTCACACAGATTTAATTTATAAATGATCTGCGCAGATCTGCTTAAATCTTTTTAAAATCTGCGTGAAACAAAACTTTGCTCCCGAAGCCTCGGGACTGCGCCTTTGCGCGATTAAATGACAAAGTAAATCACGGTAAAACTTAATATGAACTTATATAACTTATATGGTGTAATTTTAAAAAAAGAGTATATTTGGATGCTTTAAAATACCACATCATGAATCCGAAAATATTTATCAGTTCGATTGTTATTAGTTCCTTGTTTTTTGTGTCTTGCAAAAAGGAATTAGAACCTCAGGAAAGTACGCCCACTTCTGAATTAGTTAAATTGGGATTGATGAAAGATACGGCCAAAGTCAAGTCGGTAGTGGAGGCACCACAGCCACAGACCAATCCGAATACCGTATTGGGTGAAACAAAAGGATTAAATCCGGCACACGGACAGCCAGGACACCGTTGTGATATTGCAGTTGGAGCGCCGTTGAATTCGGCTCCCGCGCAAGGACAGCCTGTACAGCAAACACAAACCGTACAAGTAAATCCGAATCAGAAAAATATTGTTACTACCACTGTTGCAGCTCCGGTAAAAGTAGCGAAAGGAATGAATCCGTCGCACGGCCAGCCAGGACACAGATGTGATATTCCGGTTGGAGCGCCTTTAAATTCGCCTGTTGCAAATGCAGTTGCGGCAACACCAGCACAAGGCGGAAGTAGTACCTCAAAAACCTTTACCGTTACACCACCAGCGGGAACTCAAAATGCAGTTCCGGCTTTATTAAGTACCGAAGCACCCACAGTTGCCGAAGGAATGAATCCGGCTCACGGACAACCCGGACACCGTTGCGATATTGCAGTAGGTCAGCCTTTACCGAAATCCTAAATTTTTCCACCATATAAGTGATTATAAGTTCATTTTAATTGGAGTGTTTACTTTGCGCTATTTTTCCACCATATAAGTGATTATAAGTTCATTTTAATTGGAGTGTTTACTTTGCGCTATTTTTCCACCATATAAGTGATTATAAGTTCATTTAATTTGGGGGTGTTTACTTCGCGCTTATTTTTTAATAGAAGCTCATATAAGTGTTGAATTTAATAAGTGTTGAACTTAAATTTCACACAAAGTCGCGAAGTCGTAAAGAAAAATAAACTTTGCGACTTCGCGACTTTGCGAGAGATATTTATGCGCATACCTAAGTGAACTTATAATCACTTATATGGTAGAAAAGCGTGAGAATTACCACCTATAAGCAACCTAATATGTGCTTTTATTATATCTAATAAAAAATAAGCGTACAGTTATTAAATGAACTTATAATCACTTATATGGTGGAAAAAACGTTTGTTATTAAAAACTTTTTTGTTTTTCGAAAGTAGTCGTCAATGTTTTTTTGGCTTTTGCCAAAGCGCCACTAAAAGCTTTTTCAAGTGTATCTGAGTGTTCTGTAACGGTTATGGGTTGTAATTTTGCTGTGCGGACTTCGATTACACACTTCTTATCATTTAAACTGAATTTCTCGCCGTTTTCATCACCAAAATGAACTTCAACGCGGGTAATTTTTTCTTCAAAACGGGTAAGCCCTTTTTCTAATTCTCCAGAAAAATAAGCTTCTAATCTTTCGTGTCCTTCTATGTTTTTGTCGGTATTGATTTGAATTTTCATATGGTTTATATTTAATGATTGTTTCTCAAAGCTATCTTTTTTAAGATGAAAAGCCAAGTGAGTTAAGGAAACATTATGAAAATATATTGGGAAATTTCAACGCCTAGTTTGTCATTCCGAGGCACGAGGAATCCCCGCAAGTAACTCGACAATCAAGAGCACACAAAAAAGGAAAAGTTGATTATTCCGATTCAGATTTTCTTAATTCTAAATTTAATTATGTGATCACAGCAATCACACTTAATAGAGCTATTATCATCTACATCCATATCTATTTCAATTTCATAATCACAAACAGGACAATTGTAAATAATATCTAGAAGTTTTATAGGTGGATTTAGTACAGTTGGGATTTCTAAGATTGAATATTTTATCATATTTTTTATATTAACCTATCGACATTTTTGCAGACTCAGTCCAAAGATAATTAGGTATTGGCTCGTTTAACTCCCACTTAATATTCATTGGTTTTGAGCCTTCAGTCTCTTTAAAAATGCCTTCTCCAATAAAAATATATCCAAGTGTGTTTCCATTTTCATCTTTACCTTTTTCTCTGACAAAAAGTAATATTTTTTTATTTCTTTCAAGGTGTTTTATGTATGAAACTCCTTTGTCAGTTTCCGGTCCATAGGCATTATGTGACTGCCAATGAAATAATGTCTCATTTATTGCATAGTCCTCATACATAGTTGTAGGAGAAAAATCCTCTTCAGATTTAATTAAATTGATAAAAAGTATTTCAGTATTTAAATTTTTGTTTTCGGCGGCACCTTCTCTATTAGATGATTTTTTATCAAATGTACTTAGACCGAACGCAACTAATATTTGATCTCTTGTATAACGAGCATGTAATTTTAATGGTTGGTCATAAGGCAACTGAATGTCAATTTCTTTAAAACCAATTTTATCAATCAATATCTCTAAAACTTCTATAATCTCATTGACAAGAGTTTTGTTCTTTCCTATTTGAATTATACTTTTTTCCAAAGAATCGAACCCACCAGCGCTTTGCCAGACATCATAATGTAGCATTAGCAACATGTTTTTTTGATTTTCGTCAAAATCGGCAATTCGAATGTTGAAACTCTTTTTGGCAATCATTAAAATGAAATTGAAATAACTAGTAGAATTGGTAGATAACCATTTTTTACTGATAGCAGAAAGTATTTGTTTTTCATTGGTGTTTTCAAAATCTTTAATTACTCCTGCTCGTTGTAGTAATCTAGACCAGCTATCTTTTTTATAAATCGTTTCAATAGGAATGTGATATAAATCAATAAAATTGTTTAACGTTAATGGCAAATCAGTTTGATGTTGAAAATTTGTGATTTTAGTTATTAATTGATTTACATTTAAAGATGTTGCCTTTTTTATGTTTTCAAGAATTGTTTCTTTTACTTTTTTCTCCAAAACAACAGAACAACCTAAAGGTAAATGTGGAAAGTCATCTTCAATTTCTTTTTGAACTGATGTTGTTGTTTTACCTATTAAGGCTCTAAATTTATTTTCAAAATCATATTCGGGTCTTGAGTTTCCAACAAAATCTAAAACTGTCAAACAATCTTTTCCTTCTGCCAAACGTAAACCTCGGCCTAACTGTTGAAGAAAAACTGTCAAACTTTCCGTCGGCCTTAAAAACAAAACGGTATCAATTTCAGGAATATCTACACCTTCATTAAAAATATCAACTACAAACAAGTAATTAAATTCTTTTTTCTTGAATTGCTCTCTAATTCTATCACGATTATTGGAGTTTTGGGCAGTTAAATATTCTGCTTTTAAACCTGCTAAATTGAATTTTTCGGCCATAAAAATGGCATGCTCAATTGTTACGCAAAAACCAATAGCACGTACATCATTTATATCATTTGTATATTTATTCAGGTTAGAGATTATTTCCCCGACTCGAACATTGTTTTTGGTATA
Organism: Flavobacterium frigidimaris; assembly: GCF_002217275.1. Taxonomy (NCBI): domain Bacteria; kingdom Pseudomonadati; phylum Bacteroidota; class Flavobacteriia; order Flavobacteriales; family Flavobacteriaceae; genus Flavobacterium; species Flavobacterium frigidimaris. Next base: position 128,358 of record NZ_MUGV01000023.1, read on the forward strand.
CAAACTTGTTAATTCGCTTGCTGCATATTTGCCTTTTTCCCACTTTACATTAGTTAAATCAATACTGTCAGTAATTCCAAAATACTGAAAAGGGCATAATAATTTTTTATTTAACGCCTCAGGCAATCTAATTTCAGCTGCGATACGATTACAGAAATCCGCCAATATATCTGCATTATCCGTTCTTTCAGGAGTTGCAGTCAGTCCTAAAAGTACTTTTGGTTTGAAATAATTTATTATTGGTCGATATGTTGCGGCAGAAATATGATGTACTTCATCAACAATAATAAAATCATAATATTCAGGCGAAAGTTTAATTTCTTTAAGTCTATTATTTAAAGTTTGAACAGAAGCAAAAACATATTCATTAGAATTTGGTTCGATCCCATCGACCCATAAATCCCCAAAATTATTATCTTTTAAAATACCTTGAAAAGTTGCTTTTGCTTGTTGTAAAATTTCTTTTCTATGAGCAACAAAAAGCAATTTGGATGATTTGTTATTGTTTTTAAAATTTTTGTAATCAAATGCAGAAATAACAGTTTTCCCTGTTCCTGTAGCAGCAACTAAAAGGTTTCTATTTCTATTATGAACTACTCTTTCAACTTCTAATTTTTCAAGAATTTCACTTTGATAATGAAAAGGTTTGATGTCAAAATAAGTTGTAGAAAAGGTATATTCTTTTGAAAATCTCCCTTGTTTAAGAGCTTCAACTAATTTCACAGAATGAATATTTTGATCATATAATTCAAATTCTGAATTTTGCCAATAGGCTTCAAATGTTTTTTTGAATTTATCAATAATATGTCCAACTTCTTTGGTGGTCACTTTTAAATTCCATTCTAGTCCATCAGTTAAAGCTGAACGAGAAAAATTCGAAGAACCAATATAGCCAGTATGAAATCCTGTATTTCTTTGAAATAAATAGGCTTTTGCATGTAAACGCTCATTTCCGGTATTGTATGAAACCTTTACTTCTGTATTATTTAATGACGCTAAGAATTCAATTGCTTTTGAGTCCGTTACACCGATATAAGTAGTCGTAATTACTCTTAACTTCCCACCTCTTTCTGTAAATTCTCTCAATTCGCGTTCAAGAATTCTGATTCCTTTCCATTTAATAAACGAAACCAATAAATCAATTTTATCAGATGATAAGATTTCTTTTCGCAATTCACTTTCAAGCGTAGTTCCAGAATTACCTCCTGTAAAGAGTTCACTATGAATAAGTCTAGTGTAAGGAGTGATTTCTTTTAAATGCAAATCTAAATCCGTGAAATGTGAGTCTATTTTTGTAAAAACAGCTTTTAGAATTTTTCCTTCTGTTTCAATCAAATCACCTTCGAATTCTTCTTTTTTAAGTTCTTCTTTTAGAAATAGAATAATCTTATTTGCAATTTCAATTTGTGTCTCAATCGCATCTTCACCTTTAATTAATGTGAAAGCATGTTTTATAGTATTGCCAATATGTTGGGATAAAATCTGAGCTGCTTCTGCTTTATCTATTGGAGTTTTTTTTACTTGAAATGTTTCTTTATCTAGTTCGTTTATTTTGTAGTTTATTAGTTTAGTAACTAATTCTTCATATAATCCTTGGTTCATATTTCAAGTTTTAAAAATTCTTCAACGATTGGTAAATCTGCCTCAGCCCAATCAAGATTTAATAATTCGGATTTTTCTAGCAGTCTGTAATTTTTATGTTCTGCTAATTTAATTTCACCGGAAAGATAGTGCGCTAAAAAAGGGATTAGATTGATTTTAAAAGCACCATAATCGTGAATATTATTTGAGAGCCTTTTTAAAACTTCAATGTTTATGTTTATTTCTTCTTTTATTTCTCTTTTAATACAATCTATTTCATCTTCATTAATTTCTAATTTGCCACCCGGAAATTCCCATTTTAAAGGTAATTTCATTTTTTCATTTCTTTGAGCAACTAATACTTTCTCATCTTTTAAGATAATTGCACATGTGACATTTATAATTTGCGACATTTTAATATTGTGATGTTTGTACGAGGTAATAATATTTTTTAATAATTATGAAAGGTAATCATAATTAAATATGTTTTGTTTCTTATGATAAGAATTAACCTTCTTATGAAACCAAGACCCCTAGCCCTGATAGAAGCGGTATCCTTTTTAGGCAATATGAAACTTCTCGTTTGCCGTAAATGATCTGCCTAAAAAGATACAAGTGGATAGCAGGAAATAGCTCCTAATAAAAAAGAAATTCCAAAATTTAAGTTCCAATTCTTTATTTCTTGTGTTCTGTGTCAATCTTTGTCGAGTTTCTTGCGGGGATTTGCTTCGCCAGTCGCTATCGCTCGAGTCTCGTTCCTCGGAATGACAAGATTGCGTTGTACTGCTTTATTTTTAGGCTTTAGTGCCAATCTTTGTCGAGTTTCTAGTGTGATCCTACCTTCGTCAGGATGACAAGATTGTGGCAACTTTGTCGAGTTTCTTGTGTGACTCTTCTCCCGTCCCGAACCTTCGGGATCGGGACGCTCAGAGTGACAAACTGTGCCTTCTATGCAATAATGAACGAGGTTATTTCTCCTTTTTATTCTTCCCCTTATCCTTCTTTCCCCACTTAATTTTCATTTTCCCACCATCATCAACAGCAAGTAAATGCAGGACAATTCCGCGATCGCGAACGGCATCGCGTTCGGCTTTGGTGGCGAGTTTGGCGTCGTCTTTAGAGTTTCGGAGTGGGATGGTGAGCGCCATATTGGTGCCGCGGCCAAAGGAATATACACCTTCGGCATCGAGGTTGAGAACGCTGGAACTTATGGTGAGTTTATTGACGTCGACCAGTTCGCCGCGCAGTTTGCAATTGCCGGATAAATCGCTGAAAGTAATGTTTTTTACATCGCGAAACGGAAATGCAAATTTGCCGATTTTAACGATTGGCTCAAAGTTTATTAAAGCGCCGTGAGTGACCTTGAAATTCAGGCTTCCGTGTGTCGAATTCGGAACCAATTCGCCGTTATGGATCATTCCGGTCATATCGGTGTTGCTGGTGAGCTGTCCGCGAATATTATTGGGCGTAAATGATTTGATTCCAAAGTTGTTAAACGATTTTAAAAACTGCGTTATATCAACCTGATTGACCTGTGCGTTGGAAGCGAAATTGTAATTTTTACCATTTGGAGAAAGCGTCGTACTAAAATTAATACTTCCGCCACACGTTTGCAGCGAACCGTTTTTGATCACCAATCGCGAATCGATCATCTGAATCACCGCTTTCGTATTGGTTGCGGTCAATTTATTGTAAGTGATTTTATCGGCTTTAAGGTTAATGTCAACAATGCATTTTTCGATCGCGTTGCGCAACTGATTCGACATAGAAGGTTTTTTGGCAGTCACTTTCCTTTTTTGTGAAGTGGCCAAAACACCCAGAAATTGTTTAACATCGATACTTGGGCAATAGATATTCCAGTTTACGACCATTTTCTCGGGAGCATCGTAATACAGATTCAGGAAATTATTGATTTTTCCGTCTATAAAAATGGTGTTGTTTTTATGTTTGTACGCAATTTTATTAATGATCAAAGCCTCTTGCGTAAATTGTAGCTGTACGTTTATTTTTTCGGCATTAATGTTTTTCGGAATAAAATGGAAGGAGACATTTTTAACGTCTACGTTTCCAATAAAACGCGGTTTGGTAATGTATAAATTGACAATGTCAAACTGAAATTTAAGGTTGAGCGTGGCGTGACCTTCGGTAAAATGAATCCATTTTTCGGTATCTTCTTCGTTCATAACCGGAAGGTCAAAATCAGAATTCACGATTCCGGTTGCCAATGGTTTTTCGAGATTGTTGATGGATAATTGCGCAATTTTAAGCGGAACATTTCTGTATTTTGCAGAAAAACGGGTTAGAATTACAGCCGAATTGGCATCGCTAAAACCTTCTTTTGGTTTGAAATTATTGGTAAAAATGCCTTTGAAATTACAATCAGTCAATAAGCCATCGGGAATACTCAATTCGTTGTTATGCACTTCGGCCTGAACCACAATTCGCGGATCACCTTCGGCATTAAAATCGCCTTTGATATCGCAATTCACATTAATTTCTTTTTTCAGATTAAAATGGTTCAGCTTAGAACTGATGTTTGCCGATAATAAATTGGAAGCATTTTGCCATAAAATCGTAGTGCTAATGTTGATGCCGAACAGCGCGCTGCCTTTGGCTAAATTGAAAAAAGCAACGATATCAAAAGAATCGGATCCAATTTTTAGACCCTCTGTTTTTACATCTATTTTTTCTCTTTCAGCCGAATAGGTAACGGCAAAAGTGCCTTTGAGACGTTTCTGTTTGGCGAAACTTCCGTGAACGGTATTGAAGGCCAAACTGCCAATTTGAGTATCCAGAAAAACATCCGTTTTCCAGTCGTCTCCGTCGTAATGTACTTTCGATTTTAAACTGGCGACATCAAAATCGAATAATTTGTGACCAATGCGGTTGTCCAGAATAAAATGAACATTGTTGAGGTCGACTTGATTAATAGTCGTTTCGCTGTCCGATTGGGTTTCGGGTGTTTTTTTCTTTTTTGGCTTAAAAATATCCGAGTTAGAATAGCCATTTTCGGCTTTATAAAGATAAATCTGGGCGTCGTTGATCAGGATTTTATGGATGTTGATTTCCTTTTGCAGTAAACTCCAAACGTTTAAACGGACTTCTATTTCTTTGGTTTTTAGTAACGTATGTTTGTGGGTTTTCCATTGTTTGTCTTTCAGTTCGACATCTTTTAGGGCCACAGTAAAATTTGGCAAACCGGTTAAAAATTTATATTGAAAATCGCCAATATGAAAATCGCCGTTTATATTATCGTTGATTTTAGTATTGATTTTGGCCATGATCTCGGTTTTGTTTCGATTGAAATAAATCGATAGTCCGGCACCGGCAATTAGCACTAATGCGACAAGTCCCAAAACAAAAAAGCCAAAACGTTTGGCGTATTTTTTAAAACGAGCCGATTGCAAAAAAAGTTTTATTTTATGTAAAGTTGCTGTCATCTGGACGAATTTTCTTAATCATTAAAGATAAGATAAAAAATAATGTGATTTTAATATTTTGGTTTTCAATTTATTAAGATGCAAAGGCTTGTGAATAACGGACATGAAAATTATATAACTATTGACAATGCATTTATAATCAAAACTAATTTGGGAATGGTGTTTCATTCGTATTTAATTTTTAAATTTGTACTCTAGTTTGAAGATTAATAATTCAGACGTAATTTAAACCTAAGATATTATGGCATTAGCAATAACAGATGCTACTTTTGACGAAGTAGTTTTAAAGTCAGATAAACCAGTAATGGTAGATTTTTGGGCAGCATGGTGCGGTCCTTGTAGAATGGTTGGACCAATCATTGACCAATTAAGCGACGAATACGCAGGTAAAGTTGTTGTTGGTAAAGTGGATGTGGATGCTAACCAGGAATTCGCTGCAAAATATGGTGTGCGTAACATACCAACCGTTTTGGTTTTTCATAACGGTGAAGTTGTAGGTAAACAAGTAGGAGTTGCTCCGAAACAAACTTACGCAGATAGTTTAGACGCTTTGTTGTAATCGTAAGATTATAATTGATATAAAAAAGGTTTGGCGAAAGTCAAGCCTTTTTTATTGGGCTTTTTGCCACTCCCGATAGCTATCGGGATAAAAAGATTTTGTTTCACGCAGATTCTGCAGATTTTAGCAGATTCTGCAGATTTATTTAAAAGCATGTATTTAAATCTTTTTTAAACTTTCCTAGTAAATAAATAATCTGCGCAAATCTGCTTAAATCCTTTTTAAATCTGCGTGAAAAAATATAATAGTAAAAGTTGTTCCGGAATCAGGTTTTGAAACGACTTCGATTTTAGCGCTAATTGCTGTTGCGAGATCACGGATTAAATGCAAACCTAATCCTGATTTGATTCCGATTACTTCTGAGTCGTCGTACAGGGCTTTGAATTTTTCCTGAGTTCCGCCTGGGCCGTTGTCGGTTATGGAGAGAAAGGTTTGATTGTTTTCTTGCCAGGCTTTCCAGATTATTTTTCCGTTTGACGTTTTGTCGAGTGCTTTTATGGCGTTTCCGGTTAGGTTTCGGAGGATGGTTTTGAGGTAATTTTCATCCGTATTTAAGATGAGGTTTTCCGGATCTTCGAAGGAAATTTCTATGTTTTCAACACTAGAAAAATGTTTTTTAGTTTCTTCAAATAAACCGGAAACTGGAAATGGATGAAACTGAGGTTTAAAGTTTTCCATTTGGCCTTTGCTCCACAATAAAATATCTTCCATTGATGATAATAAATTTTCGGCTCCGGTAATTACTTTTGTTTGCATTCGCAAAGCGGTTGCTTCGTCAATGAGCTCCGGACTTTCTTTTTGAAGATGCAAAAAGTGAATTAAGTTCGAAACCGGACTTCTTAAATCGTGGTTTAAAATACCAAAAAACCTTGCCTTCGTCTTGTTGGCTTCGTCTAATTGGGCATTCAAAAGCTGTAATTTTTGATTGGTTCTTTTTCTGTTTTGGCTTTGCTTAAATAATAAAAGTAGAATAATGCCAACCAAAGCCAATCCTGAAATTAGAAAAACACGCTGCTTTTTAGCTTCTGAAATTTGGATATTTTTGATCGTATTTTGGGCCGAAAGATTTTTAATTTCCTGACCTTTTGCTTTGTTTTGAAAACGGGCTTCGGCGTTGGCAATATTTTGCTTTGCCGACTCGAGCATCATTTCGTCACTGGCCTGACTGTAAATCTCGTTGTATTTGTAGGCTTCTTTCCAAAGCCCTAACGCTGCATAACTCTGAGCTAATTTTTTATTGATGCTGACATACGATTCTTTGTCATACGTATAAGCATTTTTGGAGGCCAAAGTCAGGATTTCGATTGCTTTTTTATAGTCTCCTTTTTCATATAAAACCCTTCCCATAATTGTGTTGGCTTCCATAATAATATCTTCGTCGTTGGCTTTTTGTCCGAGCAAAACTGCTTTTTTAGCATAATAATAAGCAGCATTATTCTGGCGTTCGTTTACGTAATATTCAGAAAGGCTTCGGTTGGCAAAACTCAGATTCAGAAACAGGGAATCTTTGACAGTTGGATACGTATAAATGAGTTTATAATACTTTTGAATGCTGTCGAACTTTTTCATCGGAACAAAACACTGCAGATAATAATTACAGGAAAAAGCGCAGATATAAGGCGAAGTTTTAATGTACGGCTGTGCGTAATTTAAATATTCAATCGCTTTGTTAAATTGCTTCATTTTGGAATATGCCGCGGCAATCTGACTGTACGATACACCAATTGTCTCACTATTTGCTACGCTTTTTTTGAGTAGTTTTTTGTAATTAATCGCTTTGAGCTGATAGCCGATAAAAGTTTCATACTCAGCATTGTCCAGATAATATTCGCCAAGGCTTCCGTTAAGAACAGATTTAGTATTGATGTTTTTTGTAGTGTCTAAAACCTGCTTCATGTACGCTACTAATTGTTTCCTTTTTTCAGTTTCGTTAAGCGCATAATACATATAACTCAAACGCATCAACGTAGACGTTTCGTTTTTAAGATGCCGGGCTTTTTTAGCATATTGCAGTGCTATTTCATAATTAAGCATGGCCTTTTTAGTCTGGTTGTTGTTGAATTCGTAGGCATTTCCTTTCAAGAAATAGAATCGTGATTTGTAAGCGAGATTATTTTTAGAAAGCTCAATTCCTTTTTGTGCTGCGATAATTAATTGTGGATAATTTTCAGCATCTAAAAATTTATTAGTGTAGGTAAGCCATGCTTTTAGCTTTTCGTTTTCTGTTTTATATCGTGCCAAATTGGGTTCCTGCTGAGCAAAAGCAGTAGCTGTTATAAAAAGCAATAGCAAGAATCCCCGTTTTTTCATGAAATAAAGTTTAGGTTCTCTTTATAACTTCTTCCAACCGGAATAGCAATGTCGTTGTTTAAAATAATTTCGGAAGAATTTACTTTTTGGATAAACTGTTTCTGAACCGCAAAACTTCTATGAATTCTGATGAAGGACTGAAAATGATCTTCTTTCAACAAATTTCCTATACTCGACAAAACACAATGCCTCTTTTTATTGGTAATAATCAAAGTGTAATCTTTTAAAGCCTCCAGATATAAAATTTCGTGAAGTTTGACTTTTGTTTGTTCGTGACCTTCCTTAATATAAATGGTATCGCCGCCAATGCTTGCTTCAAAAAGAGAAGCTTTGAGTTTCACTTCCATAAACTCTTCAATTCGGCTTACGGTTTGGTTAAAACGATCTAGTTTTAAAGGTTTTACGATAAAGTCTAGTGTTTCGATTTCAAAACTTTCAACAGCATGTTCCGGGTGTGCGGTTATAAAAATACAAACCGGAATTTCCAACGCTTTTTTTCTGAACTCAATTCCGCTTAAACCGGGCATATCAATATCGAGAAACAAGATATCAATATCTGTGGTCTCAATAAAAGGAAGTGCTTCTTCAGCCGATTCAAAAACACTCAAAATATCCAGAACAGGAAATTTTTTGGCAAACGATACTACCGTCAGCCTGTCAATTTCGTCGTCATCAATAATAATACAAGTGTATTTTTTGATCATTTATTTGGTTTTTGTGTCGTCTGTCTATTTAAAATGTCGTCTGTCTATTAGTGGTTTTTGGCCTGATTTTAATCCTGCAAATTTGTCTTGTAATACTTCATCAGCAGAAAAAAAGAAGCTTTTGACTTTTACAAAAATAATGCTATTGAATTAAATAAGAACCATTTAATAAATTTTTAAACTAAATTATTATGAAAATTTTAAAAACCATTTTGACCCTTTTTTCTATTGTAGTTTTCACCGCTTCATGCAGTAGTGATGATGGAGTTGACGGAACCAACGGAGTTGACGGACAACAAGGAGCGCCGGGAGCAACAGGAACAGCAAATGTAATTTATAGCGCATGGCTAACAGCTCCTACAGCAGTTGCAGAAACAGTAGACGGTACTTCAGGAATGTCTACTACGATTAATGCACCAGAATTATCAGAAGATATTCTTGCCAAAGGAACTATCCTGGTCTATGTATCTTTTGGGTCAGGTACATTCACACTGCCTTACACATCAACAGCTGGTGGATTTGTAAATACCATTACGGCAATTTCTACTGCGAAAAAAATCAAATTATTCCGATTCAGACATGACGGCGGAGGAACTGTAAATCTTCCGACTTCATTATCATGGCGTTATGTTTTGATTCCGGGAGGCGTGGCAGCTGCTACAGCAAAAACAGCAAAATTGGATTATGCTAAAATGAGCTACGAAGAAGTTTGCGCGCATTTTAATATTCAACCCTAAGTTTCGAAAGAAAAATTAAACCAGATAATAACATTCAAATATATTATTATGAAAACTTTAAAAACCATTTTTACTATTTTATCCGTCGGACTTTTAACCCTTTCGTGTAGCAGTGATGATGACAAACCAGATCCGGTTACGTATACTGCTGAAAACCCGCTAGATTTATATATGGCTACATCAGGATTTAGCCAAAAAGCTGTAGATCAAAAAAACGCAGGAATTTACGAATATGGTTTCAGTTTTAAGCCAACCGTAACAGGCAAAATCACTTCCTTTTTTGCCAAAATTCCAGATGTAAACACTGCTTTACGAATTACGTTGTGGGATGTAGCAACCAAAACAGTTATAAAATCGGAAACAATGAATGTTTCTGTAGCGAATATGGCTTTTGAAAAAACGCTTTTGCCAATTGTGCTTACAAAAGACAAAGAATATTTTTTATCGGTAAATAGCGACGACTGGATCAACAGAACCAAAACGGACGGATCTGCTACAACTTACCCAATCGTAGCCGGAACTATTACCATCACAGGTTATGCGTACGTATCGAGTACTGCTTCAGAAACTATTTTTCCAACCAATGCACGTTATACTTATTATGCAGGAGACATAAGTTTTAAATTTCAACAAACTGAGTAATTTGTTTTTGGATAGCTTGAATTAGTAAGTTTGTGAAAAGGTCTGGCAATCGTCAGACCTTTTTTTTAGTATTTAGGGTGTTCAATTTTTTTTCGCCACGAATTCACGAATTATTTTAAAATTAATTAATATAAAATTCGTGAATTCGTGGCTATTTTTTTTAAACAACAAATGGAATAATCGTCCAAAACCAATCCTTTTTTTTATTTTTAACGAATCTTATATTTCTTAAAATGAAAATCCACTACAGCTTTCTTTGTTTTTTTACTTTCATTACCATTGGTTTTTCGCAATCCAAACAAAAAGAAAATCTTGTTTTAGAAAATGGCGTTTCAGAGCAAATGGCTATTTTTCGTAAACAGCAAATCTCTAATGTTTCTTACGGATTGTCTTTTGAGATTCCGAATCAGAAAGACCAGGATATTAGTTCCCATTTAAATTTAGAATTGACTGTGTCCGATTTAAGTCAGCCTTTGTATTTGGATTTTAAGGAGAAATCTCAAAACATAAAATCAATTTCAGCAAACGGAAAAAATATCGCGATTGTACACGAAAAAGGGCATATTGTTATTCCGACTTCAAGTTTGCTTTCAGGAAAAAATACGATCACCATTTCTTTCATCGCAGGTAATTTATCTTTAAACCGAAATGACGATTTTCTATATACCTTATTAGTTCCGGATCGTGCGAGTACGTTGTTTCCGTGTTTCGATCAGCCAAACATAAAAGCAACTTATAAACTAAGTTTGACGGTTCCAAAAGAATGGTCGGTTTTGGCAGGAGCCGATGTAAAAGAAAAGGTAGAAAAAGGCGATTTTACAGGCTATACTTTTGGAGAATCAGACAAAATGAGCACGTATTTATTCTCCTTTGTGGCTGGAAAATTCAAAAGTGCAACAGAGAAACCAGGCAATTTAGAAATGACGATGTTGTATCGCGAAAACAATCCGGAGAAGCTAAAATTCAGTACCGATACCATTTTTAAATTACACCAACAATCCTTAGAATTCTTAGAAAAATATACCAACTATAAATTCCCTTTTCAGAAGCTGGATTTTGCTTCGATTCCGGTTTTTCAGTATGGCGGAATGGAACATGTGGGTGCTATTCAGTACAGGGAATCGACTTTGTTTTTAGATCTTAGTGCTACAGACAGCGAGAAACTAGACCGTGCAAAACTTATCGCGCATGAAACTTCGCATATGTGGTTTGGTGATTTGGTGACGATGAAATGGTTTGATGATGTCTGGATGAAAGAGGTATTTGCCAATTTCATGGCAGACAAAATCATGAATCCAATTTTCCCGAAAGTGAATCATAATTTGCAGTTTTTTAGTGCACATTATAGTAACGCTTACGCGGAAGATCGTTCGTTGGGTACACATCCAATTAAACAACATTTGGCCAATCTGAAAGATGCTGGTTCGCTTTACGGTGCTATTATTTACAACAAAGCGCCGATTATGATGCGTCAGTTGGAAGCTTCGATGGGAAAAGAAGCTTTTCAAAAAGGTATCGAAAAATACATTAAAAAATACGCCAACGACAATGCTGACTGGAATAATCTGGTTGAAATTCTGGATGCTGAAACGCCGCTGGACATGCAAAAGTGGAGCAAGGTTTGGGTGAATAAATCGGGCAGGGCTATTTTTACAGATAAAATAGAATACGATAATCAAGGCCGAATCAAGAAGTTTGAAATTGAGCAAAAAGCAGAAGACAAATCAGGAAATGTCTGGCCTCAGGTTTTTCAGATTGGATTGGTTTATGCCAATGATGTGAAGGTTTTAACGGCAAATATTACAGATAAAAGCCTAGTATTAAAAGAGGCTATCGGACTTGAGAAACCGATACTGGTTGTTTACAATTATAATGGTTTTGGATACGGTGTTTTTCCGCTTGACGGGAATCATTTAGATGCTATTTCCACTTTGAAAGATGAGGTAGCACGTGCTTCATCTTACAGTAATCTTTATGAAAATACTTTAATTGGAAACATTGCGCCGATCAAAGCTTTTGATTGTTTTTTGAAAGGAATTCAAACCGAAGAAAATGAATTGGTTTTAAGAATTGCTTCCAATAATCTGAATTCGATTTTTTGGAAATTCCTTACAGAGCAACAGCAGCATAAAGTTCAGCCACAACTTGAAGTTATTTTATACGAAAGATTGCAAACGAATTTGACAAGTAACATCAAAAAGACGTTATTCAATTTATTTAGTTCCATTGCGTATTCAGATTCGGCGAAAGCCAAATTATATAAGATTTGGAACAAAGAAAAAGTGATTCCGAATTTGAAATTAAACGAAGACGATTACACCAATATCGCGATGAATCTGGCGATTTTCAAACACGAAAAAGCAGATGAAATTCTGAATAAAACAAGAACAACCATCACCAATCCCGACAAACAAAAGCGATTTGAGTTTTTGCTTCCTTCGTTGTCGAAAGACGAATCGGTTCGTGGTGCTTTTATGGAATCCTTAAAAGACGATAAAAACAGAGAAAAAGAATCCTGGGTTTCGATTGGTTTGGCGAACATTCATCATCCGCTGCGTCAGGAAAGTGCACAAAAGTATATTCGTTTTTCATTAGATTTGACAGAAGAAATTCAGCGCACCGGAGATATTTTCTTTCCGAAAGACTGGCTGAATAATACGATTGGGAAATATTCGTCGAAATATGCTTTTGATGAAGTGCAGCGTTTCTTAAAAGAAAACCCTAATTTTAGTCCGATATTAAAACGAAAATTATTGCAGGCGACAGACGGTTTGTACCGTGCCCAAAATATTAAAAAAGAAACCGAATGAAAATTGAATCGGAAATAGAGAAAGTCTCCAGTTTTCAGCATCTTGAAATGCTGGCGAATCAGGTGGTAGAAGGTTTTATATCCGGAATGCACAAGAGTCCGTTTCATGGATTTTCGGCTGAATTTGCTGAGCATAAAGTGTATAACGCAGGAGAAAGTACCAAACATATCGATTGGAAATTATTTGCCAAAACCGATCGTTTGTACACAAAACGCTACGAGGAAGAAACTAATTTACGCTGTCATCTTATTGTCGATAATTCGTCGTCGATGCATTATCCGGAATTAAAATCGAATCAGCCTTTTTATGAAAAGAAGATTGGTTTTGCGGTTTTGGCATCGGCCGTATTGATGAATATTTTAAAGAAACAACGCGACGCTGTTGGCTTAAGTGTTTTCTCAGACAGCTACGAATATTACGCTCCCGAAAAAGGAAGTGATCGTCACCATAGAATGTTGCTTAATAAATTAGAGCAATTATTAGAACAGCCCAAAATCAAAAAAAGCACGGACACGATTACATATTTACACCAAATTGCAGAAAAAATGCACCGCCGTTCGATGATTATTCTGTTTACGGATATGTTTCAGTCAGAAGACGATGAAAAGCTTTTTAATGCCTTGCAACATTTAAAACACAACAAACATAAAGTAGTTTTGTTTCACGTCGTTGATCATGAAACGGAGCTGAAATTCGATTTTGATAACACACCAAGGAAGTTTATTGACTTAGAATCAGGTGAGGAAGTATCGATTTTTGCTGATAATGTGAAAATGGAATATGAAAAAAGGGCAGAAGCCTACTTTAAAAACCTGGCTTTAACTTGTGCGAAGAATCAAATTAAGTACGTTCCGGTCAATGTTGGTGATAATTTTGAAAAAATCCTGACTACATATTTGGTTGAAAAACAAAACTTTGGCTAAGAATTTAAAAATATATTTAATTTTTTTTAGCAAAACACTTGCAGAAATGAAATTCTGTACTATCTTTGCAACCGCAATAACGCAGAGGTTTGGTAGTTCAGTTGGTTAGAATACATGCCTGTCACGCATGGGGTCGCGGGTTCGAGTCCCGTCCAGACCGCAATATTGGGGAAAGCCTTTCTTTTAAGAAAGGCTTTTTTGCCCAAAAACGGTATCTAAGATTAGTTGTGTTGTTTGCTACGACTTTGTAACTCGTAGCTGGTTTAGTAGTTAGACCAATGAAAAGCTTTCCACTTTTGTGGATGGCTTTTTTGATTTATAACACTTTTGATTTAACAGCAAAGAGCGCTAAGATTTACGCAAAGTCCGCAAAGTTTTTTTAAAGCTTTGCGGACTTTGCACTTCTAATGATTTATTGAATTGGATTTTTTAAACATAGCCCGTGGTTTCAACCACGGGGATACGGATTGTGATCATGATTGTGCCCTAATGATTGTGACCCCGTGGTTGAAACCACGGGCTATGTTTGACAAGAAAATGTATATTTATGTACGAAAAACCTTTGTCAAAGTTTCGGACTTTGACAAAGGTCTGCGTATTCTATTGGAATTTGGTTTCGAAGCCTCGGGGTAAAAGATTGGAATTTAGTGAATTAAAAAAATCTCAATTTTTATTCGCAAAAACCCTTGCAGAATCAAAGTTCTATTGTATTTTTGCACTCACAATAACGCAGTTGGTTTGGTAGTTCAGTTGGTTAGAATACATGCCTGTCACGCATGGGGTCGCGGGTTCGAGTCCCGTCCAGACCGCAATATTGGAAGAAGCCTTTCTTAACGGAAAGGCTTTTTTGTTTTTTGGCTTAACCGCAAAGTTAGCAAAGTTTTAATGGATCAAGACGTAAAT
>NZ_MUGV01000024.1:0-63267 GCF_002217275.1 Flavobacterium frigidimaris
CCAATCTATCAATGAACTTTCCGTGTTCCACTTCATTTAACTCTTATTTAAAAAGTGTTCCGTGTACTTCGTTTGCGGGGTGCAAAAGTAGAAAACTTATTTACATTCGCAAGCCTTTTCACAAAGTTTCTTAAAGTCTTTTTTTGTTTTTTTTCTTAACTTTCTGATAACAAAAAACTTAGTCTACAACTTTTTTTAAAACATTAAGGGATTTTTCCTACTTTATAAGGTTCTACCTTAAATTGGTCTCTGTAATAAGGCGTTTTTACTGATGCTATGCCCCAAAATAATACTTTATTTATATGATGTATCTATATATAGACAACTTTAGTCTTAAAAACTTAAACCAGCAAAAAAACTATTTTAACGCGTTATATAGTATCTCTACCGGATGATGCGCTTTTCGTCCTGTACCATCTGCAATTTGATGCCTGCAACTTGTTCCTGATGCAGAAATCAGTGTTGCCTGTTCTTCAGAGCGAATGGTTGGAAACAAAACCAGTTCTCCTATTTTCATCGATATCTCATAATGCTCTTTCTCGTAACCAAAAGATCCTGCCATACCGCAGCAACCACTCGGAATATTCAGAACAGTATAATTTTTTGGTAACGTTAGGATTTTCTTTAGTGGGACCAATGATGATAGCGCCTTTTGAAAACAATGTCCATGCATACGAACACGTTCCTCCTTGTCTGTAAAACTGGCTGATGCAATTCGTCCTGCATCAAACTCCCTGGCTAAGAACTCTTCAATTAAAAAAGTTTTAGATCCAAATGATTTTGCTTTCGTTTTTAGGTCACCTCGACATAAATCAGGGTATTCATCACGGAAAGTTAATATTGCAGAAGGTTCTATTCCGATTAAAACAGCATCTTTAGAAATAACTTTTTCAAAATCCTTAATATTTTCTTCGGCAATTGCTCTTGCTTCCTTAAGCATTCCTTTTGAAAGAAAGGTTCTTCCACTTATACCGATTTTAGGAATTTCAACCTGATACCCTAAACGATTCAGAAGCTTAACAGTTGTCTGACCAATTTCTACATCATAATAATTTAGAAACTCGTCATTATATAAGTACACTTTACCATTTACAAAATCTCCTTCCTGCTTATGCTTCTTCATCCATTTGGCAAAAGTAGTTTTGTACATTAAAGGTAATTTTCTCTCTGTCGTAAAACCAGTTGCTCTTTTGATCATATTTCCCAGAAAATCTTTTGTAGCTAAATTGTACATCCAAGGAATTGAAGCAAATAATTGATTTATCTTCGGCGTATTTCCAATTAATCTCGAACGGAATTTTACACCATTCTTGTCATGATATTGTTGTAGAGTTTCGGCTTTTAGTTTTGCCATATCTACATTCGACGGGCATTCCGATTTACATCCTTTACAACTCAGACACAAATCTAAAACATCAAGCAGATTTTTATCATCAAACTTATTCTCTTTTGTAGAGGTTGTAATGGTTTCTCTTAAAATGTTTGCTCTTGCACGAGTAGTATGTTTTTCGTCGCGTGTCGCCATATAACTCGGGCACATTGTACCGCCGCTTTTCTCTGTTTTTCTACAATCTCCCGATCCATTACACATTTCGGCCGCACGCAGGATTCCGTTATTTTCAGAGAAATCAAAATACGTTTCCGGCATCGGCGTGTCCTGACCCGCTGTGTATCTTAAACTGGAATCCATTGGAGGCGTATTCACAATTTTACCCGGATTAAAAACTCCCCAGGGATCCCAAACTTCTTTTATCTGAATAAACAATTGATAGATTTCTTCGCCCAACATCAACGGAATAAATTCTCCTCGAAGTCTTCCGTCTCCATGTTCTCCGCTCAAGGAACCTTTATATTTTTTTACCAAATGCGCTATGTCTGTTGCTATGGTTCTAAAAATCGCTGTGCCTTCTTTTGTTTTTAAATCGATAATGGGACGAAGGTGCAATTCTCCCGTTGCTGCATGCGCATAATGCACACAGTTAAGGTTTCGCTCTTTTAAAATTGCATTAAAATCTTCGATAAATTCAGGCAAATCATTAACATCTACAGCAGTGTCTTCAATTACGGCAACAGCTTTTGCATCGCCCGGAATATTAGACAATAAACCCAATCCTGCCTTTCGTAATGCCCAGACTTTATTGGTATCATCGCCATAAACAATCGGAAAATGATAGCCTAAATTTTTAGAACGCATCAAAGCTTCCATCTCTTTTGCAATAACATCAATTTCTTCTTGTGAATCTCTTAAAAATTCAACTGCTAAAATGGCCTGAGGATCTCCTTTTACAAAAAAACGATTCTTACTTTGTTCGATGTTTTCTTTAGTACATTCTAAAATATAATGGTCTATTAACTCCACACTATCCGGCTTGAATTTTAAAGCTTCTATATTTGCTTTTAAGGATTCATTGATACTGTCAAAATGTACACAAACCAAAGCCGCATAAGGCTTTAATGCATCGACCAAATTCAGTTTTATGGCTGTCGAAAAGAATAATGTTCCCTCAGATCCTGCAATTAATTTACAGAAATTGAACTTTTCATCAAAAGCTCCAAAAGGCATAGCATCTGCCAGTAAATCTAAAGCGTAACCTGTATTTCTTCTTGGAATTGATTTTTTAGGAAAATTTTCTTCGAATAAAGCTCTGTTCGTTTGAGAGGATAATATTTCTTTTGCCTGAACATAAATTGCTTGTTCTAAAGGACTCGCAACATTAACTCCGTTGCATTTATCTTCAAACTCAGCATTGGTCAAAGAACCAAATATAACTTCATTACCGTCAGCCAAAAAACCTTTTATTTCGAGTAAATGTTCGCGTGTGGATCCGTAGATAACTGATCTTGCGCCACAGGCATTGTTCCCTACCATTCCGCCAATCATGCAACGATTACTGGTAGAAGTTTCAGGGCCAAAAAATAATTTATACGATTTTAAATGAAGATTCAGTTCATCACGAATAACTCCCGGTTCTACCCAAGCCGATTTACTAGCCTGATCTACCGAGATAATTTTGGTGAATTCCTGCGAAATATCAACTATAATTCCGTTTCCAACAACCTGACCCGCAAGCGACGTTCCGGCAGCACGCGGAATTACACTACTATTATTTTCTCTCGCAAAAGCAATAATTTTCTGAATATCTTCTTTCGTTTTCGGAATCGCAACTGCCAAAGGCATTTCTTTATAAACACTTGCATCTGTTGCATAGACCAAACGCATGGTATGATCGTAAAATAATTTACCTTCTAATTGTTTTTCTAAACCTTCAAGATCAATAGAACTCTTTGAAAGGATATTATTGTCATTCATTTTAATACTTTATTATATAAATCTCACAGAGACTTAAAGCCGCAAAGCCTAAACACGATATTTTTCTTGCACCTTTTATTAATGTACTATGCTGCATTTATAAAAAATAGCAAAAACATTTTACACCCAGAAAAACTTTTTCATTGTTCTGTTTTTTTTTTATAAAAAAATTGATGTTATTATTTAGTTTCCTGCAACTTTACATCAGTACTCTCAAATATTTTATCGGCAGATGATGCAACAAATCCCTGGTATAATTCTCCATTTGCCATTGGATAACGAAGGGCAAATTCGTAATAACAAGATGGAATCTCTAAAGCACCTTCTTCAAAATCTACCATAAATAAATCAGCTAATGTGCTTGATTGTTCCAGCAATTGTTCCGGTGTACCTTTGATTTTTCCTCCTGATGCATTTAGTTTCCATCCGCTGGTTTCTAAAAAGCTATTTAATTCTTCTAATGTTTTAAACTCTTTTAAAGCATTGGTATTTATAGTGAAGTGATTGGCTCTAAAACCGTACACGTACATCCAGGCAGCATATTCAGATTCCTCTAATAATGATTTGTAAATCTTTTGTGAATTTCCTTTCCAAACAGAACCGCTTAAAACCAATTCAGGATTATTGAATACATTTTGATCACAACTGTTTAAGATATCTTGTACTGTTTCTTGCAATTCAGCCGAACACTTTTCTAATTCTAATTCAGAAATAAAAATTCTTGGAGCACTCTTATCAGTAACATGTTCATAGTGTTTGGCATATAATTTTTTGGTTTCAAAATTATACTCTCCTCTTGCCTCGTAACCAACATTTAAAAAAGGTTTTTCTAAAACCGCTATATTAACGCGTTTATCATTGAATGTACGAATCGCGATATGGTCATTCTGAATTTCCTCGCCTCTGTCTTCTAACAATTCATGTATTTTTTTTGCAGATGGAGTAATAGCAGCATATTGCTCCCATAGTTTTGTAAGTAATTGATCTTTATTCATTTATGTTATATTAAAATACTGTTATTATGACACAAATCTATACATAAAGATGTAAATATAACATTCAATATGTACGATTATTGATACATATACATTTCAGTTGCTTTTTTTTGTAATTTTGACATTTTAAAATCCAGTTTTAACATAAGAATTGTCAAAACAATAGAATCCTTAACAATTACGAGCTATGCCGAGTACTAAGAAGAATGAAAATACGGACTATTTAGATAGAGAAATCATGCGAAAACTTAGTGAGAATGGAAGAACACCATTTTCAGATCTTGCGAAGGAATTAAATATATCCAATTCTTTGGTACATTTAAGAGTTAAGAAATTACAGGAAGCAGGAGTAATTACAGGCTTCTCTGTAAAATTAAATGCTAAAGAACTTGGTTTTGAAACCATTACCTATACTGGAATTGTTACAAAGGAAGCTCGTTATTCTTATTCTATAGCTGAAAAACTCAAAGAAATCCCCGAAGTGATAGAATGCCACTGGGTTTCGGGAAAATATGCCTTATTTATTAAAATTGTTTCTTTTAATAATGAAGAGCTTCGCAAAATTTTATACGAGCAAATTCACCAGATTGAAGGCGTTGGAAGCACGGATTCGTTTTTTTCTTTTGGTGCTGCGTTTGAAAAAAATCTGCCAGTTTAATAATTTAAATTCAAATTTCAAATTTCAAATTCCAAAGCTCAAATTTTGCAAAGCAACTATAAATAAAAAATCCCAAATTCCAATTATAACATTGGAATTTGGGATTTAAATATTGGAATTTATTATCGGTTAGTCTAAAATAAAACTCACACTTACATTTGCAGTAATTTCAATTTCTCCAATGGCTAATGTTTCGTTTGAAGCACCTTCAACATTATCCATTGCCATAGATTTCATCGCATACATTGGTTGTGGGTGATAAACTTGTGAGTTATCAGAAATAACAAAGGCTTTACCAACTTTTTGACCTAAAACAGAAACATAATCTTCTGCTTTTGCTTTAGCGTCTTTCATTGCAATTTTTCTTGCCTCAGACTGATATTGCGCTAATTTTGATGATTCAAAAGAAACTTTGTCCAAACGGTTAATTCCTTGCTGAACTAAACCTTCCATCAATTCATCGTATTTAGATAAATCTTTTACTAAAATTTCAACTGTCTGAACAGCATTATAACTTGTTTTCTTTTTTTCGTAATCGTATTGCGGATTAAGGGCAACCTGTTTTGTTCTGAAATCTGTTGCTGGAATATTCATTTTTTTAATGAATTTTAAAACAGCATCCATTTTTTCGTCATTTTGCTTTTTGACGTCTTTAGCATTATTTCCTTTTGTTTCAACTGTAGCTGAAATAGAAACCTGATCAGGAGCTACTTTTACTTTTCCTTCTCCATTTACATTGATCTGCGGAATTTGTTTGGTTTCCTGGCCGTAAGACATAGTCATAAACATGATTGTTAAAAATAATACTACTTTCTTCATTTTTGTTATATTTTAAAATTATCGATAAGGGCATTTCAAAAGTTATGCCAAGCTTACAATTTTCCTAATTTAGCCATCGCAAAAAGTATTAAAATCGGAATTGCTAATAAGATAACCATCAAACTATGATCTACAATTAAAGAAGGTTCTTTTATCAAGGTAATCAAATAACCACCAATGGCACCTCCAAAATGTGCTGTATGCCCTATATTATCATTTTTGGCTTTCATTCCGTATATCGAATACAATAAATATAAAATTCCGAAGAGATATGCCGGCATAGGAATGACAAAAAAGATTCCCAACATCATATCCGGCTGTAATAATATGGCAGAATATAAAATTCCGGTGACAGCACCCGAAGCGCCAACCGCACGATAACTATAGTCATTTTTATGAAACAGCATTGTTAGCAAACTTCCAAAAATCAAACTTCCAAAATAAATAAGAATAAAAGAAATTGATCCAAGCCATTCGATGACAACCGGAGCAAAAAACCAAAGTGTCAACATATTAAATATTAAATGCATCATATCAACATGCAAGAAACCAGATGATAACATTCTGATTTGTTCCCCGGAACGAATACTCCCGACATGAAATTCGTATTTTCTAAAAAAAGCAAGATCATTAAAACCTTTGTAACTAATCAAGGCATTGGCAACTATAATCCCAACCAAAACGGTATTAACGGTATTCATAAAAAATATTTAATGTGAGTGGTAAATATAATCATTCTCAAACATAACTTTACAAGAAACCAAAACATCCATGGTTATTCATTTTTAATTTATCTTTGTAAAAAAAAATAGATGCAGTTTCTCGCTTATATAGTAGCCTACCCTTTTCTTTGGCTTATTTCTATACTTCCATTTCGTATATTTTATTGGTTTTCTGATTTCGTTTATTTCCTTGTATATCATGTTATTGGATATCGCAGAAAAGTAGTGCGCGAAAATCTGGCACTTACTTTACCACATTTAAGTAACGCTAAAAGAAAAGAAATCGAAAAGAAATTTTATCAGCATATGTGTGATATGTTTCTTGAGATGATCAAAACAATGAGTATTACACCTGAGGAAATGGAGAAAAGATTTACCATTACCAATATGGATCTTTTTCATGAATATGAAAATAAAGGCAAAAGTGTCGTTTTAGTAGCTTCGCACTACGCGAGCTGGGAATGGCTTTTGACACTTAATAAAAGAATGCTTTTTAATGGAGTTGGCGTTTATAAAAAAATTGCCAATCCGTATTTTGATAAATTGGTTCGAAAAATCAGAGGAAAATATGATGCTGAATTAGTTGAAACTAAGAAAGCAATTCCATTAATGGCACAAAATCAACGCAAAGGAATTCTAAGTCTTTATGGTTTGGCCAGTGATCAATCACCAAAACTGGACAGGATTTTTCATTCCATGAAATTTATGGGAATTGAAGTTCCGGTACACACCGGAGCAGAAATGTTGGCTAAAAAATACGACTTAAGCGTTATTTTTATTAAAGTAAAAAAAGTGGGAAGAGGTTATTATGAAGCTACAATTGTACCAATTGCCGATAACCCTAAAGAATATGAAAATTTTGAAGTCACGGAGAAATATTTAAGAGAAGTAGAAAAACAAATATATGAAGCGCCTGAATATTATTTGTGGACGCATAAAAGATGGAAACATCGCGTTGCATAATATTCTTTATAAAAATACTTAAAAGTCCAAAAGCGATTATTTCCTTTTGGACTTTTTCTTTTATGTAAGTCAGCTAAAAACGAAAAACTATTCTTTTAAGATCTCTAAAGTAAATTTTGATGGGTTTTTGTAATGATTTTTTCTGAATTTGAACAAAAGGTAATTTGGATAAACGGTATACATTTGGAGTTGATTAAAATCTATCCAAAAAACCACATTAAAATTATTACCATGTTTAAAAAATTACTTTTTACATTATTGATATCGGTCATGTACATAAGCACTTTTGCTCAAAGTCCAAAAAGAGGTATTGCTTATGGAAACAATTCTACTGCAGATTTATTGGCGTTAAAACCAGGAATTTCCTGGTGGTATAATTGGGGCTCGTTACCAGAAAATGACACTAATGCCAACTACGAATCTATTGGAGTTGAATACGTACCAATGGCCTGGGGAAAAATTAGCGATGCTGAAGTACAGGCTTTTATTAACAGAATCAAACCCGGAGCAAAATATTTATTAGCATTTAACGAACCTAATTTTAACGATGGTGCAAGATTAACACCTCAGGAAGCTGTAAGTGCCTGGGCGAATGTAGAGAAAATTGCTGCTGCAAAGAATCTTGAAATTGTGAGCGCTTCACCTGCCTATAACGGACCAAATAATTATGGAGGTTTTACCGATCCTGTAGCCTGGCATAATCAGTTTTTTCAATTATGCCCAAGTTGTAAAGTCGATTATATTGCGTTTCACACCTACGATAATACCGCAGGCTCTGTTATTGGCGTTACAGGAAATCTAAAAAAATTCAATCGTCCGGTATGGGTCACTGAATTTTCGAACAGAGTGATTCAAACTGCGGCAGAGAAAACAGCCTTCATGAAAGAAGTAATTACCAGTTTTGAAAATGATCCGGACATTTATCGATATTCATGGTTTACAGGAAGACCTGATCCTGCATGGTTAGATATGGCTGAAAATGGTTTGCTTGCACCCCAAAGTGGCGTTTTAAGACCAATTGGTACTGAATATATAAATACGACTTACACTTCTAAAAAAATGAATGTACCAGGCCGAATAACAGCCAACAAACATTATAGAAGAAAAGGTACCGGTTTGCAAAATACCGCTGATTCTGAAACTGGCCAGAATGTTTGTTTTATCGAAACCGGAGATTGGAATGAATTTATACTAAATGTTGCAGATGCCGGAACTTATAACCTAACATTTAGAGTTGCATCGCCAACAATCCCAGGGAAGTTTGACATTTTAGTTAATAATATTCTACTAAAAACAGATGAAACTTTTCCAGCCACTGGCGGATACCAAACGTATGCTGACAAACTTGTAAGCGGAGTTGCATTACCAAAAGGAGAAGTCTATCTTAAAATCAAATTCAAATCAAATGATGTGAGTTTTAACTTTATCGATGTTACTGCTGCTAACTTAGGCGTAAATGATCCAATTTCTGAAAAAGATTTTTTTACGGTTTATCCTAATCCAATTAAAACACAATCAACACTTCATATTAAATCAGATGTGACAGAACCATTACGTTTCAGAATTATTGATATGAAAGGAATTGTTTGCTATTCTTCAAATGATCATTTTACGAATGAAGATATCAAAATTGGAGATAAACTCTCTAGTGGTGTTTACATTGTCAATGCCGCTTATGGAAGCGTACGAAGATCAATAAAAATTATCAAAAATTAATACCCGATTTCTCCAAAATAGTTGTAAAAAAAAAACTCTTTCAAATTAATGAAAGAGTTTTTTGTTCGAAACAGATTTAAAAATCTTAGCAACTTAGAACCTTAGTATCTTTTCTAACTAAATTCCGGCAATTGCTTTTATTTCATCAATAATTCGAAGTGCCAAAACATCAGCTTTTTCCTGAGAGGGTGCTTCAGTGTAAATACGGATAATAGGTTCTGTATTCGATTTTCTTAAATGCACCCATTCTGTAGCAAAATCAATTTTCACACCGTCAATTGTGGTAATATCTTCGTTTTTGTATTTTTCTGTCATTGCCACTAAAATTGCATCAACATCAATTTGTGGTGTTAATTCAATTTTATTTTTGCTCATGTAATATTCAGGATAAGAAGCACGCAATGCAGAAACTGACATTTTTTTGTTTGCCAAATGCGTTAAAAACAGCGCCACTCCAACTAAACTATCACGTCCGTAGTGCGATTCAGGATAAATAATTCCGCCATTTCCTTCACCACCAATAATAGCATTATTTTTCTTCATTAATTCTACTACGTTTACTTCACCTACAGCACTTGCTTCGTAGGTTCCTTTATGTGCATTTGTTACGTCACGTAACGCACGCGATGAAGACATATTTGAAACCGTATTTCCCGGAGTTTTACTCAAAACATAATCGGCGCAAGCCACTAATGTGTATTCTTCACCAAACATTTCTCCGTCTTCGCTAATGAAAGCCAAACGATCAACATCCGGATCTACTACAACTCCTAAATCTGCGCCTTCTTTTACAACCAATTCTGAAATATCAGTCAAATGTTCTTTTAAAGGTTCCGGATTATGAGGAAAATGTCCGTTTGGTTCGCAATATAATTTTACAACTTCAACGCCCATTAATTCTAATAATCTTGGAATAATAATTCCGCCAGAAGAATTCACACCGTCAACGACAACTTTAAATTTTGCCTCTTTTACAGCTTCAACATCAACCAAAGGCAAGTTTAAAACCTCGTCAATATGAATATCCATATAAGCGTCATTAATCGTGATTTCACCTAAGTTATCTACATCTGAGAAATCGAAAGCTTCTGCTTCGGCAATTTCAAGAATTTTTGCGCCTTCAGCTCCACTTAAAAATTCTCCTTTAGCATTTAATAATTTTAAGGCATTCCATTGTTTTGGATTATGAGAAGCCGTTAAAATAATTCCACCGTCGGCTTTTTCTAATGGAACAGCAATTTCTACAGTTGGCGTTGTCGAAAGCCCAAGATCAATTACATTAATTCCTAAACCAATTAAAGTATTTACAACAAGATTATGAATCATCGGACCAGAAATTCTGGCATCGCGACCAATCACAACCGTTAATTTTTCTTTTGAAGTATTGTTTTTCAGAAAAGTTCCATAAGCTGATGCAAATTTCACAGCGTCAACCGGAGTCAGGTTATCCCCTACTTTTCCTCCTATAGTCCCGCGAATTCCGGATATCGATTTTATTAAAGTCATTTTTTTGAGATATGGTTATGAGTTACAAATATAGAAAAGTTGCTGAGATGCTAAGGCTCTAAGCTGCTAAGATTTTAAAAAAAAGTTGCTAAGGGACTAAGGTTCTAAGTTGCTAAGACCATTACAAAACCGATTTAAAAAAGTTTTTATACATTTACAAGAGAGAACTTAGAATCTTAGTATCTCAGAACCTTAGCAACTCAAAAAAATGAATTTCCTAGCCCACATATATCTTTCAGGTGATAATGATCATATCAAAATCGGCAATTTTATGGCGGATGGTATTCGTGGAAAACAGTTTGAACATTTTCCTGAAGATGTACAAAAGGGAATCATTTTACACCGTTTTATAGACACTTATACCGATTCACATGATGTTTTTAGACAAAGTACCAAGCGGTTACATGAAAAATATCATCATTATGCCGGCGTGATTGTAGACATTGTTTATGATCATTTTTTAGCTAAAAACTGGAGCAATTATTCTGATGAAAAACTAGAAGATTTTATCAATCGCTTCTACAATTCACTTCATACAAATTATGATATCCTAACCGAAAAAACTCAAGGTTTAATGCCTTATATGATTGAAAGAAACTGGCTCTTAAGTTACAGAACTGTAGAAGGTATTCATCAGATTTTAACGCAAATGGACCGAAGGTCGAAAAACTTATCCAAAATGCAATTTGCCAGCGAAGAGTTAAAAGAATTCTACGACGAATTTGAACAGGAATTCACTACTTTCTTTGAAGAAATGCAACATCAGGCTAAGCAAAAATTACTTTCCTTATAAAGTCAATTGATTCTATAAAAACTAATATTTTCTCCTTTATGAAAAAAATTACATTCTTATTCTCATTTATTTCCGTTTTTAGTTTTGCGCAACAAAATCCAACCGGATTAGTAACTTCAAAAGCCATGGTTGTTTCGGCAAGAGAAGAAGCTTCTAAAATTGGCGCTGAAATCATGAAAAAAGGAGGAAATGCTTTTGATGCAATGGTTGGAACTGAATTAGCTCTTGCTGTTTCTTTTCCTTTTGCGGGAAATATTGGCGGTGGCGGTTTTATGGTTTACCGAAAAGCAAACGGAGAAGTCGGGTCATTAGACTATCGAGAAAAAGCCCCTTTAGCAGCATCAAAAGATATGTTTTTGGACAAGGATGGAAATGTAATCAAAGGAAAAAGCACCGAAACTGCTCTGGCAATTGGTGTTCCGGGAACGATAGCCGGTGTTTTTGCTGTTCATAAAAAGTTTGGTTCTATGCCAATGTCCGAAATCTTAAAACCTGTTATTGCTCTTGCTGAAAGAGGCGTTGCTGTAACCCAAAAACAGGAAAAAAGCATGAACAGTTATCGTGAATCGATCGTAAAAATAAATGGACCGACTACACTTTTAGCGACTAATTTTAAAGAAAAAGACACTATTAAATATCCAGCACTTGCCAAGACCTTAAAACGTATTTCAAAGAATGGAAGAAATGAATTTTACAAAGGTGAAACAGCAAAAATTTTAGTTGATTATCTTCAGAAAAAAGGCGGTATCATCACTTTGGAAGATTTATCCAAATATGAAGCCAAGTGGAGAAAACCACTTCAATTTACCTATAAAGATTTAAAAATTACTTCAATGTCTCCACCAAGCAGCGGTGGAATTTGTCTGGCTCAAATTCTAAAAATGATTGCTCCTTACGATTTGGCTAAAATGGGACATAATTCACCTGAAGCGATTCAAATAATTGTTGAAGCAGAAAGGAGAGCTTATGCAGACAGAAGTCAGTTTCTGGGTGATCCTGATTTTGTAAAAATTCCGGTAAAAGCATTGCTTTCTGATGCTTATTTAAAAGATAGAATATCGACTTTTAATGTTGACAAAGCCAGTTTATCGTCAGAAATAAAAGAAGGAAAAGTAACTTACAATGAAAGTACAGAAACCACGCATTATTCTATAGTTGATAAATTCGGAAATGCAATAGCAGCAACAACAACCTTAAATGACGGATATGGCTCTAAATACTATTGTGACGAATTAGGTTTCTTTTTAAATAACGAAATGGACGATTTTAGTGCCAAACCAGGATCTCCAAATATGTTTGGCTTAGTTGGAAACGAGGCGAATAGTATTGCGCCACAAAAGCGTATGTTAAGCTCTATGACACCCACAATTGTTGAGAAAGATGGAAAACTCTTTATGGTTGTCGGAACGCCCGGAGGTTCCACAATTATAACATCTGTTCTGCAAACCATCTTAAATGTTTACGAATATAAATTGAGTATGCAAGAGGCAGTAAACGCACCGAGATTTCATCATCAATGGTTACCGGATCTCATTACTTTTGAACCTAGCACTTTTGATAATAACACAATTAATAAACTTAAAGCAAAAGGGTATTTAATTAACGAGAATCCAACTCCAATAATAGGAAAAGTTGATGCTATTTTGATCCTGCCAAATAAAGATCTTGAAGGTGGTGCCGATTTTAGAGGTGATGATGCCGCAGTTGGGTTTTAAATTAAAATAGATTTTTACTAAAAAATCGTCCAGTTTTGAATGTTATAAACTAAATTTGCACTATTCCCCTAATTTTTTACGAACAGAATGCTAAAAAAATATTTCAGAAAACTAGAAAGCATTATTGCCTTGGCGCAGTCGTTAATGACACCAAAGCAGTTTATTTTTTTATCAAGTGTTTTAATTGGTATCTCGTGCTCTTTGGCCGTAATCGTTTTAAAAACTTTTGCGCACAGCGTTTTTTCGTTTGCGACTTATATTAATGCTATTTTGAAATTGAGTTTCATCAACAGTATATTGCCAATTATTGGTATTGTATTAACTGTTTTTGTTATAAAAAGAGTTCTTAACGGAACCATAGAAAAAGGAACTTCTCAAATTTTATATGCTGTTGCTAAAAAAGCCAGTATTATTCCGAAAAAGCAGATGTATGCTCAAATTATAACCAGCTCGTTAACAGTTGGTTTAGGAGGTTCCGCAGGTCTTGAAAGCCCTATTGTGGTTACAGGTGCCGCTTTCGGATCAAACTTTGCACAAAATTACAAATTAGCTTACAAAGACCGTACACTGCTTATTGGTTGTGGTGTTGCAGCAGGTATTTCGGCAGCCTTTAATGCTCCCATTGCAGGAGTTTTATTTGCTATCGAGGTTCTATTAGTCGATGTGAGTATTTCAGCCTTTACCCCAATTATGATTTCTGCAGCAACTGGTGCCTTGGTGTCAGCTATTGTTTTAGATGAAACGATTTTATTGTCTTTCAAAAAACAAGAGGCCTTCAATTATCATAATATTCCGTTTTATGTTATTCTTGGGATATTAACCGGTTTTATTGCTGTTTATTACGCCCGAAATTTCCAAAGAGTAGAACATTATTTTGCTCAATTAAAAATGGGTGCTTATAAAAAGGCTTTAATTGGCTCTTCATTATTAGCCTTACTTATTTTTGTTTTTCCAACACTTTTTGGTGAGGGTTATGAAAGTATTAAAACCTTATCTGAAGCAGATCCGGGAAAAATTTTAGATAATACTTTATTTGGCGATTTTAGAAATAACCAGTGGATATTGCTTCTTTTTGTTGGATGCACTATGATGGTAAAAGTTTTCGCTTCAGGGTTAACTATTGGAAGCGGAGGAAATGGAGGAAATTTTGCTCCTTCCCTATTTTTAGGTTCTTACTTAGGTTTCTTTTTTTCAAAATTCGTAACCATGATCGGTTTGTCAAAATTGCCAATCAGTAATTTTACAATGGTTGGAATGGCGGGTATTTTGAGCGGATTATTTCACGCTCCTTTAACTGCAATATTCTTAATTGCTGAAATAACTGGTGGTTACAGTTTAATGATTCCGTTAATGATTGTGTCTTCTATAAGTTTTGCGATTTCAAAACGTTTTGAAAAATATTCACTTGATGTAAAAGGCCTGGCAAAAAAAGGTCATGCTTTTACAAGTAATAAAGACTCTAACATCTTATCAACTTTAGATATAGACAGCATTATTCAATGTGACTACCTTACTGTTCATCCAGAAGAAAACCTTACTAAATTAGTTGATCTTATTTCGCATTCTAATCAGGTTGTTTTTGCGGTTGTAACACACGAAAAAGAATTAGTTGGTGTCGTTCATTTTAATGATATCCGCGAAATTATTTTTAATAGTTATCGCGTAAAATATACTTTGGTTAAAGATGTCATGAAAACGCCAGCGGCTACAATTTCTTCTTTTGATAGTATGGAAATTGTGATGAGCAAATTCGAAAAATCAAAAACAGCCTTTCTTCCTGTTTTGCGAAATGAAAAATATTATGGCTTCATTTCCAAATCTATAGCACTTGAAGCGTATCGAATGAAGTTGCGTTCTATGACGATTGAGTAAGCTTAATATCGGATAGGTTAAAAATTTGCTTTATCCGATATTAAGAAATATCTTTGTAGGATTATGTGGAATATTGACTTAACATACAGAGAAGAATTTCAATTAACATTTGATCGATTGTACCAAAAAAGGCTTGATTTGCAAAACAGCAGACCATTGCCCAATATCGCTTTGCATAAAATTCGCGAAAGTTTATCCCTTGAATGGACTTACAATTCAAATAGTATTGAAGGAAATACTATGAGTTTAAGAGAAACTCAAATGGTCATTCAGGAAGGAATTACCATTAAAGGAAAATCACTTCGGGAACATTTTGAAACGCACAATCACGACAAAGCGATTGACTATTTATACTCGATTGTAGGCGATACTTACAAACTTCGAAGTATAGATATCCTATCTATACACGGATTGGTTTTGCGTTCTATAGAAGATGATTTTGCAGGACGATTACGCAATGGTGGTGTTCGAATTTCAGGAGCTAATTTTATGCCTCCAAACGCCAATAAAGTTTCAGATTATCTGGATGAATTAATTGATTGTATCAATACAAATCCATTAGGCTTAAACGATATTGAACTGGCAACCATTTATCATCATAAACTGATCTGGATTCATCCATTCTTTGATGGAAATGGGAGAACCGTTCGTTTGAGTATGAATCTGCTATTAATGCGTTGTGGCTTTCCACCAGCAATTATCTTAAAGAATGATCGAAAAAAATATTACGAAGCACTCAATCAGGCTAATAATGGAAATTATCAGAAACTAACCCTTTTGATGTGCCAGGCTTTAGAGCGCACACTTAATATTTATTTAAGTGCCATGCCCGGAAGCAATTATGATTATCAATCGATTCAAAATATTGTAAGTGAGCCAGAGACTCCTTATGGTCATGAATATATTAGTTTATTGGCCAGAACCGGTAAAATAGACGCTTATAAAGAAGGTAGAAATTGGTATACTACCAAAGAAGCCATTGAAGAATACATGGCAACGAGAAAAAGAAAACGCTAACCTTTATCCTTTCAGATTCAAAATTTGGAAGGATAATAAATTAAAACTTCAAACATGAAAATTAAAGCTATTATTGTTGATGACGAATCACATGCACGCAGTTTCTTAAAAAAATTATGCAATCATCTTTATGACGATAAAATTGAAATTGTTGACGAATGTAATTCAGTATCAAACGCTTTAATTTCAATTAAAAAAAACAGACCCGATCTTGTTTTTCTGGACATACAAATGCCTGACGAGAACGGCTTTGATTTACTTTCATACTTTGATACTATTTCATTCGAAATTATCTTTACAACTGCTCATAAACAATATGCTATTGAAGCTATTCGCAATAGTGCATTGGATTATTTACTAAAGCCAATTAATGCAAAAGATTTAAAATCTGCCATTGGCAGACTTGATCTGGTTTTAGAAAAAAAAGATAATTTAAATCGCTATCAACTACTTTCTGAAAACATAGCTAATCCATCTACGGAAAAACAACAAATTGCTTTTCCAACAAAAGCGGGTTTTGATGTGATTCAGGTGGGTAAAATCATTTTTTGCCAATCAGACGGTTCATATACTCTTATTCATACTACAGACAAAAAACATCATACTTCAAAATCGTTTAAAGAAACTTGTGAATTATTACAATCTGCTCCAAATTTTCTAAAAGTGCAACGAAGTTATCTCATCAATAGACAATATGTTGAGAATTTTAAAACAGATGAATTTGTTCTCGAAATGTCGTCGGGCGATAAAATTCCCGTTTCAGATAAATCATTTAACAAAAAAGAACTTATTGATGCAATTACCAAATAAGATCTTTTTACAACTCTTTTTTCTTTTAATTACATCTTCAATATTTGGTCAATATTTTCCATCCAGAAACTTTACCACTTCAGATGGTCTCCCTAACAATGCAGTTCGTTCCTTATTTTTAGATTCTAAAAATGTTTTATGGATTGGAACTGAAAATGGTGTTTCACGAATGGAAAATGGAATATTTACAACTATTGACGAAAGCCATGGTTTAGGTCATAACAGTTGTTGGGATATTACAGAAGATTCAGATGGAAATATGTGGTTTGCCAGTTATGGTGGTGGCGTAAGTAAATTTGACGGTAAAAATTTTACTGTTTTCACGACGAAAAATGGACTTCTTGCTAACAAAACAAGGAAAGTTTTCCCATTCAAAGGCAAAGTATACGTTGGTACAGAACAGGGCGTTTCCATAATTGACATAAAAACAAACAAGCTCATTACCCCTAAAGTTCCAGAGCACAAAGAAGATTTTATTTCTTTAGCCTTTGTTGAATATAATAGCGAAGTATATTTCACTTCTACTTTTGAAGGTTTATTTAAAATTGATGAATCAACTTCAATTCCTCAAATAATACCCATTATACTACACAAAAATTCTTATTCGTTAGGTCTTTTTGGGTCGACACTTTACAGTGGTAACGAAGGCCATATTAACGAATTTGACTTTAATAAAATTTCAAAAGGAGACAAATCATCTGTAAATTTTGGAAAATCATTTGTATGGCAATTTGCAAAAGACAAAAGAAATATCAT
The DNA here is from genome assembly GCF_002217275.1 of Flavobacterium frigidimaris. NCBI lineage: Bacteria > Pseudomonadati > Bacteroidota > Flavobacteriia > Flavobacteriales > Flavobacteriaceae > Flavobacterium > Flavobacterium frigidimaris. The sequence goes on from NZ_MUGV01000024.1 coordinate 17,653, forward strand.
TTTTGCAGCAGCCTGGGGTGTATACACTCCTGATGGCGGACTTTATACTATTGCAGAAAATAAAATGACGGATGTTTCAAGTGCATACGGAATTGATTCTAAAATTTTATTAAATGTTGTTTATGACCAGTTTAATGATATCCTTTATGTTGGTTCTAATAACAATGGAATTTATCAGGTTAGACTGGATAAAATTGTTGATTATAATTCATTTGATAGTTCGTCCATTATAGATTTTGAAAATTTCAATAATCATAAATTAATTTTAGAAAACAAAGGAGTAAAAATTCTAAATTCAAAACAGCAAATTATAAAATCAATTTCAATTGAAGATTTTAAGAATACTGAAATGTTTTTTTACAAAAAAGGAAAAAACATTTTTACTAAACAATCAGCGGAATCCAGAGATTTTGAATTAAATTTTAACATTCCAACAAATGAAATTGAGTTTTACGAAATAGTAAAAAACCAAAATTCTTTCTGGATTAATAGTAACATCGGAATTTTTGAAATTGACAAAAATTATAAATTAATCAATTATTTACCCAAACACAGTTTAAAGATTGGTTTTGGTTATGATAATAAACTGATTGAAACCATAACATATGCAGGAGTTCGTGTTTATGAAAACTTGAAAACTTTAGAACACACACACTATTCCAAGTTCAAAAAAAATACACCGCAATACATTGTAAAAATTTTAACGAACAAAAATAAAACCTATCTTTTATCTGTTTTTAATGGTTTGTATGTCTATAAAAATGGCCAATTTCAATCGTATCTGGCTGATGGAATCTGGAAAGAGAAAAAGTTTAAACACATTACAAAAAACAATAAAGGACAGCTTATTTTAGCAGCTGAATTTGGTGATGTTTTCGTTATTGACGATTCAAAATCTTTTAAAATCCTAAAAACAATTTCAAAAAAACAGATTATTGGGAATACGATTTTATTTTTGGAATCTTATAAAGATTACATTTTAATAGGTACCGAAAAAGGTATTAACATTTACAAAGATGGTATTGTCAGACTAATTGACAAAGAGCAAGGTTTGAAAGACTGCCGAATAACAACTTCTCAAATTTTCAATAACACATTATGGCTCGGAACCCAAAAAGGTTTTTATACCATAGATTTAAATCGTTTGATTGCGGCTCAATTAACCGTTTCTGAAATAGGAATAAGTTCTATTGCCATAAATAATATTCCGTTAAAACCTTTAAAATACAAATGGTTTAGATACAATTCAAAACAACTAATTTCAGACTATAAACACAATTCTTTTTCAATTGATTTTGTTCCAAAAGGACATTCTTTCCCCAACAAATTAAAATTCAGATATCGTTTAAACCAAAATAATCGTTGGAGTCCCTATAGCGAAAAGACAAATTTATTTCTACCTTATCTTCCTTCCGGAAACTACAATTTAGACATTGAAGTTTTCGATATGAATGCCGGAAAATCAAGATTTTTTACAATTCTCCAAATTAAAATTTTGCCCCCATTTTGGTTAAGCTGGTGGTTTATTACGATAACTGTTATCGGCTTATCAGGAATAATAATTTATAGTTTTCTTCGAATAAAAAGAAAATCCAACGAAAGGATCATTATTCAGCGTCGTATTGCCGAAACCAAACTTGAAGCCTTATTGAGTCAAATGAATCCACATTTTACCTTTAATGCAATGAATGCCATTCAGGATTTTATTATAAGCAACGACATAGATAATTCATTACTCTACATTAGCGAATTTTCAAAATTAATTCGAAAAACATTAGAAAATTCGTCAAAACAAAAGATTACGATTGATGAAGAAATAGAATATCTTGAGGCGTACATCACGATTGAAAATATGCGTTTTGATAATCGGATAGATTTTGAAATTCAAATCTCAGACGAAGTCGACACTTGTTTTACAAAAATCCCAACCATGCTTTTACAGCCTTTTGTAGAGAATGTATTTGTTCATGCTTTTAATGATTCTAGCATTTCTCCAAAATTGATAATTTCATTTAAAATGATTTCCGAAACTATTTTAGAATGTAAAATCATAGACAACGGCATGAGTTTAAATGCTACTAAAAAAAGCAAACTACACCAATCGAAAGGTATTCAACTTACCAAAGAGCGACTATCCTTATTGCAAGATTCAAAAAACAATTCTATCGAAATTGCATTTACTGAAAACCAGGGCACAACAGTAACTATTTTGCTACTGGTTTAATATCTTTTAATCTTTATTAAAAAGCACTTGTTAACATTTGACAAGTGCTTTTTCTGTCTATAAGCCAAAAAGATGGTTTCATGTAAAATTTATTGGTGTTTATAAGGTAAAATCATTGAGGATTCAGTGATGGTTTATTTTTGGAAAATAACCTCTCAAAATTTAAAATATGTCTAATTTTTACTGCGAATGTTGCGGAACAAAAAGTTCAAGTATTTCAAGTCTGACTGCAAATTCATGTTCTCGTCATCCTCTTGGTCCAAATAAAGGAAAACACAAACTTTACGAAGGATCAGAAAAAGCAAAGTACAATTGCAAATACTGCGGTACTTCATCTGCATCAATTTCAACTTTAACCGGAAACTCATGTTCCAGACATCCAAATGGAAATGGAAAAGGGAAACATGCGCCTGCGTTGTAGTTTTTTCTTAAATATTAATCTAATAGTTAAAACTTTATAAAACTATTCTAAAATGGAAAAAAACACAAATATACAAGTTCAAGAGGTCGAAATTTTATACGACAAAATAGAGCAAGCATCTGACAAATATTTGCAGAAAACGCAAGACTTAAGCGATAATATTCAAAAAATATCGAGGTTAGCAAATGACATGGGTAATATATATGTAGAGTCGAAAAGATTAGATAATGAAAATTTAAAATTAAAAAATGAATTAACAACAATTTTATCAGAATTTAAGCTAAAACAAAGTATCATAAATAATGTGTTTGCTGAAAGAAGCCAAATTATAGATAAACATTTTGAAATTATTGATAAGGGTTTAAAGGAAAATAATGAAAAATTAATTTTAGAAGGATTAAAAGGGGTGAGCGATTTTGTTTCGAAAAATCCATTGGAAAATTTTGATCTCTTTAAGAAAGTTTTGACCGATAAAAACACGCCGCTTGAGTTGGATTTTTAGTTATGAAAAAACATATAATAATTATAGCCACAATTCTTTCATTAACAGGATGCAAAGAAAAAATTAGTTATCAAGAACAGATAAAAAATTACAATAATCTAATTTTTCAAGCCTCGAATGAATTCAAAAATAGTAGATTTCAAAATGCAGTAAATGTTTCGTCCGAAGCCATAAAAATTACAGATACATTAAGTACAGCATTAATGTTAAGAGGAAATTCATATTTAAAATTGAATAAACATAAAAATGCGTACGAAGATTTTGATGAAGTAATTGAATTAGAAGGAGATAAATCTAAAGCGTATTTTGGCCGTGCAATTGCTAATCAGGGTTTGAATGAAATGAGCGATTTTAAAGATGATATTGATAAATACTTAGAAAACTATTCGAGAGATGTTGTGGCGCGAAATGTTAGAGGAGATTATAATTTAAAAGAAGCAAATTTCAATCAAGCAATTGAAGATTACACTGTTTGCATAAAAAAATTTCCAAAAAAATCTGAGTATTATTTTAAAAGAGCTAATACTTATGCTTTAAATGCGGATTTAAATTTAAGCGTAAATGATTATGAAAAGTACTCAAAATTGGATTCTAAAACGAATAAATCTAATGTTACTTACCAAAAGGCCAAAATTTATTTTGAAATTAAAAATTATAAAAAAGCTTTAGACAATTTTTCTTCATTAGAGAACAAAATTAAAAACCCTGAAATTTTAACTTTTATTGGGGATTGCAATTTAAATTTAAAAGAGTACAATAAAGCAATAAGATATTACACCAAATATTTACTCCAGAATCCAAACAATATTTCAATAATCGAGAAACGTGCTGAAACATACCTTATCGTAAAGAATTTGGCAAATGCAAACAATGATTACCGTAAAATCGCAATTTTAAGAAATGAAGAAGCAGGCTTTTTTTCTAAATATAGCTGGTTAGTATTATTTGGTTTTTTATACTTTTTTGCAGGAAATCTTTTCACTAGAAAAAAAGAGAAAAGATACAGAAATAGAAAATTATCACATGCTTATCAAAGTTTATTTTTTGGAGGTTTCTTTGGCGGACAATACTTGTTTACAGGAAGGAACTTTATGTATATTATATATAGCGTTGCTGTATTTATATTTATGATAATTAATTCATTTGCTTTCCGCTTTCATTACAATAATTTTGATTTGTGGCTCATTACTATTTTAGAAAACAACTTAGGCTTAAAAGTCTTTTACTTTATATGTTCTCTCATAATTATTGATTTTTTTGCATTGCCATTTGTTGTTTTTAATAAAAATGAAAAATTTTTAACATTAGTAAATTCTAAAAATGTTAAACAACGAAGTTACAGTATTGAAAATGTGCAAGACGAATTAACAAGAAATACTAACATAGTTAAAGAATTAGTATCATGAGCTGGGTCAAAAATATAGTTACTTTAGGAAATTACAACCGACTCCAACAAGATGAAAGAGACTTAAAAAGTTTAGAAAATTTTTTTAGAGAAATAGAGTCTAATTATTACATCTTAATCAAAGATCGAGAAGCTGCTTTTCATTTATTACAAGAAGAACGAGAAGAAGTCATAAAAAATTTAGCCGTTTTTAAAAATCTATTATCCAAAATAAAAGAAATATCCAACGATAAAAAGATGCACGGGAAAAATGATTATATTTCTCATTTTGACTATAATTCTTTTAGTTCAAACCCTCAGGAATTTTCTGTAAATTTTCAAGGAAAAATTGATGAGGCAGGCATGAATATTTTAACTTCAATCGATAATTCTTTCATACGATTGGAAAAAAGATATAAAAATAATAAAAAAGTAACAAAAGGAGATCTTTATGCTGAATTAGGAATTGTTGCAATTGAAACTGTAATAGCCAGTGTTTCAGCACTTATAGATTTAAATATTGAAGTAAATGAAAATAGGAAGAAAATTACCAAGGCTTCAAAACAAATTAATAACGCAATAAAAAAAATGAAAGACACGGCTCCAGAGGTCAATGCCGAAGGTTTCAGAATTATTGAAATAACAAGAGTTTTAAATAAACATAATCAAATATTTTCAGAAAAATTTGAATCAGTTCTAAGCGAACTGAATTTATATTCTACGAGAAAGTCATTTTACAATTTCATATTCAACAAAAAAATCGAACCAAGTCAAAAGATGACGCAGAATCTACACCATCTTATGCTATATGCTTCAGCATACAATACATTTAATTCTTCTGCAGATATTAAATAATAATTAATTGTAAATCTTATAGAGTAAAAAATTCTAAATGAAATTGTTTTCAAGATAATTATCAAAACGCTGACCATTTTAGTCAGCGTTTTTTGTTACTAATTGTAACATAAAGTTTTGTACTCTAGTATAAAAAGAATAAATCAAAGTGGTAACTTTGCGTTTTGCTCAAAATTATGTTAGAAAAAGACAATACTATTGAAGTTCTTGGTGCAAGAGTTCATAATCTAAAAAATATAGACATTTCAATTCCGCGTGAAAAATTGGTTGTAATTACCGGTTTATCAGGGTCGGGAAAATCATCTTTAGCTTTCGATACCATTTATGCCGAAGGACAACGTCGCTATGTAGAAACTTTTTCGGCCTATGCCAGACAGTTTCTTGGCGGTTTAGAACGTCCGGATGTTGATAAAATCGATGGCCTTTCGCCAGTTATTGCAATTGAACAAAAAACAACTAGTAAAAGTCCACGCTCGACTGTTGGAACTATTACTGAAATATATGATTTCCTTCGACTTTTATATGCCCGTGGTGCAGACGCTTACAGTTACAACACCGGCGAGAAAATGGTTTCCTATTCTGATGAACAAATTAAAAATTTGATTATTCAGGATTTTAATGGAAAACGCATCAATATTTTGGCTCCTGTAATTAAAGCCCGTAAAGGACATTATGCCGAATTATTCCAACAAATCACAAAGCAAGGTTTCCTAAAAGTTCGTGTAAATGGCGAAGTTCAGGATTTGGTTTCAGGTATGAAACTGGATCGTTATAAAACACACGACATCGAAATTGTTGTCGACAGAATGTTGATTGAAGATACAGAAGACAATCAAAAACGGTTGTCTGAAAGCATTAATACTGCCATGCATCATGGAGAAAATGTCTTAATGATTTTAGATCAGGACACTAATGAGGTGCGTTATTTCAGTAGAAATTTAATGTGCCCTTCAACGGGAATATCCTATCAAAATCCGGAGCCGAATTTATTTTCTTTCAACTCTCCAAAAGGGGCCTGTCCGCATTGTAACGGACTGGGAACAGTTCATGAAATTAATATCAAAAAGATAATTCCAAATCCTAAATTGTCTATCAAAAGTGGCGGGTTTGCTCCGCTTGGCGAATATAAATCGTCATGGATTTTTAAACAACTGGAAGTTATTGGAGAAAAATTTGGATTCAAAATAACAGATCCGATTGAGAAGATTCCTGAAGAAGCCATGACCATGATTTTACATGGCGGAAAAGATAAATTTGTTGTCAATTCAAAAGATTTGGGCGTTACCCGCGATTATAAAATTGATTTTGAAGGGATATCTCATTTCATCAAAAATCAATTTGATGAAACTTCTTCAACGACTATAAAACGTTGGGCAAAAGATTTTATGGACGAAGTAAATTGTCCTGTTTGCGATGGTTCCCGATTGAAAAAAGAAGCTTTATTTTTTAAAATAAACGGAAAAAATATAGTGGAATTGTGTGATATGGATATTTCTGATTTAACCATTTGGTTTCAGGATTTAAATCAGCATTTATCAGACAAACAACTTTTGATCGCTTCTGAAGTCGTTAAAGAAATCAAAGATCGTCTGAACTTTTTAATGAATGTTGGTTTAGATTATTTGGCTTTAAGCCGAAGTTCAAAATCACTTTCAGGCGGAGAGGCACAACGTATTCGTTTGGCAACCCAAATTGGTTCGCAGTTGGTTGGAGTTTTATATATTTTGGATGAGCCAAGTATTGGTTTGCACCAGAGAGACAATGAAAAACTGATTCACTCTTTAGAACAACTGCGTGACATTGGAAATTCTGTTATTGTCGTTGAACACGACAAAGACATGATCGAACGTGCCGATTACGTTATAGATATAGGTCCGAAAGCTGGAAAATATGGTGGAGAAATTATCAGTATCGGAACACCGGCTGAAACTTTAAAATCAAATACGATTACCGCTCAATATTTGAACGGTACCATGAAACTGGAGATTCCGAAAGAGCGTCGTAAAGGAAATGGTAAGTTTTTAAAACTAACCGGAGCGACAGGAAACAACCTAAAAAATGTTTCAATCGAATTACCTTTAGGACAATTGATTTGTGTGACGGGAGTTTCAGGAAGTGGAAAATCGACTTTAATAAACGAGACGCTTTACCCTATTTTGAATGCCTATTATTTTAATGGTGTGAAAAAACCACAACCTTACAAAAAAATAGAAGGTTTAGAACATATTGACAAAGTAATTGATATCGATCAAAGTCCAATTGGAAGAACACCGCGTTCGAATCCGGCGACTTATACGGAGGTCTTTACTGAAATCAGAAACCTGTTTACAATGACTTCTGAAAGTATGATTCGTGGTTATAAAGCCGGACGTTTTAGTTTTAATGTAAAAGGCGGACGTTGCGAAACCTGTGAAGGTTCAGGAGTTAGAACAATCGAAATGAACTTTTTACCAGATGTTTATGTAGAATGTGAAACTTGTCAGGGAAAACGCTTTAACAGAGAAACTCTTGAAATTCGATACAAAGGAAAATCAATTTCGGATGTTTTGAATATGACGGTCGATGAAGCCGTTCCGTTTTTTGAAAATATCCCGAAGATTTACAGAAAAGTAAAAACAATTCAGGATGTTGGTTTAGGCTATATTACACTTGGACAACAGAGTACAACGCTTTCTGGTGGTGAAGCACAGCGCATTAAACTAGCTGGAGAATTGTCTAAAAAAGATACCGGAAATACGTTTTATATACTAGATGAACCAACGACAGGATTGCATTTTGAAGACATCCGTGTTTTAATGGACGTGATCAATAAACTAGTTGATAAAGGAAATACAATTCTGGTTATCGAACACAATATGGACGTTATCAAACTAGCCGATTATATTATAGACATTGGCCCTGAAGGCGGAAAAGGCGGTGGTCAATTGATAGCTAAAGGAACTCCTGAAGAAGTGGCGAAAAATAAAAAAAGCTATACGGCTAAGTTTTTGAAAAAGGAATTGGAATAAAACCATCTTTGTCGAAGTTGAAACTTTGACAAAGATTTATATTATTGTTAGATTTTAATACTAATTATTTTATATTTTAGTCTTAAAAATATAAAATATGAAGTCTATTTTTTTATTCCTTACAATATTATTATTCTCATTTACCAGTTATGCACAAAACCAAAGAGACAGTTTAAATAAGGTGGTTCATGAGAGAATTAAAGATATAAATCAGGACGAAATTGATAATCCGTATTATACTAAACAAGAAATTGAAGACGAATACGTAGCCGAAAACAATATATTTCAATCTTTATCAAAACCTAATGAAAATAGCGATTTATCTAATTATTTTAAAATTTATTTAGAAAAAGGATTGCTTAGAAAAATTGATTTCAGCGAAATTAAATCTTCTCCTTATTATAGCCATATCTCAAATAAAGTTTACAATCACACTATTCGATTGACTTTCGAAATAAACAAAAAAAATAAAGCCACTAATTTTCGTTTGAATACCGGAAATAAAGAGTTAGATAAAGAAGTTATAAGGCTTTTTAAAAAATATCCTTTAGAAAAATTATCACTTGGCGAAAATGCAAAAACTGGAAAAATTAGTCTTCAATTGTTTGCCAGAGAAAATAAAACTACCATAATTAAGGCTAGTGAATTTGCCGTAGTGGATCAACTTCCAATTTTGAAAGGTTGTGAAAATACGCAATACAATTGGGAATTAAACAAATGTCTATATGATCAATTGTTTAAATATATTTTAGCTAATATTTCGCTTAAAACTATTTCTGAACAAGATTTAAAAGGAGAAATACACATTAGACCCCGATTCTCCATAGATGCTACTGGCAAAATATTTAAAGCAAACTCAATCGCTCCAAATAAAATAATTAAAGACGAGATCGACAGAATTATATTATCTTACGATCAGGTGCTGATTCCTGGAAAAAGAAACAATATTCCTAAAATTACTTATTGTGATACTTATCGCTTGTTTGTAATTCAAGATATTAAATAACTTAAATTTCTAAAATCAACTATTGCTTCTTTTCAGGATTAGGATTCAAGTATTTGATAATGAATCACAAACTAAAACCAATCTACTTACAAATGTTACATTTAAATTAATAAATACACATTCTTGTGACAATTCTGAAAAAAAGACTTAATTTAGCTAGCCGTTTTTGAAAAAATTTTCCATTTCGGTGAAGACTAAATCATAGGATCTATGAATCTAAAAGACAAGTTCAGTAACGTAGACCAATATTTTTCACCAAAAATAATTGATGAAGTAAACGATCAATATATTAAGGTGGCTAAAATAAAAGGTCAGGAAATACCGTGGCATAATCACGAAAATGAAGACGAATTATTTTATATAGTCGAAGGTGAACTTTTAATGGAAATTGAAAACGAGCCATCATTCATTATGAAGAAAGGCGAATTATTCGTTGTAAAAAAAGGAATAAATCACAGAGTTTCATCTGTTGAGGAATGTCTAATTATGCTTATAGAATCTAAGACAACAGAACATACTGGAAAAGTTAAAAGCCATATTACTAAATCAATTGAAGAACAAACGTATTAGTAACGAATTTTTCTTTTTATAAAACCAAAAGTTCTTATGAACACGAGTGTCCTAGCCCTGATGGGAACGGCATCCTTTTATGGTGGGGTTCACCATAAAAGATATAGTGGACAGCAGGAAACAGCTCCTTCTTCTGACTACATTTAAAACCACACAGCTAAAAATAAAAGTATAAATAATTAAAATACCTAAAATGAGATTAGAAGATTTTGATAATGATGAGGATAAAGTAATTCAGGACCGTTTGAAACAAAAAACGTGGAATGAAATTAGAACTAATGACAGCTGGGCGATTTTTAAAATCATGTCCGAATTTGTAAACGGTTACGAAAGCATGGGACGTATTGGTCCGTGTGTATCAATTTTTGGATCGGCGAGAACAAAACCAGATGATAAATACTATTTATTGGCAGAGAAAATTGCTTATAAAATTAGTAAGGCCGGATATGGCGTGATTACAGGTGGTGGACCCGGGATTATGGAAGCCGGAAATAAAGGTGCACACTTAGGTGGCGGAACTTCGGTTGGTTTGAATATTGAATTGCCTTTTGAACAGCATTTTAACCCTTATATCGACCACGATAAAAACCTGAATTTTGACTATTTCTTTGTCAGAAAAGTAATGTTTGTAAAATACTCTCAGGGATTCGTTGTTATGCCTGGAGGTTTTGGAACTTTGGACGAAATGTTTGAAGCGATTACTTTAATTCAGACTAAGAAAATTGGAAAATTCCCAATCATATTAGTAGGAGTTGAATTCTGGTCAGGCTTAATCGAATGGGTTAAAACGGTTTTGGTTGAAAAAATGCATACTGTAAGCCCAGACGATTTAAACTTATTTAAAGTAGTTGATACTGAAGATGAAGTAGTTGATGTTTTGGATAAATTCTACAAAAAATACGATTTGAGTCCAAATTTTTAATTTATTTTCCAACATTTAAGTAACATAAGTCATTTAATATCTTTTAGTCTTAATTCAGACTTGATTAAACTTATATGAGCTCATATAAGTTGGGTGCGATTTAAACTCAAACTTATAATTACTTATATCACTTATATGGTTAAATTTCCGTAACTTTTTATAAAAATTGAAAGCTGTTTTTTAAACAGCTTTTTTTATGCTATTTTTACAAAAACCAAAACAACTTTAAGCTCGTAACTTAAGTATATCTCTTAATTTCTAAGCCATCCTTGAAATCATTTAATAAATTTATATTCCTCCTTTTTGTTTTATTCAGTTCGTTAAAACAATACGCACAACATCAGTCTAAGATGGATGTGGCAGTTAATCTCGAACTTAAAACACTGAACGTAAGACAGGATATTACTTTTTACAATACCTCAAATGATTCTTTGACTTCAATCGTTCTGAATGATTGGAACAATGCTTTTTCAGATAAAAATACACCTTTAGCCAAACGTTTTTCAGACGAATTTTACAGAGGGTTTCATGTCGCTAAACCTGAAGAAAGAGGAAATACGACCATTTTGAATTTGACTGATTCAGACAATTTAGCTTTGGAATGGCAGAGAACGGATAAAAATCCCGATTTTGTTGTTATCAAACTGAACAAAAAATTATATCCAGGTGAGAAAATCGATTTGCATCTGACTTATATTTCGAAGATTCCAAGTGCTAAATTTACGCATTACGGCTTTGATCAAAATGGCGGGATGAACCTGAAAAATTGGTTTATCGCTCCTGCCCGATTTGAAAGCCATCATTTTGTAAAAAACAATAATTTTAATCTTGATGATATTGCTAATGCCGCTACAGATTATGAAGTTGAAATAAGAATTCCAAATAATTACTCGATTACCACCGATTTGGATTCGGTTTCAAAAGATAATTCTAACTCATCTTACATCACTTACTCCTTTTCGGGAAATAACAGAACCGATTTTAATCTATTTATTGAAAGACAAAATAGTTTTAGAAGTTATAGTAATGGCGAAATCGAAGTGCTTTCAGATTTAAAAACGAAAAAACTCAACGAAATTCAGAGAGCGATTATCATCAATAGAGTTGCAGGTTTTGCGAATGAATTTATTGGAAAATATCCACACAAAAAAATCACGGTCTCTCAGGCTGATTATGATCGAAATCCTTTTTATGGATTAAATCAGTTGCCGTCGTTTATTAGTCCGTTTACAGATGATTTTATATTTGAGATTACTTTTTTAAAAACGTATCTAAACAATTATCTGAAGAATAGCTTACGTCTTGATCCGCGAAGAGATAATTGGGTTTATGATGGCATTCAGATTTACGCCATGATGAAATACATGGAAGAACATCATTTGGATCAAAAAATGTTAGGGAAACTTTCAGATATGAAACTCTTTAAAAGTTATAACATTACCAATCTAACTTTCAACGAGCAATACAGCTATTATTATATGCTGATGGCAAGAAAAAACCTTGATCAGCCATTGGGTGATCCTAAAAATACCTTGATTAAATTCAATGAGCAAATTGCCAGTAAATACCGTGCGGGTTTAAGTTTGAGTTATTTGGATGACTATCTGAATCACAATATTGTACCCGAAAGTGTTCAGGAATTTTATAATCTGAATAAAAAAGAGCAGACAAACCGCTATGATTTTGAAGATATATTAACTAAAAACAGTCCAAAAAAAATAAATTGGTTTTTTGAAACTATTATTGATTCACGCCAAATTATCGACTATAAATTCACCAATGTTTCGAGAACCAAAGACAGTGTTCAATTTCAGATAAAAAACAAAACAGGAATTTATGCTCCAATTCCGATTTACGGAATCAGGAAAAATGAAGTCGTTTTTAAAACATGGATTGAACCAAAAAAGAACGATTCGATTTATAATTTTGATCGAAAAAATGCGGACAAAATTGTCATCAATTATGATAATGAAGTACCGGAATACAATCAGAGAAACAACTGGAAATCGTTAAAAAATGTTGTAATAACCAATCGCCCTATTAAATTCAATTTTGCAAAAGATCTTGAAGATCCGTATTACAACCAGATCTTATATATTCCGACTTTAACGTATAACCTATATGACGGTTTAACGCCCGGGATTCGTTTTAATAACAAAACGATATTAGATAAACCATTTACGTTTGATATTAATCCGGCATATTCTATTAATGCAGGAACAATTTCCGGCTCTTCGGCATTTTCATGGAGTGAATATTACCGCAACAGTACACTCTATAATATACGTTATTCAATTAGTCAGAATTATTTTCATTATGCCCCTGATGCGACTTATTTGAAATTGAATCCGATGGTTCAGTTCCGAATTCGCGAGAAAAACTTCAGAGACAACAGAAAGCAACTTTTTTTGTTGCGTGAAGTAATTGTAAATCGTGAGGCAAGCGAATATATTACAGATAATTCAAAACCCAATTATGCTATTTTCAATGCCCGTTATTCGAATACGAAAACCGAATTAATCAATCATTTTAGTTTTATGAATGACATTCAGTTTTCCGGAGACTTTGGAAAACTTTCAGGAGAAGTAGAATACAGGAGACTATTTGAAAACAATCATAAATTAAATTTGAGATTATACGCGGGAACTTTCCTTTATAACACCTCAAATTCAGATTATTTCAGCTTTGGTTTAGACCGGCCAACGGATTATATGTTTGATTATAATTTTTACGGACGATCTGAAAGTACCGGTTTTTTTAGTCAGCAATTTGTGATGGCCGAAGGTGGTTTTAAATCCAAAATTGAGCCATCGTTTGCCAATCAATGGATGACGACTTTAAACGCGAGTTACGCTGTTTGGAACTGGATTGAAATGTATGGTGATATTGGTTTTATGAAAAGCAAACATCAAAGTGCCGATTTTGTTTACGATACCGGAGTCCGATTAAATCTGGTTCCTGACTATTTTGAACTTTATTTTCCGGTTTATTCAAATAATGGATGGGAAATCGCTCAAACAAAATATAACGAAAAAATAAGATTTGTTATAACATTATCCCCTAAAACATTAGTCAATCTTTTTACTCGAAAATGGTTTTAATTGAATAAATTTTAATCAAAAAGATGCATTATTATTATTAAATTATGTTTTTTATTTAAAATAACATAAATAAAATACGTAGTTTTTTGATTTTAAATACAAATAATTAAATTATATTTATTTTAAAGAATTATGATTATTGATTGTTTTTAAGTAATTTCGCAATCTCAACATGACCATTCCAGATTATGATTACAGAAAAAAACAATACTACATTAACATTTGAGGATTTCAAAACTGAGGTATTAAACGACTACAGAATTGCAGTAACCAGCCGTGAATGTAGCCTTTTAGGTCGTAAAGAAGTATTAACCGGAAAAGCCAAATTTGGAATATTTGGCGACGGAAAAGAAGTTCCACAGCTTGCGATGGCAAAAGCCTTCAAAAATGGGGATTTCCGTTCAGGATATTACCGCGATCAGACTTTTATGATGGCAATTGGCGAATTAACTCCAAAACAGTTTTTCGCAGGTTTATACGGACATACCGATTTAGATTTTGATCCGATGTCAGCCGGAAGACAAATGGGCGGACACTTTGTAACGCACAGTTTAAACGAAGACGGATCCTGGAAAGACCTAACAAAACAAAAAAATTCAAGCGCAGATATATCACCTACAGCCGGACAAATGCCAAGACTATTGGGATTGGCTCAGGCTTCTAAAATTTACAGAAATGTTGATGGCATCAAAATCAAAGACAAATTTTCTGTAGACGGAAACGAAGTAGCCTGGGGAACTATTGGTAACGCCAGTACTTCTGAAGGTTTATTTTTTGAAACAATAAACGCTGCCGGAGTTTTACAAGTTCCGATGGTAATGAGCGTTTGGGATGATGAGTACGGAATTTCGGTTCACGCCAAACATCAAACAACTAAAGAAAACATCTCTGAAATTCTTAAAGGATATCAACGCGATGAAGATTCTAAAGGTTATGAAATTTTCAGAGTAAAAGGCTGGGATTATGCTGAACTGGTTTCAACTTACGAAAGAGCCGGTGCTATTGCCCGCGAAGAACATATTCCGGTTTTAATTCACGTAAACGAATTAACACAACCACAAGGACATTCGACTTCAGGTTCTCACGAACGTTATAAAAATGGAGAAAGACTTGCTTGGGAAAGAGATTTCGATTGTATTCGTCAGATGCGTTTATGGATGATTGCCATCAATATTGCATCTCCTGAAGAACTTTCAGAAATTGATTTTGAATTGAAAAAAGAAATTCTTGAAGCTAAAAAAGAGGCTTGGAACTCTTTCATCAACCCAATTATCGAAGATCAAAAAAATCTTTTGGCATTATTGGAGCAAATTGCAGAAGCAAGCATCAATCATAAAGAAAGAATTAGAAAATATATTTCAGAATTAAGCGCTATTAAATCGCCTTTAAAAAAGGAAATGTTGGTTATAGCGCGCAAAATATTACGTTTTGTAGAAATACCCAACAGTAAGGTTTTATTATCGAATTGGATTACGGATTACATTTCAAAAACACAACCAAGATTCAGCAGTCATTTGCATTCTGATTCAGATTTGAATGTATTCTCTGTAGAAAAAGTGCTTCCGGAATATGCAGATAATGCAAAACCGGATTCAGATGGCCGAATGATCCTTCGTGATAACTTCGACGCTTTGTTTACCAAATATCCTGAAACACTAATTTTTGGTGAAGATGTAGGAAACATTGGTGATGTAAACCAAGGTTTAGAAGGTATGCAGGAAAAATACGGAGAACTTCGTGTTGCCGATGTTGGAATTCGCGAAGCAACTATCATTGGTCAGGGTATCGGAATGGCTTTGAGAGGTCTACGTCCAATTGCTGAAATTCAGTATTTAGATTATTTATTATATGCGATCCAGATCATGAGCGATGATTTGGCGACATTACAATACAGAACGGTTGGAAAACAAAAAGCACCATTAATCATCAGAACCCGTGGACACCGTTTGGAAGGTATCTGGCATTCTGGTTCTCCAATGGGAATGATCATCAACGCTATTCGCGGAATTCACGTTTTGGTTCCAAGAAACATGACGCAGGCTGCAGGATTCTATAACGCTCTTTTAGAGACTGATGAACCGGCTTTGGTAATTGAATGTTTGAATGGATACCGCTTAAAAGAAAAAACACCTTTGAATTTTGGTGAATTCAAAACGCCAATTGGTGTCGTTGAAACATTAAAAGAAGGTTCTGATATTACTTTAGTTTCATACGGTTCAACTTTAAGATTAGTAGAACAAGCAGCAACCGAATTATTAGATTTAGGAATTGATTGCGAGGTTATTGACATTCAGTCTTTACTTCCATTCGACATTAATAAGGATATTGTAAAAAGTATCGCGAAAACAAATCGTTTGTTAGTAATCGACGAAGATGTTCCTGGTGGAGCTTCTGCCTTTATTTTACAACAAATTTTGGAAGAACAAGATGCTTATGTTCACTTAGACAGCAAACCACAAACATTGGCTGCAAAAGCCCACAGACCGGCTTACGGAACTGATGGCGACTATTTCTCTAAACCTTCTGCAGAAGATATTTTTGAGAAAGTATACACTATGATGCATGAAGTTAATCCTTCTAAATTCCCGGATTTATACTAATTTTAGATTTTAGATTTTAGATTTTTTCAGATAACAAAAAAGCTCCAATATTTGGAGCTTTTTTGTTATTCATAATCTGTGTCATTGCGAGGAACGAAGCAATCTCACTTGCTGAAACGATACAATTCGTTCTTCGCAATGACAAAAATCCGTTTTTATCCGCGCTTTCGCTTTAGCGAATCCGTTTCATCCGCGTGCCATTTCGCAATTTATTTCGAAGCCAAAATAGCTCTGGCCTTTTCTAAATCCTCAGCTGTATCAATTCCAATTCCAACATGAGTTGTTTCAACCATTTTAATACGTTTTCCGAATTCTAAATAACGTAATTGCTCTAGTTTCTCAGAAGCTTCCAAAGATTTCATTGGCAAGCTATAAAAGTCTAACAAAGCCTGTTTTCTGAATGCATAAATTCCAATATGCTGGAAATAACGAACGCCAACATCCTTATCTCTCGGATACGGAATTACAGAACGTGAAAAATACAACGCAAACTGCGATTGATCTACAACAACCTTCACATTATTCGGATTATTAATTTCGTCTTCAGCTGTGATTTCACGCATTAAAGAAGCTAAATCAATCTTTTGATCTTCATCATTCTTAAAAACAGATAAAACCTGCTCTAAAGGCCCAGCTTCAGTAAAAGGCTCATCACCCTGAACATTCACTACAATATCAACATCAAGACTAAATATAGCTTCCGCAATTCGGTCACTTCCTGATTCGTGTTCTTTGATGCTCATAATGGCTTTTCCACCATTCGAAACAATTTCATTAAAGATCAAATCAGAATCAGTTACTACAAATACATCATCAAATAAATTTGTTGCCACAGAGGCTTCGTATGTTCGTAGAATTACAGTTTTACCACCCAAATCCTGCATTAGTTTTGCAGGAAAACGTGTTGATGCATATCGCGCCGGAATTACAGCTATTATTTTCATTTTTTATAATTTTACAAAAGACCAAATTACTAAAATCTTAATTATTAATCCCCTTACTAATTTTATTTCTAATTGGTTTTTCAAAGTATAAATAACTTATAGACGATAGTATAATAAGAATTCCTAGTCTAAGAAAAAATGATAAACTAATATCAGATTCTTTATCTATTCCAAAATACTTATTCAATCTATAATCTGAACATAAACTCCAAACAGGATATTGTAATATATATATACTAAAACTTATTTCTCCTAAAAACACAAAAAAATTTTTCCTAAATAAGTAAGTTAACTTATCTGTACTTAATGAAATTAAAACTATTAACGGAACAAATATTAATGCAAGCAGTCCATTATGATAATTCAATCCTAAAGGAAATTTTAAAATTAAAACTAAAACCAAAAGCATAAATAAAATATGTACTGAATAATTTTTTCTTTTTTCACTTAAGTCAGACATAAAATATAAACCAGCTAAATTTCCAATTAAAAATTCGTTAAGATGCATCAACGGATTATAATATATATCCTGAACACTATATATTCGAGTGGTTATAAAAACTTTATTTACTATTAAATAAAAAACAATCTGACTTAATAACCAAAATAATATAATCCAAAACGCAATACTTTTTAATGTATTTTTTTTATAAATAAAATTAAATAAAAAAGGAAAAGAAAGGTAAAAGAAAAGTTCTACTGATAATGACCATCCCGGATAATTAATTGTTAGTGCTTTTTCATGAATCCAAGACTGCATCATTAAAATATTTAAAAAAAAATCTGCAAATTTTATGTCTTTAAACAATTTACTAAACAAAACAAGAAAAATAGCGAGTAGATATACTGGATAAATCCGTGCTAATCTATTTTTTATATACTTAGCAAATATTATTTTGCTATTCTTATGATAAGCTACAATCATAACAAAACCAGATAAGATAAAGAAGTAACTAACGCCAATATTTGCTTGTCTAAATATAAATGACACATAATCATTATTAAATAAAAAACAATCTCTGCCATAATGAAATATAACAATAAAAAGAGCAGCTATGAATCTGGTAAAGGTTAATTGTTCAATTCTCAAGATTAATATTTTAATTAGTTATTATTTTATTTTATTTTATCAATTCCTTTAAAGTATGATATTTTCACAAAATGCCTTACATAATTTTAACCGATGTCATACTCAACGAACCCGCCAATAATTTATCATTAAACAAGTTCAATTCTTCTGACTTTTCTTTTAAACCCAGAGTATACAACAAAGGCAAATAATGATCCGGTGTTGGAATTGCAATCTGCACGGCTTTGCTCATTTTTTCGAAATCTATTAAAGGCTGGAAATTTCCATCCAATAAATAATTATTTACTGTTTCTCTGGCTTCAATAGCCCAATCGAAACCATAATTGTCTTTATCAAAATTTCTAAAATCAACTAAACGAAGATTATGAACAATGTTTCCGCTGCCAATGATCAAAACACCTTTATGGCGTAATGCTTGTAATTTCTGAGCCAACTCAAAATGATATTGTCCTGATTTTGTATAATCAATACTCAACTGAATTACGGGAACATTTGCTTCTGGATATAAATGTTTTATTACGCTCCAGGCACCGTGATCTAAACCCCAATGTTCATCTAAATCAACATGTACAGGTTCTAATATTTTCTTAGTTTCTACAGCCAATTCCGGACTTCCTTTTGCAGGATATTGAACATCAAAAAGTGCCTGCGGAAAACCTCCAAAATCATGAATCGTTCTTGGCATTTGCATCGAAGTGACTTTTGTTCCATTCGTAAACCAATGCGCCGAAATACACAAAATCGCATTTGGCTGCGGCAAGGTTTTAGCCAGATTGCGAAAACCAGCCACAAACTGATTTTCTTCAATAGCGTTCATTGGACTACCGTGTCCTAAAAACAAAACAGGCATTTTATCTGTATTCGAAAACGTTGATGAAATCGAATGTAAGTCGTTTAGTGTTGTCATTTTAGTATTAATATTAAACACGAATTGCACTAATTTACACAAATTCTAAACTTAAAACAATTCGTGAAAATCTGTGAAATTAGTGTTTTATTCCACAAAACTCTCGTCTTTAAATCCTATCAAATATAATTTATTTTTGGCACGCGTCATAGCGGTGTACAACCATCGAATATAATCGCGATCGATTCCGTTTGGTAAATACGGCTGTTCGATGAAAACCGTGTCCCACTGCCCTCCCTGCGATTTATGACAGGTTATAGCATAGGAAAACTTTACCTGCAAACCATTAAAATATTCGTTTTCTTTTACTTTCTGGAACTTTTTGTATTTCGTACTTTCGTCTTCATAATCTTTCATTACTTCCTCATACAAACGGTTCGATTCTTCGTAGGTTAATGACGGAGATTCGCTTTTAATTGTATCCAATAATAAAACCGTTTCAAAAGGTTTTTGGTTCGGATAATCGACCATTCTGATTTTTACCTTAGCAAAAGTAAATCCGTATAATTCTCTAAGTCCAAACATCTCCAAAACTTCAATAATATCTCCATTGGCAATAAATCCGGCTTCATCGGTTTCTTTTAGCCAGAAATAATTATTCTTTACCACCATTAAAAAATCACCTACCGAAAGTTCGCTTTCTTTAAACAAAATTCGGGTTCTGATTTGTTCGTTGTATTGATTGGCTCTTTTATTCGAACGAACAATAAAGGCAGTATCTTCAATACTATAATTACTGTACGCTGTATTTATGGCATCCTGAATATCATATCCATCCGTTAAACGAACAATGTCTTTGAACTTTTTAACGTTGAATTTAAATTCGGTAATAAAACTATCTTTCAGTAATTCACGTAATTCAGTTGCGTTGTATAAAATTCCCGAATTTTCTTCCTGGCGCATTACTTCGTCCAATTCTATATGTTCAATTTCTTTATCGTAATGCGCACCCAAAGTATGTGTGTCAAGCGCGGGACTAATATCTAAATTCACCGGAGGCAACTGGGCAGTATCTCCCAAAAGAATCATTTTGCAATTGGTTCCGGAATAAACATACTGAATCAAATCATCCAGAAGTGATCCGTTATCGTACAATTTCGAATCGGAATTGCTGTCTGAAATCATCGAGGCCTCATCGACGATAAAAATCGTGTTTTTATGTTTATTGACCTGCTTGGTGAAAGCCACGCCGCCGCCAGAAGATTTTTTAGGAAAATAGATTTTTTTATGAATTGTAAAAGCCGGCGTATTCGAATAATTGGCAATTACTTTTGCCGCACGACCCGTTGGTGCCAGCAAGACATACTTCTTATTAATTTCTCCCAGATTATTTACAATAGTTGAAATCACTGTTGTTTTTCCCGTTCCGGCATATCCTTTCAGTACAAAAATGGTATCATTTGTTGGTTCGGTTAAAAAGATGGCAATTTTTTGAAAAAATATATCCTGTTTCTGAGTTGGTGCAAAAGGAAATTTTCTTTGTAAAATGCCGTAAAACAATGCTGAATTCATAGGGTAAAATTGAACTACAAAGTACGGTTTTTTAAATGGCAAATTCAATGACAATATCAAAAATCAATTACAATATCAATGGCAATATCAATCTCCAAAAATCACTTTAAATATCAATCCACTAGTCTACAAACAATGCTAACATTAATGTTAAACAAATAATATCAATTTAAAAATGTTTAATTAACTTAAAATTAATTCCTTTACTTAGCATTTTTTCAAATCGAGTTTTGAATTTTCCCATTGACATTGAGATTGACATTGATATTGTTATTTATTTTATTTGTAAGTTTGTGTTCGAATTAAATTCTTTCTTGACACTATAACAGGTAATGAATTGAAAATCAAATTATGACATTTCAAAATACTAATATTACATCCAAAAATTATAAAAAACTTTCTATTCAGGTTTCCCTGACCGGATTTTCTTTTTGTTGTTTTGACACCTTAAATAATACCATTACTTCGTTTAACGAAATTCATTTTGATCCTACCCAAAAGGCGACTAAAATTGAACAGTCCTTTAGTGATGCTTTCAAAAAGTATCCGGAGCTAAAAGACACTTATGATGAAATAATGGTCATTCATAATAACAATCTTTCCACTTTTGTTCCAACTGCTCTTTTTGATGAAAATTATCTGGGCAGCTATTTACAATACAATACAAAAGTTTTTGAAAGTGATTTTTTTACTTTCGACACCATTTCAAATTACGAAATGAATTCAGTTTATATCCCGTATATCAACATCAATAATTTCCTGATTGACAATGTCGGATCTTTTGATTACAAACATGTTAACAGTATTTTAGTCGAAAAAATTCTTGACGCTTCAAGAAATAATGACGACAAAAAAATAATCGTTAATTTTAATCCGGAGCATTTTGAAATTATTGTTGTTCAGAATCAAAAACTATTATTATTTAATTCTTTTGAATATCAAACACCCGAAGATTTTATCTATTATTTACTTTTTACGGCAGAACAATCGAATTTAAATCCTGAGATTTTCCCGCTCGAATTGTTAGGTACCATAGAAAAAAACGACCCTTTTTATGCCATTGCGTATAAATACATTCGTAATGTTTCCTTCTTAGATGTAAGCACATTACAAGAGAAAAATAATTTTTCTACTGCACAAAATCAAAAACATTATATCTTATTTCAATCATGAGAATCATTTCTGGAAAATACAAAGGACGCCGCATTTTTCCGCCAAAAAACCTTCCTGTAAGACCTACAACTGACATGAGTAAAGAAGCATTATTTAATGTTTTGAACAATCATTTTAGTTTTGACAGTTTAAAAGTTTTAGATTTATTTTCTGGAACTGGCAACATTAGCTTTGAATTCGCTTCGCGCGGAAGCGCACCAATCACCTCTGTTGATGGAGATTTTGGCTGCGTTAAATTCATCAAACAAGTTTCATCAGAATATGATTTTGATATCGCTGCAACCAAAAGTGATGTTTATAAATTTTTAGAAAACTGTAAAACCTCGTATGATATCATTTTTGCCGATCCGCCTTACGGATTAGATCAGGCTGCATTTGAAAAAATTGTGCTGACGGTTTTTGAAAGAGATTTATTGCACGAAGACGGCATGATGATTATCGAACATTCGAAATATACTAAAATGGAGCATTTGAGTAATTTCTCTTTTCAGAAAAATTATGGCGGTTCGTTTTTTAGTTTCTTCGAATTAAACTCCACAGACGATGATGAAGAATTACCAGACGATTCATTAAAAAAAGTAACAGAAGAAGACGAAGGATAATTTCCTTTTAAAACATCAAAAATCCCTTGAAATTCAAGGGATTTTTCTTTTTATCTAATTCTATTTGAATTTTCATCGATATTTTTCTCTTTGAATTCCGTTTCTTTTACCTTTCCAAAAGAATATCGTATTGCTATTGAAATCTCATGATTATCGACGACATATCTTGCCTTAGAAGTAATACTATTAATAGTAAATTGTTCTGTCTGAATATTATTTTTAAAAACATTATTACAGCTTAAAGTACAATTCCAATTTTTAGAGAAGGTTTTTGAAACCGCCATATCTACTACAAACATCGGAGCTGTTTCAAAAACTCCTGTATATTGTTTCGTTAATCCCCAAAAATTCAAAACAAAAGAATAGTCTTTTGGAAGTTTAAATTCGTTATTGGAATTATAATAGCAATATGGTTTTGACGCCAGGAACGCTGCAGATTGATCTTCAATTTTTTCTAAAAGAAAAACCAAAGAATTGGTAGTTGTCCAAAATTTATAGGTAAACGGCAATGTAAATTCGGCACCAAATCCAGAACTTTTATCAAAATTTATATCCTGAAAAGTCATTATATTTTTTTGATCATCAAACGAAAAGCTATTGTGAACAGGATCTTTAGCGCGCGTAAAACTCAATTTAACCGATTTATCATGATATTGGAAAGTAGTCGAAATTTCATCAATAATTGTTGGCCCCAAATTAATGTTTCTTGAATACAAAAAATAGGGATTTATATAGGTTGCACCCTGACTTAATGACGAATAATTAGGTCTCGAAATACTTTTAGCATAATTAAAACTCACACTTTTTGTGCTGTCAATAGGGAATGAAAACTGTGCTTTCGGAAAAAAATTAGTATAATTTTTAGCAATCAACGGTAATAAATCTGTTTTAAACTTTCCGTTTATATTCGTATTTTCAACCCGAACTCCAACTGAGAAATCCATCTTCTTAATTTTTCCGGAAAGCTGACTGTATCCGGCTACATTCTTTTCTTTAAAATCATAATGACTTATTTCATTTGTACGGGTTTCATAATAAAAAATATCAAAATCAGATTTTGAATCAGCGGCTGAATACAGTCCACCTATTTCAAATTTCATTTCATTTTTAAGCTTTTTCTCAATGTCAATTCTGCCAGAAAAAACATTGACTTTAAACCTTTGATCCCGAATCTGAGCCAATTCAAATTGAGTTTCATTAAAATTATTCTGAACCTCACTCCATGAAGTCTGATCAAAATTCGAATATTGCAAACCAGTAAAAACCTGTGTATCAATTGAACTTATCTTTTTATTATAATTTAAAGAAGAATTCACAAAGTCTTTTTTACCGTCATTATCACTATACGTCACAACATTATTTACAATCTCCTGGTTTTTATTTTGTGTTAGGGTATTGATAGGAAAAATGTCCGTCTGCAGCTTACCACTTACATTAAATGAAAAATAATCGCCTTCATTTATTTTGTAAAACAAACCGCTTCCAAAAACAAATTGTCTTTTTTGTTTACTGTCAGCCGTTACATCATATTTAGAAGCAATATCAGCATTTTTTATTTGATAATCAATACTATGGCCTTCCCACGGCTTCAGCAAATTATAGTTAAAGTTAGCTTTCAGCTCCAGTTTATTTTTTTTAAAATTCGAATTAAAACCCAGATAATTATTGTAATTTTTCTTAAACGAAGCAACCTCAGAAATCTCTGTTCTAAAACTGTCTTTTTTGCTAAACTTTCGGGTAATCAAAATGACGACCCGACCTTCAGCTTCGTATTTCGAAGACGGATTCTGAATGATTTCTATGGTTTTAATATCGGCGACAGCCAAAGCATTTAAATCGTTCATACCGACTTTTTGATTGTCAATATAAATCAGTGGATTTCCTTTACCCACAACCGAAATACTTTCCCTGTCAGTACTAACCTGAACCGTTGGTATTTTAGACAACAAATCGACTGTGTTGGGAATTGAATTGTAAATAGAATTAGAAACATCCAACTTAATATTCCCATTTTGGTTTGAAAATGATTTTTTATTTTGAGTGACAACAACTTCGTTTAGGTTGTTCGAAATACTATCTTTTGGTATTTTATTCTGTGCGTTTCCTAACAGGGAAAAACAAAACAACAACAGGATTATAAAAAGTTTTAGAGGCAAATACACATTCATTTTAAAAAGATTTGGTTTAGATTGAATGCAAAAATGCTTCTAAAAACAGATTGCGAAGGTTAATTGAAGGTTAATGCGGGGTTAATGCTGAAATTGTATCATAAAAGCTTTATTTTTGGGATGAGAAAATTTGCCCGCAGATTTTAGTGGACAGCGCGTGTTAATTTCACGCAGATTACGCAGATTGAAGCAGATTTAAAAAGATCAATTTTGATCTGCTAAAATCATTTTTAAATCTGCGCGAAAAATAAAATAATCCGTTTCATCCACGGGCTAATAAAACAATGAAACAAAGAATCAATTTACTAATAGCATTTTCAGTTGTCGCGCTAATCGTTTTGTCGACGGTGCAATGCTATTTGGTAAAAACCACTTATGATTATAAAGTGGCCCAGTTTCATACGGAAATTAAAAATGAAATCGCTCAGATTTCTAATAATTACAGTGATATCGACTCAGTTCTTGTAGCTAAAAAAGAAGCACTATACAAATCATTATCAGAAAACTATCTTCAGGGAAAAACGAATAAAACTGACATTAAGAGAGCCATTCTTGAAAGTGAATTTAGCGATGCGTTAACGCAGAAAATCAAACGAAAACTGGAGAGAGATTTACCCAATCTAAAAATCGATTTTGCCATCGTGCTGAACAAATATATTCTGTATCAAAACGCTAAAAAAGCAGATACTATTTTCTCTGAAAAACCTTTTATCAGTAACAAATTATACGGCAATTTGGCCTCTTTAAATAATGCCTTTCTGGTTCGGAATTATGTTGGAACAACCAACGGAACTTTTGAAAATCAGGATTATAAATTATTGACAGAAGATTCGATGTATGTTTCTGTGATCGATTGGGAAATGATTATTTTAAGAAGAATGACATTCATTCTGATTTTATCCTTACTTTCTATCTTAACGCTAATTACACTGTTTGTAATTGCCATTAAAGCTTTAATCAAACAGAAAAAAGTGAGTGATGTTAAAACTGATTTCATCAATAATATTACACACGAACTTAAAACACCGTTGGCAACTCTAGGTATTTCTACCAAAATTTTAGAACAGAAAAACATTCGTGAAAACGATGAAAATTTCAATATGATTGTGAATACGATTTCGCGTCAGAACAATCGTTTACAGAATCTGATTGATCAGGTAATGGCAAATTCATTGGCAGAAAACGAAATTGAATTACAGAAAGAAAAAATAGAAACCGAAGATTTTCTGCTTTCCATTGTAAATGATTTTAAAATTACATTTCCAAAAATTAATCTTAAAACCGATTTCCAAACTCAGAAAACCATTTTGATTTTAGATAAATTTCATTTGACAACTGCTTTTTTAAATGTTCTGGAAAATGCTGTAAAATATGGTTCAAAAACCATTACCATAAAAACCAGAATCGTAGAAAATCAATTTTCGATCAGTATCGAAGATGACGGAATCGGTATTGAAAAGAACAAACAATCTCTGCTTTTTGACAAGTTCTATCGCGTACAACAAGGAAACCTGCATAACACAAAAGGCTTAGGTTTAGGTCTATATTATGTAGATCAAATTATAAAGGCGCATCAGGGCTCTGTTAAAGTTGTTAGTGATTTAGGAAAAGGAACCGAGTTTACTATTTTATTAAAAGTTTAATTACCGTATTTTGAAAAGACTACTTTTAGCTGAAGACGATTTTGATTTTGCTGCCATTTTAAAACAATATTTAGAACTGCATCAATTCGAAGTAATCTGGGCAGAAAATGGAGAAATAGCGTTGGACTATTTTAAAACCCAAACTTTTGATATTTGTATTTTTGATGTAATGATGCCTAAAATGGACGGATTTTCATTGGCCGAAAAAATCATTACAATCAACCCTGAAATTCCGTTTATTTTTCTGACGGCAAGAAAGTTAAAAGAAGACAAAATCATTGGATTAAAATTAGGTGCAGATGACTATATCGTAAAACCTTTTGAAGTCGATGAACTCGTCCTGCGTTTGCAAAATATTCTTAAAAGAATCGAACAAAAGAGAACTCTGGAAGGAAATAATATAATCGAAATTGGATCTTATGTTTTTGATAATGAAAGATTAACTCTCAACAATAAAAATCACGTCCAGCAACTTACAGAAATGGAAGCTTCTCTTATTGAATATCTATATCTAAACCATAACCAGTTATTAAAGCGAGATCAAATTTTAATGTCTGTCTGGAAAAAAGACGATTATTTCTCAGGCCGAAGTATGGATGTTTTTATCAGCAGGCTTAGAAAATATTTTAATTCAGATCCAAAAATCAAGATTGAAAGTGTTCGCAATATTGGTTTGGAATTTAAAATAGAAAAGCCCTGATTTATCAAGGCTTTTCTATTTTATTTATAAAAATTAATTTCCGATTACCCAACCTAAGCTAAAATTAGCAATTGGAGTAAATTCAGTATCGTATTTATCAATATTTACGCCAGCGCCAATATTTAAATCAATATTAAATTTCCCTTTATAAGTTCTTTGGATTCCCCAAACTGGTCCAACAGTAAATGAAGGCACGTACTCAGTAAACAATTTGTTTGTCGAAATCGATTCAAACTGATATTCAGCAGATAACGCAACAAAGTTACCCGAGTTATTTGCTGTTCTTTTTCCTTTAGCAGCTCTTTTTTCTAAATTATAATAATGACGAAATTGCTCATTAATTCTTGGCACAAAAAACCAGGTCGATTCGTTGTAAAAACCATCATGTCTATAACCAATAATTGTACTTATTTCAGAGTAAAGCGTATTCTTAGCTGAAAAACCATGTTCATAAACAAAACCTGGCGATAATAAAGGATTGATTTTAAATTGATTTTTTACTACCGAAATCGGAGCATCATCTTGTGCATTTACAGCATTAAAAAAAAGTACGGAAAGAAATAGAAACAGATAATTTTTTTTCATTGTTGGTTTTTAAATGGTTGTGACAAAAATAGCATTTAAACCATACAAGCAATCAAAAACAAAAACAATTCTTACATAAAATTCATAATAAACCGTACTGCAAATCATATAAGCTTCCTAAGTAATTGTATAACAGCCATAAAGTTTTTAGAAGGTAAATTTGATAAACATTAAAAATCAAAATCATGAACCTAAAAAGATTATTTGGAGGATTGCTTACCATTCTTGGAATTGTGGGCCTTATTTACACAGCAGTCATTTTTGCTGGTACATCCGGCGAAACCCGAGATGTTAAATCACTTATTATTTACGGAATCCTTGGAATCGTTTTCTTTACTTCCGGAATAAGTTTAGTTCGTACTACAAAAGACGAATCATAGACGGTATAATTTACGATAATGCATTTGCGATCTTTTCGTAGAGAGGAGTTGCAACACTATATTTTAAACCTTCGTTGACTACAAATTGTGTCAACGAAGTTACTTCTGTATTTCGATTTGCCAGTAAATCTCTATGCATCGATGAAGTCGCTTCCTTTGGTGATTTTTCGAGCTTAATCACGGTTTGATTAACAATATCTTTTGGCAATTGCAATCCTTTTGCTTTTGCAACCACTTCAATTTCGTGGAGCAATTCCACATACACTTTCATTGATTTCTTTTTCTTTAAAATTTCACCAATATTCTCGTTGAGATAAGAAGTTGCCGAAGCCAGAGCTGAAATAAAAATAAATTTTTCCCAAACCGTTTCTTCAATATTTTCAACCAAATAACTTTCGATTTTAGCTTTTTGAAGAATGTTTTGCAATGCCTCTAATTTAGCAATTGAAGTTGTTTTTGAACCAAAAAATAGCTTTTCGTAAAAACCTAATCTGCGAATGGTCCCCGGCGAAGCAATCATTGAAACAATATAAACACAACCTTGCAAAATATCATTTTCAGGAAATATTTTCTCGATACGTTCCGGGGCATCAACACCATTGTATAAAGGTAGAATTACAGTTTTTGAAGTAATGCTTTTTTGAAATGAAAGTAAACTTTCTTCAATATCATAGGTTTTGGTAGCGCAAATTAAATAATCTAAAACACCTATTTCATCCGGATTATTTGAAACTAATTTTGGATAGGCAACGATTTCAGAATCATCATTAATAATTTTCAAACCGCTCTCAGCAATGGCTTCTTTTGTTGCTCCTCTGGCAATAAAAACTACTTCAATCTCTGTTGAATTATAATAGGCTTTCGCCAAAAGTCCACCGAAATATCCGCCTACTCCACCAAGTCCTAAAATTCCTATTCTTATCATAAAATTCCAATTAAAAAAATTGCTTCGCCCGTTCGCTATCGCTCGGGTCTAAATTCCAACTGACCTACGCACAATGTATGTCATTGCGAGGAACTAAGCAACCCCACTAATAATTGATCCATCAAATGTGATTGTTTCGTTCCTCGCAATGAAATAAAAACTTAGCGTCTTTGTGCCTTCGTGGCAAAATATACATTATTCCTCAACAACAGGTTCCAAATTCAACTCCGTAAAATCGTGCTCTGTTTTCGAAATTATAATTGTTGCAACTGAATTTCCAATTAAGTTTGTAATCGCTCTTGCTTCACTCATAAATTTATCAACGCCCAATAAGAAGGCTAAACCTTCAACCGGAATTTTATGAATGGCTGTTAACGTTGAAGCCAAAACAATAAATCCGCTTCCAGTTACGCCCGCTGCGCCTTTTGAAGTAATCATCAGAATCCCGATAACACTCAGAATTTCAGCAAAACTCAAATGCACATCATACAATTGAGCCAGAAAGATAACCGACATCGACAAATAAATCGAAGTTCCATCCAGATTAAAAGAATAACCCGTCGGAATCACCAAACCCACTACCGATTTACTGCAACCCATTTGTTCTAATTTTACCATAATACTTGGCAAAGCGGCTTCAGAAGAAGATGTTCCAAGAACCAATAAAAGTTCTTCTTTAATGTATTTTAGAATGGATAGAATATTGATTTTATAATACCTCAAAATAGTTCCCAAAACCATGAACACAAACAAAGCCATAGTCAGATAAACGCAAAGCATCAATTTTCCTAATGGAATTAATGTCTCTAATCCGAATTTACCAATTGTATAAGCCATTCCTCCAAACGCACCAATTGGAGCCAAATACATAACATATTTCAATCCCGTAAAAACTACTTTTGAGAAACGTTCTAAAACCAGAATGGTCTGCTCTCTTTTTTGATAAAAGTTCAAGGCAATTCCGCAAACTATCGCAGCCAATAAAACCTGCAATGTAAAATTAGAAAGAAAAAACTGCAGCCATGAAAAGTTCTCTGCAGCGTGATTTGTATACTTACTCGCATCCTGCAGAGCCAAACCTGATTTATCAATTTTACCAGGTTGAAAGAAATAGGCAACGCCCACTCCAATAGCCAGTGAAATCGTCGAAACCACTTCAAAATAAAACAAAGCTTTTATTCCAATTCGGCCTACTTTTTTCAGGTTTCCCATTCCGGAAATTCCCAAGACAATCGTCAGGAATATAATTGGACCAATAAATAGTTTGATGATATCGACAAATGTTTTTCCAACGATTTCCATTTTCACACCGTTTTCAGGAGAAAAATGTCCGAGCAAAACACCAGCAATAATGGCAATTAAAACCCAAAAAGTAAGATTGGTAATTATAGAATGAAAAGTGCTTTTCTTAGTTTTCGGAGAAGAGTTTGGAGTAGGGATATTCATGAATTTGATTTAGCGCTTTCACAAATATATAAAAAATGCAGACCTATAAGCCGGATTCTGTCCCTGATAAATCAGGGCCTTATCATTTATCTAGATCCAGCATTACTACTGGACTCGAGCTACCTACCCTTCAACAACGGACGAGAAGCCCTTAAATGCTGATATACTTGGTATTTCACCGCATAGAGTTTACCTGGTTTCACTACAGCATTACCTGTACATACTTTCTGTTGCACTTGTCCTTGCGTTATTGCTAACACCGACGGGTGTTACCCGCTATGCTTCTCTGTGGTGTCCGGACTTTCCTCCCCCCAACGAATTGAGCGACGATAAGGCGGTCTGCGGTGCAAAAGTAGCGATTTATCAACGAAGAATCAGTCATTTAAATTTCCGATTTTTACAAATTTTTCATAACAATTTAATTTTAAATTGGTTACCTTTAAAATCCTTAATTTTTAAATCAATTATCATGACAAGAATGTATCACTACGCAACTGTTTCAAAAGCTTTGGACCAACTTCATGAAAAAGGATTTACATGTGATTTTAATCGGAATGCTGACGCGATTAAAAAAAATCCTGAAAAATTTGAAATTGTACATGTGTATCGATACGAAGGGGATTCAGATCCAGGCGATGAGGCAGTTGTATACGGTATTAAATCAAATTCGGGCAAAAAGGGCGTTTATGTAGCAGGTTTCTCCGCCGACTCCGATCAGGAAACCGCAAAATTTTTATTTGATCTGAGCATAAAGGGAAGGTGATGTTTAGAAGGAGCTATTTCCTGCTATCTGCTTGTATCTTTCATGGCGAACCCCGCCATAAAAGGATACCGCTCCTATCAGGGCTAGGGCACTCAGTTTCAAAATAAGTTTTGTTTTAACAAAGTAACCACAATCCTGTCATTTCGAGGAACGAAGCAACCACACTTCAAAAAGCAAATTTGCTCTGGCAAATGTGATTGCTTCGTTCCTCGCAATGACATAAAATGAGAAAAAACTTAACGAACTTCGCATAAACCCCTTGCGCTCTTTGCGGTTAAATAAAATGGTTAAAACAAAAAAAAGTCCATCATAAAAATGACAGACTTTCAAAACAACCCGCAAATAAATTACGCCGTTGGTATCTTCAATTTCCAACCCGGCTGAATCAGATCTGGATTTTTAATTACATCTTTATTGGCTTCGAAAATAGTTTGCCAGGAGACGCCATGATCTTTCCCTATTTTGGATAACGAATCGCCACTTTTAACTGTGTATTCAGTAGTTGTTCCTTCCGCCACTTCGATATTCATCACCACATCGGCCGATCTGTAATCAGGGTCTAATGTTCCGTAACTATCCCAAAGTTTCTCTTTATCAGCTGCAGATTTTGCTGTACCATCAATATACAATACATTATCCTGTTCTCTAACTTGTAAATTTGCTACACCCAAAGTAGAAGCTAAATCTGTCAACTCTTTATATTTCTCTTGTAAACTCATAACATCATTATTTAATAGTTAATTTGTTTTCTACTTTTTTAGGTTTCAATTCCTGCACACTTTGAATTAAAGGTGCTAATTGGCTTCTTTTAATTTCTCCTGTAAGTGTAACTACACCACTAGCAACAGTAGCGCTAACACCACTATAAGCTTTCACTACCTCATTTACCGAAGTGGTTAAAACAGTATCCGGATTAATTTCAACCGGCGCAGCTTCAGCCGCTACAGGTTCCGGAGCTATAATTTCGCAGTTATTCACCACTGATTTTACCCCTTTAACTCCTTTTACAATACTTTCTGCGTTTTGTTTAACACCATCATCCTGACAAGTACCCGAAATAGTAGCAACACCTTTTACAACCGTAACATCGACTCCCGCCAATCCACTGATTTTTGCGTCTATTTCTTTTTCAATATCTGCGTCTTTTGGACCACAGGCAACCAACAGAAAAGCAAAGCTCATCCCTAATAAAATTGATTTAATTTTCATAATGATATCTTTTTAGTTTATTAACTCTTAAAGTTAAAAAATTAAAAATCAACATCTTACATAATTATGTTACTAAATTTATATTATTTCCAGTTTTTTTAAAGTATTCAGTGGCAGTATTCAGTGGCAGTATTCAGTCGCAGTATTCAGTCACAGTATTCAGTCACAGTTTACAGTTGGGGTGCCATTAACAGTTTTCACTCCGCGACGCTAAATACAAAGACCGAATACTGTGAATACTGTAAACTGTGACTGTGACTGAATACTGCGACTGAGACTGCGACTGTAAACTAAATATTAGTCTAAATAATCAGGAGGAAACATTTGCTGTCCGTATTTTTCGAAGAGGGAATTTAATTTTTCTTTTGTTTCACTTTCTGTGTTTGAAGAAGTTTCAAGGTATTCTGCTATTTCTTCAAATAAATCATCTAAACCGGCTGGTGTTACGGTGCACAAGAGTTTAGCCGGTTCGTTAGAAAGGTTTTTAAAACCGTGTACAATTCCGCCTTTTGGAATATTCACAAAAGAACCTTTTTTCGCAACATAACTTCCTAATTCCGATTTAAAAGAAACTTCGCCTTCCAAAACAAAAAAGGTTTCTGTAAAATCAGCATGCGAATGTGGATTAGGCCCCGCACCCGGAGGAACCGCCATTTCGATTACGGCATATCCTCCATTGGTTTGTTTTCCTGAAATTATAATACGGTAATTGCCTCCGGCTATTTTAAGTTTTTGGCCTTCGGTTTCGTTGACGGTTATGATTGGGTTTGGAGTTTTCATTTTAATAATTATTTTGTTTTACAACAAATTTATAAAGAAATCCTATTCATGCTGCTTCACATCATTATATTGCCAAAGTACATTTATTATTTTCCATTCTCCGTTTTCCTTTACAATATGCATATAATCGATCCAGGCATCTGCTATTAATTTAACTGATGCTATTTTTGCAGAAACATCCAATAATTTCACTTCTTTTCTTGGATTTTTAGGAAACTTATCACCTTTTACATTATAGGTTTCCGCAAGAATAATCATATTCTCTGCAAAATATTCTGATACAAAATCTTTTTGGGCAGTCTTATTTCTAAAAACTGATCTTTTTACCAAACGAGGGTGCAAGGCACTTTCCATCAATTTTGGATTTGGAGTATGTTGTGACTCGATATAAGCCAAAGCAACACGTTTGATATCAAGCAAATCCTGAGATGTTTGAGCTTGAAGTTGAAAAGAGCAAAGAACAATTGTAATAAATAATAGATATTTTTTCATAAAAACTGACGATTAAAAGTTATTAATATTTTGTGTCTGCCCAGAACGTATCACTTTTTAAAAATCCTTTACGCAAGAGTTCATCAATACAATTTTGTTTAAATAATGATTCCAATCGATTTTTAGTCATTTTTTTAGCACCTTCCAAGTCACTATTTTTAATTCCAAGAATTAACTTTCCCCTAACTGTAATATCTGTTATGCTATCAACTTTTATAAATACATTTCCTTTTGAGTCTTCAGTTATTCTGGTAATTGCAGTTGCTATTGCATTATATTCTGGTATGTCAAACGAAAAATTAATAGCACCTTCTAATTCTTCAATTTCTCCCCCAATATTATTTATATTCAATTTTTTATACAAATCTGCCTTGCTCATAGGCATTTGATAGATTTGTTTTGATTTTATTTTAACGGCAATTTCTTGTCTGGGTTGGCTGTCTGCCAAAATTGTAAAAACGCATAAACTCCCAATTAAGGAATTCACTAAAAAGAATGATTTTTTATTTTCTTCATATTTCTTTTTAAAATACTGATAAGATAAAGGCAAAACAGATAAAGCTATTAAATCTGAACTGTCTACTGTTCTATAAAAAGCAAGATTCAGGCTTTGTGAAATCCAGTTAATAAATCCATCTGAAATTTGAAATTTCCAAAAAATAAAAAAGAACCCCGTTGAAAAATAAATTTTCACAATTTGGTTCGGAAAGAATACCGCAAGAAAAAACGGAAATATGAAGAGTCCGCCAAAGTCGCTTAATTTTCCGGTAATGATATTTGAAAATTCGTACTTTAAGTAAAAATCATTTACTAATACAGTAAATATTCCTAAAATGAATAATTCAGAAGTTAAGAGCTCAAATTTAATTTTGTTTTTCATGAATAGAGAATATTAAAATATAAAGATTAATCCATTTACAGAGATTTTTTAAATTTTGGTAGTCTCCAAAATAAACAACAATGATTCTAAATCATTCATTGGCATTTTTACAACAGATTCCATTTGAGACTGTTCAGAAGAAATAATCAATACACCTTCATTTTCTTCTTCATAACCTACTGATTTATATGAATAATTCGGATTCGTAATTTCAATTTCTCTCTTTCCATCTTTAAACCATCCATAATTGGCTTCATAAATGATTTTATTTTCTACTATTTCAATGGTCTTTTGCCTATAAGTATTTCATAAAGAAAGTCGAGGAAGATAAATCAGTCTTGTACGCATAAAAATAGTACATTTTTTATTACAAAAATTGTATTGCAAAATATTACCCTCCAAATCTTTCCTCTTAATCGTTTTTATGTGGTATTTTAATTATTCAATTTTCTGATTACAAAACACATAACTCTTTTTTCCTTTAATTCTGTAAACTATTTCTACAATGATATAACTATCTGATTTCTAATCAAATTATTTTTATAAAAAATTTAGAAATCATGATACATCAATTAAAACCTTCTATATTAGTGGAAACACCACTAGGAACCGGTCAGGCAATTTTTCTTATTGATTACGGAATGCATCAAAATACGTGTTGGGTAGTAGCACTGCAAGAAAATGGCGTTATAAAACATTTTGACTGCAATGATGTAATTCTTTCTACTAATTATACTTACGGAATGAATCTTAGAAAGAATAATTTTAAAGAAAAAAAAGATGCTTCTAAGTAATTTGAAATCCATTTGACAAGAGTAATATTGTTATTTTTTAATTTAAATTTTAAATAACAAGACCTTACTTTCTGATATTCAAAACACTTAAAATCTTTCATTTTTTAAATTTTCAAATCATTAAATTATACCCTATATTTGCTATCGAATAAAAAAGAATATGGAACAATTTGTAGTATCGGCTCGTAAATATCGCCCACAAACCTTTAAGGATGTTGTAGGTCAGAAAGCCATTACAAACACTTTGTTAAATGCTATTGAAAGCAATCACCTTGCCTCTGCCCTTTTGTTCACCGGACCGCGTGGTGTTGGAAAAACAACTTGCGCGCGTATTTTGGCCCGTAAGATAAACCAGCCAGGATATGACGATCCAAATGAAGATTTTGCTTTTAACGTTTTTGAGTTAGATGCGGCTTCTAACAACTCAGTTGATGATATTCGAAGTCTGATTGATCAGGTTCGAATCCCGCCACAAACCGGGCAATACAAAGTCTATATTATTGACGAGGTTCATATGTTGTCTTCGGCAGCTTTTAATGCTTTTTTAAAGACATTAGAAGAGCCGCCAAAACATGCTATTTTTATTTTAGCAACAACAGAGAAACACAAAATTATTCCAACGATTTTATCACGTTGTCAGATATTTGATTTCAAAAGAATTACGGTAAAAGATGCTAAAGAACATTTAGCTGAAGTTGCTACAAGTCAGGGAATCAATTTTGAAGACGATGCTTTGCACATTATCGCTCAAAAAGCGGATGGTGCGATGCGTGATGCTTTATCTATTTTTGACCGTGTTGTTTCGTACTGCGGAACTAACTTAACACGTCAGGCTGTAACTGAAAACCTAAACGTTTTAGATTACGAAACTTACATCAGCATTACCGATTTACTTTTAGAAAATAAGATTCCGGAGCTTTTATTAGCTTACAATGATATTCTGGCAAAAGGTTTTGACGGGCACCATTTTATTGCAGGTCTGGCTTCGCACTTTAGAGATTTATTGGTAAGCAAAACGCCTGCCACTTTGAGTTTACTTGAAGTTGGGGAACAAGCACAACAAATGTACGGCGTGCAGGCTCAAAAATGCTCTCAGGACTTTTTATTGAAAGGAATCGACATTGCCAATGATTGCGATTTAAAATACAAACTGAGTCAAAACCAACGTCTTTTGGTTGAATTATGTTTGATGCAATTAGCCTCTATCAACTTTGATGGAGAAAAAAAAAAGTTGAGCAATTCATAATTCCCCCTACTTATTTTAAAAATGGAGGTTATTCTATAGTTGAAGTCAAAAGTCAAAAGCCGAAAGTCGAAGGTCAAACTGAAAATTCAAATAACTCTTCTGAAGCTTTAAATCAACAAAAAGAAGAAATAGTTTCAACTCCAAAAGCTGAAAATCCTGTTTCTCCTGCTGTTGAAAACCAAACTTCTTCAACTGAAAATCAACCTAAAAAGGTTTCTGCTTTTTCTCTCGCTAGTATTCGTGCGAAAAAAGAAATGGAAGAAAGCAATAAATCGTATGTAAAGCCTACTTCTGTTTTACCTACGGAAGAGTTTACAGAAACAGAAATGTTGGTACAATGGAATAAATATGCACAACGTCTTGGTGAAAAAGGTTTCAAAATAATGGAATCGTTATTACTGATTAACGACCCAAAATTAAACGGCACCGCAATTACTCTTGAATTACCAAACGAAGGTTCTAAATTAGATTTTGAAGGTCAGATTAATGGTATTTTAGGACACTTGAGAGGACATTTGCACAACCACGATATTACAATTGAAATTATTGTGAATGAGGCGATAGAAACCAAAAGAAGTTTTAATGATCAGGATCGTTATAACCGTTTATTAGAAATCAACCCAAATATTGAACTTTTACGTACAACCTTTGGATTGGATTTACATACTTAATGTTTTTGTATTTCACGAATTCCACTAATTCTCACTAATTTCTCTTCGTCAAAAAATAAATAATTCGAGCAAATTAGTCTAATTCGTGACAAACATTTATTTATTTCTTAATCCAAAATCATAAACTTTATCAAGCCATTTTTTTCTTTGGGAGTCATTAGATCCTTTGATAATCCCGATGTAACTAACTTTTACTGGCTTAACTCCGCAGAATTCCAAAGTTGATTTCTTTAATTGATTAACGCTTGGCCTCGCATAAAAAATTCTGTAATACCAGCTTGGCTGATCTAGAGTCGTAATAATATGAGCTGTTTTTCCTTTTAGTAATTTATCCCACCAAACGGAATTCTCCCGATATTGAAATGCCATTCCCGGTAAAAATAAACGATCGATAAATCCTTTTGTAATTGCCGGAAGTCCTCCCCACCATACAGGATGAATCCAGACTAAATGATCTGCTTTCTGTATTTTCTCCCAGGACGCTAATAAATCAGGTTCTAATTCAGTTCTTTTTTGGTAACCAAATTTCAAATTTGGACTAAAATCTAAATTGGCAATTGTAATAGTATCTACTTCTACACCAGAAGCAATCGCGCCTTTTTGATAAGAATCTGCGATAGCAAAATTGAAACTTTCCGAATTTGGATGCCCGTTTATAATCAGTACTTTTTTCATATTTACATTTTTTACAAAAATACTATTAGCATGAAAAAGAACACTGGACAAATGTCCTATAAAATAGCTTTTCGAATTCTGCTTAAATGTCTTGGAGTAACACCTAAATAAGAAGCCAGATATTGAAGCGGAATCAACTGAATGTATTTTTGATGGTTTTGATACAATTCTTCATAACGTTGTTTTCCAGATAATTTTTGAAAAGAAATCATTCTTTTTTGAAGCGTTACATATTCCATTTCTGTCAACTTACGTCCAATTTCCCGCCAATGAATTCCTGTTTTATAAAGCTTTTCCAAGCTATCCCGATTTAATACCTGTAATTCTGTATCGACCAGAGCCTGAATATTTTCCTGAGCTATTTCACGGGTTATAAAACTGGAAAATGAAGCCATAAACTCGTTCTCAAAAGCAAAACAATTAGTAATTTCATCGCCCTGATGATTGAAAAAATACGAACGCAAAATTCCTTTTTTTATAAAAACAATTTCATTGCAAACCTGATTTTCTGCCAATAACAATTCTCCCTTTTTAAGAGTTCGAAAAGTAATAAAATTATCAAGTTGATTTAAATCATCGACTGAAAAAGCCTGAATTGACTGAAAAAGAGTTTTCATGAATTAATCTTTTGAAGTAAAAACCCTTTCGATCCTTTTATCCGGAATAAGCCATAACATTGCCACGATAAAATAAGCCGCACCAGAAATCCATTCATTATAAAATGAAGTAAATATTCCAACTACATATAAAATAGAAGAAGCATGTCCTTTTAAATCCCTGCCAATAACTTTTGCTAATAATGAGTTTTCTCCTTCGTTGACAATAATGGCGTGCTGTAAGATAAAATAAGATATTGAACACAACAGTAAAACAGCGCCATACAAAGTCATGGACGCTTTTGCAAAATTGTGTTCACCCATCCAACCTGTAGCAACAGGAATTAAGGACAACCAAAAAAGCAAGTGCAAATTTGCCCACAGAATTTTTCCGTTGATTTTGGTTAAGCTATGAATTAAATAATGGTGATTATTCCAATAAATTCCAACGTAAATAAAACTCAGAATATAACTTAGAAATTTTGGAATCAAGGGTTTTAAATCGGAAAATTCTTCTCCGTGTGGTACTTTGATTTCCAAAATCATAATCGTGATTATAATTGCCAAAACTCCATCACTAAAAGCTTCAAGTCTGGTTTTATTCATTCTATGTTAATTTAAAAGGTTTGCCACGAATTTTACTAATTTTCACTACTTTTTTATTCGTAGTGAAACATATTAACTTGTGTAAATTAGAGTGCATATTTTTTGCCACAGATTAAAAGATTTTCACAGATTCCAATATTTGAATCTGTGAAATCTGTGACTATTTTTACTAAATTTTACCGTAATACATTGCTTTGACGATACCATCAGAAAGACCGATTTTTGGAACATAAATCTGGCGTGCCCCACTCCATTTCATTGCATTCAGATAAATTCTTGTTGCATGAATAATTACGTCGGCGCGGTCAGAGTTTAAACCTAGTTCTGCGATTCTTTGTTCGTATGTCAATGAGTTTAAAAAGGCGTATTGTGAATTGATATAAATGTAGGAGAGCGGTTTTTCCTGCTGTTTTCCAGACATCTTAAACAATTTATTGATGTTTCCACCAGAGCCAATCAGTGTTACTTCTTCGTAACCTGCGGTATTGGTTTTAATCCACTTTTCGATTTCATCCCAAACAACATCGCACACCATATCATTTAACAAACGAACTGTTCCTGCTTTAAACGATCTTGAATTAATCATTTTTCCATCAGAGAATAAGGTGAATTCGGTACTTCCACCGCCCACATCTACAAATAAATATGTCTCGTCTGTTTTTAATAAATGATGTAAATCTGTAGAAGCAATAATAGCAGCCTCTTTTTTACCATCAATAATTTCGATTTTTATGTCGGCTTTTTTCTTAATCAAAGCGACAACTTCTTTTGCATTATAGGCTTCACGCATTGCCGATGTAGCAAACGCCATATAACGTTCTACTTTATGTACTTTCATCAAAAGATTGAATGCTTTCATGGCATCCACCATTCGATCTATATTTTCTTCTGAAATTTCACCTACAGTAAAGGCATCTTGTCCCAAGCGAATTGGCACACGAACAAGTGAACTTTTATTAAATTGTGGTTCTTTGCCTTCTTGTTCTACAACATTCGATATCAGCAGCCTCATGGCATTTGATCCGATATCTATTGCTGCAAACTTCTTTATATTAATCATGCTCACTTATGATTTGAAATTTATTTTGGTTTTTATTAATTTATTTTCTGTGCAACCTCTTCTAATACTGCAATTTTATTTTGGTAGTATTTATAGGTTTCAAGCTGAGCTCTAAATGGGGCATGATGATTTCTAGGCTTGTATTTATTGTCTAATTTATAGGAATGATATCTCACTTTAACATTCCCTTTCCATGCAATATTAAAATTATCAATTAGTTCTTTTTTAATTTCCAGATCATAAATTGGGCAAGTTACTTCTACTCTTCCGTCCAGGTTTCTGGTCATAAAATCAGCCGATGAAATATACACCTCGGTTAAACCGGCATTTCCAAAAATATAAACTCTTGAATGTTCCAGATAATTATCAACAATACTTATGGCTTCGATATTTTCACTCATTCCCGGAATTCCCGGAATTAAAGAACAAATTCCTCTAACCTGCAACTGAATTTTTACTCCCGCATTACTTGCTTCATATAATTTATCGATCATTTTAAAATCAGACAAACTATTCATTTTAAGCTTAATATGTGTTTTTCTACCTGCCAAAGCGTGTAAAATTTCACGATCAATTAGTTTGATAAATTTTGTTCTGGTATAATGGGGCGATACTATTAAATGTTTGTATCGGTGTACTCTATAATTGATATCAAAAAACTCAAATATTTTAGAAATGTCTTTCAGAATCCCCTGATGACATGTAAGCAATGTAACATCAGTATAAATTTTCGCTGTTGATTCGTTGAAGTTTCCTGTAGAAATAAATCCATAACGGCGCGTTTTTCCTTCTTCGACTCTTTCTATCACACATATTTTACTGTGTACTTTTAGCCCTTTAATTCCAAAAATAAGTTCAATACCTTCGGTTTGCATTTGTTCGGCATATGAAATATTTGTTGCTTCGTCAAAACGGGCCTGAAGTTCAATTTGAACCGTAACTTTTTTACCGTTCTTGGCTGCGTTAATTAAAGAACTGATAATCTGCGAATTTTTAGCCAAACGATATAAAGTAATTTTTATACTTGTTACTTTAGGATCTAAGGCAGCTTCACGCAAAAACTTTGTCAGATAGGAGAATGACTGATATGGAGCATGTAATAAATAATCTTTTTTACTGATTTTCTCCAATATACTTCCGCCTAAACTTAAACCCGGAATTGGTAAAGGCTCATTTGGTTTATACAATAAGTCGAATCTTCCAAGATTTGGAAAACTCATATAATCACGACGATTATGATATCTTCCTCCCGGGATAATACTATCTGTTTCGACGATTTTCATTTTATCCAGAAAGAAGTGCAATGTATCTTCTTCAATTAAATTATCATAAATAAAACGAACAGGTTCGCCTATTCTTCTGTCCTTTACTGAAGTTGCTATTTTTTCAAGCATACTTTTGCTCAAATCACTATCGATATCCAACTGTGCGTCACGCGTAATTTTAATCATGTGTGCCGATACACTCTTATAATCGAAAATATTGAAAATATTCTTCAGATTGTAACGAATTACATCGTCGATCAAAATAACATAATGTTTATCATCATGAGATGGCAGAACGACAAATCTGTTTATTGTTTTCGGAATTTCGATAACGGCATATCGAATTTCATCATTTTGATTCATCTCTAATCGAACAGCCAAATATCCCAAAGTATCTTTAAGAATCGGAAATTCGGCTAAATCATTCAAAATGATAGTTACAAGTTCCGGACTTAATTTCTGAATAAAAAAGTCTTTCAAAAATCTTTCCTGATCCTGTGTAATTTGA
This sequence comes from Flavobacterium frigidimaris, assembly GCF_002217275.1. Taxonomy (NCBI): domain Bacteria; kingdom Pseudomonadati; phylum Bacteroidota; class Flavobacteriia; order Flavobacteriales; family Flavobacteriaceae; genus Flavobacterium; species Flavobacterium frigidimaris. The sequence goes on from NZ_MUGV01000024.1 coordinate 59,866, forward strand.
TCTTCGTTAATAATGAAAATGTTTTCAGCTTCCAATTCTGCTTCAATATTACCTAAAATACGAAGACTTTCAGATTGCTGCTGAATTACAATTTCTGTAATATCTTTTACTAATTGATGGGCAGAAACGCCTCCTAAATATTTTTCGCCAGAAATTCCTGAAAGGCTTAATCTACGGATTGCGGCATAACGAACTCTAAAAAATTCATCTAAATTGTTCGAAAAAATTCCAACAAAACGCAACCTGTCTAAAAGTGGTACCGTGTTGTCTGCTGCTTCCTGAAGCACTCTTGCATTAAACGCTAACCAACTTTTTTCTCTATCGATATATTTCTGTTCGTACACTTTATTTATTTTAAATCTTTGGGGAAAATTGTTTTATGGGTTTTGCCTTTATTGATGTTATCCCAGCTTTCACTGTCGAATTGTAATGATACAAAACCTGAAGTCGGGACGTTTTCGATAAAAACATCCCCAAATTTATTAACAAAATTTGTAATAGCCTCGTTATGTCCGAAAAGAATAACGCTTTCGAAACTATTATCACATGATTTGATAACCTTTTCGAGCTGTCTTTCATCAAAAGTATAAAGATCGTCTTTATAAACGATACTCTCAATAGGATATGAAATGTTTTGGGCAAAAATTAGCGCAGTTTCTGAGGCACGTGCTGCAGTGCTACTCCATATTATATATGTCTTTGGAAGATATTTTGAAATATTGGCCGATACATCATGCGCATCTAAAATTCCTCTCTTCATTAAAGGTCTGTCAAAGTCTTTTAAAGGTGCTTCCCAACTTGATTTAGCATGACGTATTAATATTAAATTTTTCATAAGCTGAAGTTTTTAGAAACATCAAAAAAGAAGTTCTGATTTATTGAAGTTCTAATTTACAAAAGAAATTTTAATAGTTCTCATTTTTTTATTTCTGTTAACATTTAGTCGAAAATTTTAACAAGAAAATAGAAAGTGCAGAATGGATAAAATTTTAAAAATCAAAATGTTCATTTCATAAAAAAAGTGTACTTCATCTGTTAAACCATTCACTTAGTCGATTTATTCAAATTAATAAAAAATTAACTAAATATCTGATTATTAATCATTTACAATATCGTGAAATTTACTTTTTACCCTGAAAAAGTAAAAAAATGCTCTTTTTTTATTTGTTAGAAATGGCATAAAAAAATGTTTTTTTGACCATTATTTAACAAAAAAAAGACATTTCAACGAGTTTTTAGGTTAGTTACAGACAAAAAAAATCAAAATAAAACACTCTATATAACTTTGATTGTGTTAAAATTTAGCAAATACCTTAAACAAAAACCCTAAGTTATGAGAACTAAAACTACTCTTGAAAAAGCAGTAAAATTTGTAAATAATTGTAAGTTTATTTTTTCCTTCAAAAAAAATATCTTTCAAAAAAACATTTTTACGATACTGTTTTGTTTAATTACAACAATTTCGTTTGCACAATCTGGCGGTTGTAGTTCAACTTTAGAAGTTGAAAAAAATAGAAATTACAATAACGCTGGTAACGATGGGGCCTATTTTACAATGGTATTAACCAACGATGGGAATTCACTTGATGTTTATAATCTGAGTGCTCTGAATATAAATGGGAATTGCTCCAATAATGATCAAAGCAGTACTTCTGGAAATGTAAATTTAATCAGTGGTTTTCTGGATAACAGCTCGGTACCCATAAATACTATTACGGTTCCTGCACATCAAACAGCTACATTTTTACTTCATTTGACGGTTCCTCAAGGTACTCCATACAACAAATGGAATTGCATGCAAGTAAATGCGACATCGACTAATTGCACCAATCACACAGTAAGCACTGTAGTACATACAATCGTAAACAATCCTTCTGAAAATTAAATATTTGCTCTAAATATTTAATTGTTTTTCAATTTAAATTCACATAAAATGAAAAAAACATTACACTTTATCCATTTTATAAAAGAGTTCAACAAAACATTTTACTTGTTGCTTTTATTACTTTCTTCTACAATAGGTTTTACACAAACAATTACACCAACAAAAACTGTTACTGTAGCGCCTGGAGTCTGTGGAGCACTAGATGTGGAATTGAAAATCCAGGGTTCAAACCCTGTTGCAAGACCTTTAGAAGTTGTTTTAGTTATTGACGTATCAGGAAGTATGGGAGATGGAAACAATCCGAAACCACTAGCTTATGCACAAGATGCTGCTAATGATTTTATTGACAAAATGTTTCTTGCTGCTAATAATCCAACCGGATTCAACAAAGTCGCAATTGTAACTTTCAGTAATAATGGAACGATAAAACAAGGGCTAACCGATTCTAGTGGTAAAACCGGATTAAAAGCTATCATTAATGGACTTGTTGCAAACGGTGGTACAAATATTGAAGCGGGTATGCTTAAAGCCAACGAAGTACTAAACTCAGCAACTTACGATTGTGCAACGGCAAGAAGTATCGTTTTATTAACTGATGGAGTAGCAAATGCATCTGTTAGCCATTCTAACTGTAGCAGTGGACAACAAGGCACATGTATACAAGATGCAATAGCTGCAGCAAATGCAGGAAAAACAGTTGTTAAACTTGGGGTTACTTATAACAATCAGATTTTTTCAGTTGGATTATTTAAAGCAATTAATGGAAATGAGCAAATTGATGCAGAATATACATTAGGTAAAATTCAGTCTGGAGGATCTTTCTCTACTGAAAACGCAGCTGATTTAACTGGAATTTATTCTCAAATTTTCACTCAATTATCCTGGGTAGCTAAACAAATAGTAGGAACTCCTTTTGAAAAGGAAACTGTTGATCCTAATTTTATAATTGGAGCTGTTACCACCACCAAAGGAACAACAACTGTTACAGGACAGACAATTGCATGGAATTTTGACTTTTTGAATGTTGAAACTATTACTTTAAAATATAGATTGACTCCAAAACCGAACACATGCGGTAATCAACTGGTTAGTACTTCAAGATTAGATTTTCAAAATGCAGTTTGTACCACGACATTCCAAAATATAACCTCACCTACTACCAATGTTCCTTGCCCTATAGTAACAGTGGCATCGCAAACGAATATTAATTGTTTTGGGGGCAATAATGGTGCAATTACACTTAATACACCTACTGGCGGTCAAGGGCCTTATACCTTCAAATGGACAAAAAACAATGTGGATTTCGCCACATCACAAAACATCGCTAACTTAACTTTTGGAACTTATAAAGTAACAGCTACAGATAGTAATAATTGCGCAACAGGCATATTAACTATTGAAATAACACAACCGGCTTCAGCTGTTGCCGTGGTAAAAACTTCTCAAACCGATGTTCTGTGTTTTGGTGCTGCAACAGGAGCAATAAACATTACAGCATCTGGCGGAACAGGACTTTA
>NZ_MUGV01000025.1:0-117711 GCF_002217275.1 Flavobacterium frigidimaris
CTTCGGATTTGCAAAATCATCCCAAATACAAATCCAACTTCCCGTTAAGCCAATTGCCCAAATCCGTTGTAGTAGCTGTTAGGTAGCGTAACTTTATGCGTAATGTTTTTAGATTTTAACTTTTCAGTTATACGTTTTTAGCTTAATAATCATAGTTTTTTATTGCGTTACTTAATTTTAAAATAGTAGTCAATAAAATATTTTGCTTGTCGCGAATTATCACTATATCATCAAAATATTCAACTTCAAACCTAATATCAGTTTTAAATTTTACGTGTTTTAGATAATGATTGTAATTCTTTTCAGATTGTAATTCTTTTAAGTCCTGTTTTAATTGCTCCTTAAAATTAGCGACTTCAATTAATTCTCCAATTTTGGGCATAATGTCTGTCCTTGTAGTTCGGATTATTAATTTTTCAACAAAATCATAAGTAGTAAAGATTGGCAATTCAACAACTTTGGTTTGATCATCTACATTATATTTTACCTGAATTTCCTTTTCGTTTATTATTTTTATAATAATTCGATTTACAGCACTGTATAATTCTGCTGTAATGTTGGTTGTTCTCGAACACGAGTGTTCATGTAGTTTTCCAAGTAGAATAATATTATCTAAAATTTCATTGATCATATTTGTTTTTCTGATTTTCGAGGTTATGCTACCTAACGCTCTGTCGCTACACGAGGTTTGGGATTAAAGATGCGAGGTTTTTCCGTTGAACACAAATTTTCCAAGTACAAAACCATCTTTAAATTCAGCCTAATGCCCAAATCTCGTGTAACGGCTGTTATAAGCCGTTTATTTATATTCGTAAATGTTTATTCGACCATCTTTCCTATCTTGCTTTACAAAAATAAGTTTCTCTTTCGGATAAACTTTTTCAATTTCAAGTGTATCGCCACAATCAATTATTTTCTCCCGAGAGTTAGACAATTTTAGAGAAAACCTTTGTCCAAGAGTTTCTCTATCTTTTATTGGATCTTTTTTTATTCCATAATCAGCATAATCAAACGAATAATAATTATGCTCGTTTACAACTTTTAAAAAACCTTCAGAATCTAATCTGTACTCTCTTTCAAATTTATAATATTTGCCATCCAATTTAAATGGTGGTTTATCACCTTCGTCCTTATTGTCAAACTCTTTCACGTTTTTTAAGTCTTCGATAAGTTTTGAACTAATACTATCTTCAAACACAATATATTTCGCAACCATTTTTGATTTAATTGGAATTTCTACTTTCTTTTCACAACTTGTCAAAATAGAAAGAAGTAGAATTGTAAATCTAAATGTCTTTTTCATAGTAGGTTTGTAAATGGCTTATAACGTTCTGGCACTACAAGCAGTTTGGGATTAAATCAGCGTTATCTTTCGGATTTGCCAAATCTTCCAAATACAAACCAATTTTTCCATTAAACCAAATCCCCAAATTGCTTGTAGCGTGTGTTATGGGCTGGTTATTAGCTTAGTTTCCGTAACTTTTTGTTTCTGAAAATTCAAAGCCTTTATTTTTGTCACTATAATTAAATATCACACTTAATCCACCACCGTTAGCCAAATTGATGTTTTTTCCTTTTGCTGTGGCTAAAAATGGAATAACGTTTACAAAAAAACTTTTCTTTTTGTATTGTAAAGGAACAATTTTAACCAATACGATTGAGCCTTTATGTGCTTTGATTTCTTTTATAATTTCAGGCGCTCCGTCTAGATAATTAATTTTTTTGTTATTTATTATTTTTGGCCAATCATACCACATAACAGTTGAATCAAATTGAACATAAATATTTTCGGCCGTTATTTCGGGAAAATTGCAATATTCCTTCAGCGCATATAAATAAATATTTTCATCTGTTCTTACGTCAGTTGTTAACTCCTGTGATTGGACTTTGATTGAAAAAAGTAGTATTGTCAAAAAAAATGTTCTCATTTGTATAGTGTTGATGTGAACTAGCCCATAACGTTCTGGTACTACAGCGGGTTTGGGGTTAAATTAAGCCTTGTCTTCGGATTTGTCAAATCATCACAAATACAAAACCATTTTCTCATTAAGCCTATTGCCCAAATCCGTTGTAGTAGCTGTTGTGCGATCGTTATTTTATTCATTTGTCTCTTCTTCTGTTATTTGAATAAAATCGGTTATTAATTTTACTACTTTTCCGTTTTTGTCAAATCCTACATATTTTGGATATAATCCGTCTCCGTAACCTGAACTAAACATTATAATATTTGCATTTGATTTAGTTGGTTTGTAATTAATCCAATCTTCACCGCGAGAACTTTTCGGATTATTTGAGTTTTCTTTAAAGTGCGGTTCTAAAATATCTAAATAATAATTACCTTTTTTGTTTAAGTTTAGATAATCATTAAATTCTTGGTTGTATATTTTATACGTTTCAAAATCTGCAAAACAGCCAAGTCCATTTTCGACTGGATACATTCCATTCATTTTTTTCTCAAATTCATCTAAAAAACTTTCATCTATTAATGATAATTCCCAATATGCTGGAATTTCATTCTTAAAATTAATTTCTGCATATGCAATTCTTCCTAGATAGTCTTCTTCAAGTCCTATATACAAATTGACTGGGTATTCTCCGGGTGCAACTTCCCAATTTTGTGGAAATCCAACTTCTCTATATATTGGGTCAGTACAAACTATTTTACCGCTTGTTATTTTCAAATTTCCTGCGAAAAATAATTCGTAATACTTATTGCCTTTTAAATTCTCGAAATCAGAATAATTAAATTCGGTCTCCTCATTAAAAATGTTTTGTTTTACTTTTTTATTTGCATAATCCTGAACAGAATTCATTTTGCTTTTTAATTTCAAATCTGTTTCGTTCTTCTTGTTGAAACAAGAAAAAAAACTTAAAAATGTTGTCATAAGTATTATTTTCACTACGTTTCTCATATAATGTCGCACAACGTTCTGGTACTACAGCGGGTTTGGGATTAAATTAAGACCTATTTTCGGATTTGCCAAATCATCCCAAATACAAAACCAGCTTTCCATTAATCCAATTGCCCAAATCCGTTGTAGTGGCTGTTATATGCCGTTTCTTTTTTGATTTTTAAATAACCTCATCTTACTTTTTTCAAGTAAAACCTTTTATTCTTGGTTGTTCCATTTTTCTCAATGTACATTTTACTTCCAATAATTTTCAAATTCATAGTATCGGCAGGAAACCCTGTTTCTGTTGGATGAAAGTAGCAAATTATCTTTCTGCCTTCTTGTTTCCACGTTCCTTTAGAGTCAATTCTGATTGTATGAATTTCATTTTTCTCAACAGTATAATTTGAATCTATTCTGATTTGAAGTAATGCGCTTTTGTCTGTCAAATATTCACTATTATATATTCCATAAATATTTCTATTACATGAAACAAATATGAGTAATAAAAAAACAATAATTGGAAGTTTTAGTTTCATTTTCTATGAAATATGTATGTTCGGAAATGGCATATAACGTCCCGGCGCTTGGCGAGGTTGTGGATTAAAGAAGCCTTAACTTTCGGTTAATCACTATATTTTCAAGTACAAAACCAACTCTAAATTAAGCCCAAAACCACAATCTTGCCAAACGCCTGTTGGCGGCTGGCATTATCGTTTGTTGGGTTCTAAATCCTTGTTTTTGCTTTTCAAAACTTCAAACTCAATTAAATTAACGGGCTTTAGTAGAGGTTCTTTTTTGGATGGATATTTCATTAGCAATTCTTTTGGTCGAATTGGTCTTTTCTCAAATCCACCTCCGCAATTCGGACAAACATTTTCTAAGAGATTGTCTACGCAATCCTTACAATAAGTACATTCAAAAGTACAAATCATTGCTTCTTCACTTTCGTTTGGTAAAGATTTTGCGCAATGTTCACAAATAGGTCTAATTTCTAACATTCTTTTTTTATTTGTTATTCCACGAATAATAATTATGATCTAAGTCCATTGAAAATCCAGCTTTTGGATATAGTTTGTTTCCAACATCGTTTGATTTTGCAGTTTCTAAAACTATTCCACAAGAATTGGTTTCTATGCAAAGTTCTTTTGCTTTATTGATTAACAAAACCGAAATGCCAAGTCCTCTGTGATTTTCAACAATAAATAAATCATTCAAAAGCCAAAGTCTTTTCATCCTCGTCGATGAGAAAATTGGATACATTTGAACAAAACCAATTAAGTTGTTTTCTGGATTCTCAGCTACAAAAATCTCTGACTCCTTGTTTTTAATTCTTTCAAGCAGGAATTTCTCTGATCCTTCCAAGTCAGATTCCATTTCATAGAAAATTCGGTAGTCATTAAAAAGCTCGGATAAATTCTTAATGTCATTTAGTTCTATTTTTCGTGTTTTCATATGTTTCTTATAGGTACGGATGTTTGTTTCTGCTTGCCGCCAACTTGTATATATGTCTGACAAAATCCGACTTATCTACCCAAAACTGGGTCGCTATGTCTGACAAATGACATTGTTTATTTATTTTCAAATATATTCTTTTTCTTTTCTCAAATTACAAACTAACATCGATTAACAACAACAATTCAAAAAAATCCTATTCCTTTCCGCTCCAGAACACTCATTCCCGTAAGAACCTATAACTTCCCATAAAACGAGTCAATCTAGTCTTTCCTCTTTTTTCTTTATTCTATAGTCTTACCTCTTTATTCTTCATTCTTCATTCTTCATTCTTCATTCTTCATTCTTCATTCTTTATTCTTTCCTCTTTATTCTTTCCTCTTTATTCTTTCCTCTTTATTCTTTATTCTCTATTCTCTATTCTCTATTCTCTATTCTTCCCGAGACAAAAAAACCTCTCAGAATTTTACTTCTGAGAGGCCTCTACTAATAACTAATTAAAATGGGTATTCTACTTCCAACCTCCGCCTAAGTCTCTGTAAACATGAACCGCAGCGTTAAGTTGTTCTTTTTTAGTATCGATCAGTTCTAATTTCGATTCTAATGCATCACGTTGTGTCATTAAAACTTCAAAGTAATCTACTCTTGCTGATTTAAATAAATCATTAGAGACATCAATCGAAGTGTTTAACGCATCAACTTGTTGTGATTTTAGATCATAACTCTTTTGAAGGTTATCGATTTTAGAAAGCTGATTAGATACTTCTAAATAAGCGTTTAAAATAGTTTTATCATAATTGTATAAAGCCTGAAGCTGTCTCGCATTGGCACTTGAGAATTCTGCTTTAATTGCATTTCTATTGATTAATGGCGCAGCCAAATCGCCTGCCAAAGAATACAAAATAGATTCAGGAAAGGTGAACAAATAAGAAGGTTTGAAAGCCTGAACCCCAAACGCTGCAGAAATATCAAGTGACGGATAAAACTCCGCACGCGCTACTTTTACATCTAATTTGGCAGCAACCAATTCTAATTCGGCCTGTTTTACGTCAGGACGGTTCATCAACAATTGTGATGGCATACCGGCGCTAACTGAAGCTGGCAATAGCGTTAAGAAGTTGGTATTTGTTCTTTTAATTTCCTGCGGATAACGCCCTAACAAGAAATTAATTTTATTCTCATTTTCTTTGATTTGTTGTAGAATATCAAATTCCAGACTTCTTGAGGTTAATACCTCAGCCTCAAATTTCTTAACACCCAATTCTGTTGCTCTCGCCGCCTGCTTTTGAATTTTTACAATTTCCAAAGCATTTGACTGCAAAGTGATTGTTTGTTTTACGATATCCAATTGCGTATCTAAAGCCAATAATTCGTAGTAAGAATCAGCAATTTCAGCAATAAGATTTGTAACCACAAAATTCTTTCCTTCAACAGTAGCCAAATATCTGTTTACAGCTGCTTTCTTAGAATTACGTAATTTTTTCCAGATATCGACTTCCCAGTTAGCATAAGCTGCAATCGTAAAATCTCCAAGCGGATCAGGTGTTTCTATACCTGGTTTTATTTCTGTAGTGGCATCACCAGCCCCTTGGCTGGTGTACCTTCCTACTTTTTCTACTCCAGCTCCGGCGCGTACTCCGACAGTTGGTAACAAAAGACCTTTGCGAACCCTAACATCATTTTTTGCTATTTCGATTTCTTGCAGCGTCATGTTTAACTCCTGATTGTTTTTCAGGGCTACATCAATCAAATCAACAAGGTTCTGATCCTTAAAGAACGTATTCCATTTTACAGTAGACGTATTAGTTGTATCCTGAGCTTTTGCACTACCAAATGCTTCAGGAACTGGTGCGCTGGCAGTTGCCGTCTCAGCTGCGGGAGCTTTACAACCCGCAACAGCAAGACATAAGCCTACCGCAACACTATATTGATATAATTTGAATTTAGACATGATTGTTATCAATTTCTTCAGTTAATGGATTCTCTTCTTCATTTTTAACCAGTTTGTGTTTCTCTGCAATTCTTCCGAAAATGTAGTACAATCCAGGAATTACAAATACCCCACAAATAGTTCCGATAAGCATACCTCCGGCAGCAGCAGTACCAATGGTTCTGTTACCAATTTTACCAGGACCAGTTGCAAATGCAAGTGGTAATAATCCCGCAATAAATGCAAATGAAGTCATCAAAATAGGACGGAACCTCGCTTTCGCTCCCTCCATTGCGGCTTCAAGAACTGTTTTTCCTGCGGCATGTCGCTGTATCGCAAACTCTACGATCAGTACGGCATTTTTACCCAATAAACCAATAAGCATTACCATTGCCACCTGAGCGTAGATATTATTTTCTAATCCCGTTATTTTTAATAAAAGGAAAGCTCCAAAAATACCCGCCGGTAAAGAAAGAATTACGGATAATGGCAGAATAAAACTTTCGTATTGAGCAGCTAAAACCAGGTAAACGAATCCTAAACAAATAAGGAATACCCAAATTGCCTGATTTCCTTGCGCTACCTCATCGGCAGAAATACCTGCCCAGTCAATATCAAATCCTCTTGGTAATTTTTTAGCAGCCACTTCCTGAATAACTTTAATCGCTGTTCCGGAACTATATCCCGGAGCCGGACCACCACTAATCTCAGTTGAGGTATACATATTATGTCTCGTAATTTCTGACAGACCGTATACTTTTTCCAATTTCATGAAAGCTGAATAAGGAACCATTTCATCACGATCATTTTTTACATACAGTTTCAAAATGTCATCTGGTTGTGCACGATATTCTGGTGCAGCCTGAACGATTACTTTATAGTTAATTCCGTATTTAATAAAACTGATTTCGTAGTTACTACCCACAAGCGTAGACAAACTGTTCATCGCATTTTCGATAGAAACGCCTTTTTGTTGTGCCAAATCATTGTCGACTTTCATCATGTACTGAGGGAAACTCGCACTAAAGAAACTAAACACGTTTGATAACTCCGGACGTTTGTTCAATTCTTCAACAAACTCTTTATTTACCTCTTCTACTTTTTTGAAATCTCCAGCTCCTGTTTTATCTAATAAACGAAGCTCAAATCCTCCCGCTGCTCCATATCCTGGTACCGCTGGCGGTTGGAAAAATTCAATATTAGCACCCGGAATGTCTTTTGATTTTTCTTCCAGTTCGGTCATAATTTCCTGTACCGATTGTTTACGATCGTTCCAGTCTTTTAAGTTGATCAAACACGTTCCTGCATTCGATCCTGTACCTTCCGTCAAAATTTCATAACCTGCCAATGAAGAAACAGATTTTACTCCATCAACTGTCTCGGCTATTTTTTGCAATTTCTCTGCAATATTATTTGTTCTTTCTAATGATGAACCCGGAGGTGTTTGAATAATTGCATAAAACATACCCTGATCCTCATTCGGAATAAATCCGGAAGGAACTGTACTACTAATCAACCATGTTCCGGCACAAAATCCAAGAAGTGCAATAATGGTAACAGCTCTTCTGTTTACAATTTTAGCTAATACATTTTGGTATTTACCCTGAGCAAGATTAAACTTATTATTAAAACCATCTATAAATCTGTTTACAGGAGTTTTCTTTTTAGGTGTACCGTGATTGTTTTTTAACATCATCGCACAAAGTGCCGGTGTCAGAGTCAAAGCCACAATACCTGAAAGGATAATCGCCGTTGCCATCGTGATCGAGAACTGTCGGTAAAATACTCCCACAGGACCAGACATAAACGCTACCGGAATAAATACCGCAGCCATTAAGAAGGTAATCGCCACAATAGCTCCCGCAATCTCATGCATCGCTTTTTTAGTTGCTTTCAATGGCGAAAGATGTTCTTCCTCCATCTTGGCGTGAACGGCTTCAATAACCACAATCGCATCATCGACGACGACCCCAATTGCCAATACTAAAGCAAACAACGTAATTAAGTTCAATGAAATATCAAAGAAGGTCATGAATACAAATGTTCCAACCAACGAAACAGGTACCGCAATTGCCGGAATAACCGTAGAACGCCAATCTCCTAAGAAAAGGAATACTACCAAACCAACCAGAATGAACGCTTCAATCAAAGTGTGAATTACTTTCTCAATAGAAGCATCAAGGAATTTAGAAACGTCATACGAGATTTCGTAATCCATTCCTTTTGGGAATTTTTGTTTGATTTTCTCCAGTTTCGCTTTTACATCTTCAATAACCTGATTTGCATTACTACCAAAAGATTGTTTCAATACAATAGCCGCAGATGGTCTTCCATTCAAATTAGAATAGATATCATACATCGAGCTGCCAAATTCAATTTTAGCAATATCTTTCAAACGTAAAAGTTCTCCGTTGCTATTTGATTTTACTACGATGTTCTCATATTGCTCTTTGGTTGTAAAACGTCCTGAATATTTTAATACGTATTCAAATGCCTGTGAACGTTTACCAGAACTTTCACCTGTTTTACCAGGAGAAGCCTCCAAACTCTGACTTGATAATGCTTCCATTACCTCATCAGCAGATACTTTGTAAGCCAACATACGATCGGGTTTTAACCAGATACGCATCGCATATTCACGTGTTCCTAAGATATCTCCGGATCCGACTCCGTTTACCCTTTTTAATTCTGAAAGTACGTTGATATCGGCATAGTTGTAAAGAAACTTCATGTCGGTATTTTTATCCGTACTATAAAGATTCACATACATCAACATACTCGGAACCTCACGCGTGATTTTCACACCTTCTCTAACTACCAATGGTGGTAGTTTATTTGTAACCGAAGCTACACGGTTTTGCACGTTAATGGCAGCCTGATTTGGATCTGTACCTAAGTTAAAAACTACCTGGATACTGGCCTCACCATCATTTCCGGCATCAGAAGTCATGTATTTCATTCCGGGAACTCCATTCAAAGCTCTTTCTAATGGAATAACAACCGATTTGATCATCAATTCACCATTCGATCCAGGATAATCTGCGGTAACGTTTACCATCGGAGGTGAGATGGAAGGAAACTGGGTGATAGGTAAATTCATCACCGACAATATTCCTAAAAAGACAATAACCAGCGATATTACTATCGACAGAACGGGTCTTTGTATAAATTTATTAAACATTTTTATATTTTTTAATGATTAAACCATGTAAAAAGTTTTCTTAGTTTCAAGTTTCAGGTTTCAGGTTTCGCACTGAACCTGAAACTTGAAACCAGAAACCTGAAACAAAACTTCTATTCCGCTTTTACTCGTAAATGATTAATTACCGTTTGCGGAGCCTGGAATTCATATTTAATTTTGTCGTTCTCTTTTACTTTCTGAACTCCTTCAAGTAAAATTTTATCATTTTCAGTAAGTCCGGTTTTTACCACATATAAATCAGGTACTTCACCTGTAATTGTGATTTCTCTTGAACTTACTTTATCGTTTTTATCAACAACAAAAACATATTTTTTATCCTGAATTTCGTAAGTCGCTTTTTGCGGAATTACAATAGCATTTTTAAGAGGAACAAGCATCTGAACTTTTCCTGTTTCACCGTTTCTAAGTAATTTATCTGAATTTGAGAATCTTGCTCTAAAAGCAATATTTCCAGTTTCATTATTAAATTCACTTTCGATAACTTCTACATTTCCTTTGTATTTAAAAGATTCTCCATTAGCTAAAAGCAAATTCACTTTGTTTTCTGCACGATCTTTTACATCTGTTTGGTATTGAAGATATTCTGGCTCAGATACGTTGAAGTAAGCAAACATTTGACTGTTGTCTGAAAGGCTGGTCAACAATTCACCTTCGTCAATAAGACTTCCTAATTTTAATGGAATACGGTCAATTGTTCCGTCAAACGGAGCTCTGATTTCGGTAAACGATAAATGAAGTTTTGCCAGGGCAACTTCAGCTTTTGCTGATTGTAGTTTTGCCTGAGCTACACTTAATTCGTTTCTGGAAACGATGTTTTTATCTGCCAGTAATTTTGAATTCTGTAGTTCTATTTCCACTGATTTTTGTTCAGCTTGTGCTTTAAGCAATTCTGCCTGATACATGTTAGGCATAATCTTAAACAATAATTGGCCTTTTTTTACAAACTGGCCTTCATCAACATAAATGTTTTGTAAAAACCCTTTTTCCTGGGCGCGGAGTTCGATATTTCGAACAGATTTAATCTGCGAAACATACTCTTTGGTAAATGAAGTATCAATTTTTACAGGGCTTGTCACTGTAAATTTTTCAACTTCTTCTTTTTCTTCTTTTTTTGATGTACAACTGGTTAGGCACAACAAGGCAAGCATGCCCGTTAACACAATAATTCTTTTCATGATTTTAATGGAAATTTAAGCGATTGAATGCTTGGAATGCGATGATTCCTTGAGATGAAAAAATGCATCAGCAACCAAAAAGTCAGATCTTAAATCTCATATAAGAAGAAGTAGAAAAAATATACATCAAAAGATATGCACGATCACAACCAAGGTGACTGATGTATATTGAAAATCAAATTCTTAATACTCGTTGAGTAATATAAATAGGATTTGATTGGCCACAAGATGAGCCGAAAATTTCAAAACGATTAACAGAATTCACAACGATCTGACGAGAGATTGTCAAATACCAGCTATCTAAGATGCTGTAAGTTGTTGCAAAAAATTTATTACTTAAACCATCCTTTAGATTATCATTCCCAAGAAATTCCTCATCAAGATCTACATCGGCATCCTCAATAATAGAGCTGCCCTGATCCTGACTTGTGAATTTTACGCGGTGTCTTTTCTCCAGATAGTGATGAGAACTTTGATGTGTCTCAGCATTAAGATATTGCCCTCCGCCCAGCAGAAGGAAATTCATAAACACTAAAAATACTATTAACTTTCTCATTTGGCTGCGAAAGTAAGCAAAGTATTTATACAAAAAAAGAAAATTTCATAAGCTTTAACATTAAAAAAACACGAAAACGTTTTCAGTGTTTTTTTACTCAGAAATTATAATAAAACCTTAATAATTTCTTGTAAAATCTCATAAAAAAAGTAATTTGTAATTTTAATCCTACTAACTAAAATCGATTTGGTACCAAATAAAATTAATATCGTAATTATTTAACACCGAATACTTTATTCGGTAAAAACGGCTTTACTAAAAATATAAAAATTCCATTATTGAAAATTTCTGACCTGACTTAACAAAAGTTTCTCCGGTTTCGATCATCCCAAATCTTTCATAAAATGATTTTTTATTGCTTCTTGCGTTACACCATATTTTTCTCAAACCCTTATTTTTTGCCAGCTTCAGGATATGCTTTAATAAAAGTGAGGCAATCCCTTTTTCCTGATAATCGGCCAGTGTTGCTAATTTTCGAAACTGCATTTCGTCACCCACAATAAAACAAGAGACAATTGAAACTAATTTTTGCTCATCGAATACTCCAAAATGTAGTCCTGAATTATCTTCTTCTAATTGCACAAATTCAAATGGCTGTTCCGGCCACATTACTTTGTGTCGAATTTCCCAGGTTTCTGATGCTTTGATTGCTTCAATTTTCATTTGGTTATAGCTATTCATCGTTACAAACAAAATTAAGAAATTTCAATAGCATTTTATTTCAGGAAAGAAAATCATCACAGCTTACTCATATTCAAATAAATACAAAAAAATAAATCCGGAATTATGATACTATTCTGATTAATAATAATTATTTTTATGCTATGTAAAACAAATACCTCCGATTATGAAAAAATTCATTTTAGCAGCATTATTATGTATTAGTGTGAACGGCTTTGCGCAATTAATACAAATTGGGCCTCAGGTTTCTTATAATATTACTTCTCCAAATACAGATGATTTCAGCTCAAAAAGTGCTGGAAACGGAATGGGCGTTGGAGGATTTGTCAGATTGAATTTGTTGCTCTTTTATGCACAAGGCGAATTAGGATATTCAGAATCGAAGTTTAATGTTTCTCAAACCGGAATTGGCGAAACCGAATATAAATTATCTGGAACTGATGCGGCCTTAATTGCGGGATTCAAAATTGTTCCTTTAGGAAAGCTAGGAAATGTTCGTCTTTTTGTGGGATACGACTGGAAAAACTATTCAGACATAAGTGCTAATAATAGCCTGAATTACATTGCTGTTGAAAAAAACAACAGCAGTTTTCTTGGCGGAGTCGGCGTAGATTTATGGAAATTTACAATTGATTATCGATATCTTGCTGGTGTAACTGACTTGGATCCTTCAGGAAGAAGTTTAAAAACAAACGTTTCTAATTTCTCTGTCGGATTTAAATTCTTGTAAAAACTTCATTATAAAACATAAAAAAGGGAATCAAAATGATTCCCTTTTTTAATTAATTTACTTTGCTGTAAAATCGTTCCAAATTATCAGCTTTTATTTTTTCAACGCCGTTTTCAGTTTGTCTGGCAATATTGATTACATGCAATATATCTGAATCTTCATTTAAGGAGCAATTCCAAATAGTTCCGTCAGATAAAATAATAGCCGAAAATAAAGCATCTGATTCCTCTTTGTTATAATACTTTATATCTTCAGTCTTGATCAGTTTTTTTGCTTTCGTTTTAGTATCTACTTCATAAAACAAAATCTGCTTCTGGTTGATTTCAACTAGTTCGTCTATCCCATCGGTGTCATTAGTATTTGTCGCATTTACAGACCAAAGCGGTTGATTGCCATTCATTTTCCAGCTTCCGATTACTTTATCCATAATGCTTTTTCTCAGCATTGTTTTTAAAGTATCTACTTTTTTAATTGATTCTTTTCCTAATTCATTTTCAGGTTTAATTTTAGAAGCAATAGAGAATAAATCTAGTGCTTTTACAAAATCAGCTTTCTTATAGCAGGAAACTGCCAATTCATATCTTGTTTTTTGAAAAGCAACCTTTGGATCGCTCTGCGCAATAACTGTACATGAGAATAGTAAGACAAGAAAAATTAAGGACTTTTTCATTTGTAGGTATTGTTTTGTTTTTTGCAAAAATACATGGTTCGCACTTAACTACATTACGTCTTTCGTATTTATATTACGAATACCGGATTTTTAACATATTAAAAAAACAAATATAACTTAAATACATTTATTAAAATGAATTATTCGCAATAAACCTTAAAAACCTACATAATTCTTCGGTACTAATTAATCGAGTTGGAAAATTTCTTAAAGACTAAATTTAAAATTAAAATGCCTTTAAAATTTGCATTGCTTTTTCTGTATCATTTTTACCAACAAAAATATGATCGTGATAAAATGCCGCTACGACATTACAGCTAATTCCTTTGTCTGAAAGTGCTTTTGAAAACGCTGAGGTTAATCCAACAGCTTCCAAAGAAGAATGTACAGAAAGCGTTATCCAGGACATGATCACCGAATATTCTAAATTCAGTTTATCCGCCATTTCTTTTTTAAGAATTAAGGTTATTGCTTCTTTTTCTTTAAAGAACATTTCAATTTCATCCAAATTAAGATTTCCTAATTCTCCGACTTTACAAAAAACATAATCTCCCAAATTGTGTTCAGGCTTCATACTTTTAAGCAATATTTGCAAATCTTTTTCTCCAGACATTTTTTGAGTTTTAGTAAGTTGACTATTTTAGTTTTTCTAATTTTCCTTTTGTTTCAGGAAAATTTTTATCCAGAACTAATACCTTTTCATAACTTATAATTGCATTTTTCTTATCTCCAGTGGCTTCATAAAAATCGCCAAGCGAGTCATACACATTTGGACTGTTAGGGTAATTGGTTACATTCAATTTAAATAAATAACCTGCTAAATCCATATCTTTTTTACTAAGCGATTGATAGGCATAAGCATTCACTGTATTTTCCGGAACACTCACTTTATATCCTAAATGTTTTGAAACCTCTTCGAAATGTTTTTCAATTTTAATAAAAACTGCTTTATTGAAATTAATCTGTTCCGGAATAGACAATTTTAATTGATTGAATTCAAATATAAAACGAAGTCCGTCATAAGTCGCAATCAAAGGAACTGATCCGTGATTATCATCGTTATAATATTTATATTGGTAATTAAGATTGCTTTTCTTGTTCTGCTTCAGGAAATCGTTCAAATCTAAAATTGATCGAATGTGTCTGGTAAAAACGGTTGTATCTTTTCGAACTTTTACAACATCCATCGCAGCATCCATTGTGTTGGCGGCAGCCAAAAACAAAGAAACATTAGCTAAGTTTTTACTGGCTAGCTTTTTTTGAGTTTCTGCCAAAAACTTCTGATGATCCCACCACATACTTGGATCTATCGCTATATAGGAATTGAATAAATTACTGTGATTCGTTAAAATATTTATGGCTGTCAATCCTCCAAAAGAATGACCTATTAAGGTTTTGTAAGGCGCCGTTGGATATTTACTATCTATATACGGAATCAATTCTTTCTCCAGAAATTCAACAAATTTTTCACCTCCACCAGATTGCTCACTTAGATTTTTAGGAACAAACGGAAGATCAACATCCGAATGTGTAGGCGTCAAATCCCGATTTCGGTTTGTGTTGGTAATCCCTACCACAATCATTTCCGGACAAAGTGTGTTTCCATTTACTTCGCTTAGTTCTTCAATCATTCCGACAACAGAACTAAAATGTCCATCGCCATCGAGCAAATAAACTACAGGATATTTCTGTTTTCCAAAACCAGTATTCTGGGCACTTTTCGGAAGATGAATCCATACTTTTCTATTTTCATTTAAAACTTTAGAAAAAATGCTATCGACAGTTCCTATTTGAATGGTATTTTTATTTTGTGCAAACCCAAAAGTAGTCAGAATCAAAAAAATGAACAGGAAAATAGTTTTTCTTGAAGATACAGGATGAACGAGCTTATTTATCATAATGCAGTTGGTTAGTTAAATATTCAGATAGTAAGTATATGTAATACGTTTTTAATCAATTAAAAAATCGCCCTTTTCAGGTTGAAAAAGACGATTTTTAAATATTTCTTGTTTTGCTATTTTGCAGACCAGGTATTATTTGCTGGTGTGGCATCCATAAAAATACCTCCATCCAACACAATACTTTTGATTTGCTTTTTGCTTTTTAAAGTAACAGTCGCTATTTTTTGATTGGTTTCCCAAACTGCCGGTGTTTGATGTACGGTTTCTTTTGTCTCATCTGTATAAACAATGTTGAGGTCAAACGGAATCGCAAAACCTCCGGTATTCTCTACAGAAATAGTATTCTTTGCAACACTTTTAACCGAAATATCAATATAGTTATTGGTAAAAAACCAGTTATTAAAGAACCAATTCAGATTTTTTCCTGAAGCTGTATTGATAGCGTTAAAATAATCCCACGGAATAGGATGTTTTCCATTCCAATTTTCCATGTAAGCGTGCAATGATTTCTTAAATAAATCATCACCAAGCATGTCTTTTAACGCGATATAAGAAAGAGAAGCTTTTCCGTACGAATTATTTCCGTAACCAGCTCCCGAAAGTTGAGAAGACATTGAAATAATAGGCTGATCTTCTTCTGTAGAGGCATCGTTAATATACTGCTGAACTCTAAAATTTTTGTAAAATTTATCTGCAGCTTCTTTACCGTGTTCTTCAATCCCAATTAAATATTCAAATGTAGTAGCCCAGCCTTCATCCATAAATGCGTAACGCGTTTCGTTGATTCCCATATAAAAAGGAAAATAGGTATGTGCTACTTCATGATCCTGGACCAATTGAGCAAAAACCGGATCTCCCATTTGAGAATCGTTACACATCATTGGATATTCCATGTCAGCAAATCCCTGAAATGCCGTCATTTTAGAAAATGGATAAGGAACTCCTGGCCAGTTGTTGGAGAAATAACTCAATGCATATTGATTATTTTTAACAGAAGCTACAAAATCAGTTCCTTTTACATCATAAGCCGCCTGAACACTTGCACGACGATTGGCCTTCTTGTCTACTAAAACGCTGCTGGCATCCCATAAATAATGATCACTTAATCCAAAACAAACATCTGAGATATGTTTGGCTTCAAATTTCCAAACATTCCAATCGTTTTGTTTGGTTACAACACCACTTTTCATTTCCTGTTCATTGGCAATATGCATTACTTCATCGGCAGTGTACGACTTCTTTAAACGTGCTGAAAATTCAGGTTGTAAAACCTCATCCGGATTTAATAAATCTCCGGTTGCATATACTATATAGTTTTTTGGCGCTTTTACTGAATAAGTATAATCATTAAAGTCGTTGTAAAACTCCTGACGATCTGTATGAGGTAATTTATCCCATTTGTTGTAATCATCAAAAACAGTAACACGTGGATAGCTATAAGCAACAAAAAAAGTAGTTTCGTCAATTTGTCCTTCTCTTCCACTCTCTTTAGATAATGGATAATTCCAGTCGATATTGATGGTGATTTTAGAATGTGGTAAAAGCGGTTTTTTCATTTTAACATTCCCTACGGTTCCCCAACTTCTTGCATCTTCTTTATAAACTTCACCTTCTATTTTTAAAGAAGTAATTGTAAGTCCGTTACTCAAAAAATCATCACTTACACTTCCTCCTCTTGGCGAAGATGGCTTATGAAGATTGTTTACAAAACGAATTGGTAAATTTCTTAAAGTATCATTACTGTTATTTTCATAAACAATAGATTCTGTTCCGCTAACGATTTTAGTTTTTGGATCAACCGAAATTTCCATGGTATATGTTCCGTGATTCTGCCAGTAGTTTTTCCCTGGTTTTCCGTCCATCGAACGAGTGCCTTTAGCGTAAGCTTCTTTTATATTTCGCGGCATATACAATTCCTGCCCAAAGCTGTTTTGTGCAAGAAAAACAAATGCAATTACCACTAATTGAAGTACATTTTTTCTCATAACTTGTTTTAAGATTTTTGATGATTTAATAAGGATATAATATTAGTGGATTTTTTAAACTTAATGTTACACTTTTTGGTAAAATTATGATTTTTGTTGCGTTGGGCGTAACTTAACCGCAAAGGTCGCAAAGAATTACGCAAGGGTCGCAAAGTTTATTTTCCTGGACTTTTATCAGGAGTTATTACTCACTGTTGAAAATTGCACGCAAAGTCGCAAAGCCGCAAAGTTCAACAAATTTAAAAGCTTTAAAAAAACTTGGCGACCTTGCGAGATTAAAAAGAAAAACTTAACGTCCTAGCGCCTTCGTGGCAAAAACCTCAGAACCTTAGTATCTTAGAACCTTAGCAACTTAGACAAAAAGAAAAACCGTCTTTCTCTGGCGAAAAAAGACGGTATCTACAATTAATATATAACCTTAATAACTACAAAATATAATCGGTATTAATGAAATTTGATTCCTTGCTGTTTAGCAATTCCTGTAAAATTTCATTGTTATAAGCGATATCTTTTGAAGCCACGAACGTACGGATTGAGAAAGAACGCAAAGCATCCGGAATACTTAAAGTTCCTACAGCAGAATCTTTACGTCCTGTAAACGGGAACGCGTCCGGTCCTCTTTGGCAAGAACTGTTGAGGTTTACTCTACAAACAAGATTTACTAAAGCATCGATAAGCGGTGCCAAAGTTTTAATATCTTTTCCGAACAAACTTACTTGTTGACCGTAGTTAGATTCGGCCATATCATCTAGTGGTTCCTGAATATCATTGAAAGAAATAATAGGTACTACTGGTCCAAATTGTTCTTCGTGATACACGCGCATTTCGCTGTTTACCGGATATAAAACTGCTGGGAAGATATAATTATCAGTATGTTTTCCGCCTTTTTCGTTTAGGATTTTTGCTCCTTTACTTGTTGCATCGTCAATTAATCCCTGAATGTAAGCGGGTTTGTCTGTTTCCGGAAGTGGCGTTAAAGAAGCGCCGCTTTCCCATGGATTGCCAAATTTTAAAGCATCTACTTTTTCAGAGAAACGCTTATTAAATTCATCAGCAATAGAAGCATGAACATATAATACTTTCAAAGCGGTACAACGTTGTCCGTTAAAAGATAAAGTTCCTGTAATACATTCCTGAATAGCCAAATCCAGATCGGCATCTGGTAAAATAATTGCCGGATTTTTTGCTTCTAAACCTAAAATCAAACGCAGTCTGTTTTTGTTTGGATGCTGATCCTGCAAAGCAATTGCCGATTTACTATTTCCGATTAAAGCCAAAACATCAATTTTACCCGATTTCATGATTGGAGAAGCCACTTCGCGACCTCTTCCGTAAACGATATTGATAACTCCTTTTGGAAAACTGCTTCTAAAAGCTTCCAACAAAGGCGAAATACATAAAACACCGTGTTTCGCCGGTTTAAAGATTACAGTATTCCCCATAATCAAAGCCGGAATCAACAACGAGAAAGTTTCGTTTAAAGGATAATTGTAAGGTCCAAGACACAAAACAACCCCAAGAGGTCCACGGCGAATCATCGCGTTCACACCCTGTACTTTTTCAAAGTGCGAACTACGTCCGTTTAGTTCTTTATAACTGGCAATAGTATCCTGAATATATTCAACCGTTCTGTCAAATTCTTTTTGAGAGTCGCCAAGGTTTTTTCCGATTTCCCACATCAAAAGTTTCACCACTTCTTCGCGGGTTTCCTTCATCTGTCTTACGAAATTTTCCATGCATTTAATACGGTCCACCACTTTCATTGTTGGCCATAAACCTTGTCCTTTATTATAAGCCGCATTAGCAGCTTCAACCACTTCAGCAGCTTCTTTTTCTGCCATGAACGGAATTGATCCTAATAATGTTGGTGTATATTTTTCTGTAGAAGATATAGTAGAAAACACAGGTGTGGTTTGCCCTGTCCATTTTTTCAATTCTCCATTTACAAGATACGTATCTTGATTTATCAGGTTTGTAATCTGATATTCTTCGGGTATTAAACTCATAATCTGATACTTTATAGTTTGGTTATTAATAGCATTTAAACGAAAAAAGAGGCTTTTTCTTGCCTCTTCTTCTAATTTATGGATTCACGGTATCCCCTTCCCAGTCCAGAATTCCACCAAGCAGATTATAGGCATTATTTATACCTAATTCATTCATAACCTGGCAGGCTTTTGCGCTTCTGGCTCCAGAACGGCAATACACATAATAGTTTTTGTTTTTATCTAACTCTTCGATTTCATAAATAAAACCCTGACCTTTATTAATGTCAATGTTCACGGCATTCTCGATATAACCGTCATTAAATTCGTCTTCAGTTCTTACGTCCAGTATAACTGCATTCTCGTCAGCAGCAAGCTGATTAACCCAATCTTCTTGTGATAAATTCATAATAAATGTGTTTTTGTAAAATTACGACGTTTCTATTAATTAAAAACGTGCCAAATGCGATTTCGATTATTATTCTCAGAAAACGTTTTAGAGAAAGTATTATAATCAGTGAAACACAAATTTACTCACTATTTTTAAAAATACACCCTATAAAATCGATAGAAAATAGGATTTTTTCATTTTCATAAAATGCAGCCAAATATGGTTTTCTAATAATTTATCCCATTTCAATCTGCTATCTTTGTATCAAATGAGAGGTTTTGATTTCATTTTGATAAAAAGGTTGACCACGAATTCACGAATTACTTAACCATCGGTTGTGGTAAAAAACAATAGCCACAGATTAATGGATTAAAATGAATTTTATTAAATAGGTTTAACCACAAATTTCGCAAATTTCACAAATTACCTAACATCGCTTTGCTCTTGTTAAAAAAAAATCGGCCAGAGATTAATGGATTAAAATGATTTTAATAAAAAAGTTAGTCACAAATTAATTAGTGGGAATTTGTGTAATTTGTGGTAAAAAAACAACACAATAAATGCAACACTCCTTAAAAGATATATTCCCGAATTTCTCCAGCGAGCTCCTTTCGACCATCGAAGAAAACGGAAGTGCACAGGATTTTGAAGCCGGTACCATTTTAATGCGAACCGGACAATACATCAAAAACACCGTTTTAATCACCAAAGGAAAAATCAAAATTTACCGCGAAGGCGAAGACGGCGGCGAGTTTTTAATGTATTATTTACAACCCGGGCAAGCCTGCGCCATTTCGATGATCTGCACCACCAAAAGCGAAAAAAGCCAAATCATGGCCAAAGTAGTCGAAGATGTTTCCGTTATGATGATTCCGTTGCAAATGATGGACAAATGGATGATGGAACACCGGTCCTGGTACGAATTTGTAATCGAAACCTACCGAAGCCGCTTTGAAGAAGTACTGGAAGTTGTCGACAATATTGCTTTTCGTTCGATGGATGAACGTTTGGAATTCTATCTAAAAAGACATTCGGATGCCTGTGGTTGTTCTGAAGTAAATTTATCGCATCAGGAAATTGCAACCGAATTAAACACCTCAAGAGAAGTCGTTTCCAGATTACTCAAAAAAATGGAACAAAGAGGTTTAGTCAAACTCAACCGCAACCAAATCGAGCTTTTGAGATAATTAAAAATAGCCACGAATNNAATTCGTGGCGAAAAAAAATATATAGCGCTTCTGTGATAAATGTTACTGTAGATTTCTTTTAATCAAACCACCTTTGCATAAAAACAAATGCAATGGAATATCTGGGTTATTTTGCTTCGATTATTATCGGGATTTCGCTGGGCCTAATTGGCGGAGGCGGATCGATACTGACCATTCCAATTTTAGTTTATTTGTTTAAAGTAAATCCAGAGCAGGCTACCTCTTATTCTTTGTTTATTGTGGGCTTGACTGCAATGTCTGGCAGTTACAGTCATTATAAGATTGGAAATCTTAAACTGAAATCGGCATTGTACTTTGCGATTCCGTCTGTGATTTCAATTTTAATTATTCGTGAAGTTATTTTTCCGCAGATTGCTTCGACTTTATTTTCAATTGCTTCTTATTCTGTTTCTAAAGATTTTCTGATTATGATTATCTTTTCGGTCTTGATGATTACGGCGGCGATTTCGATGATTCGAAAAAATCAACCCGAAATAAAAGGGGCCGAAACCAATTATATTCAACTTAGTTTTATAGGTTTCATTGTCGGAATCATAACCGGATTTCTCGGCGCTGGTGGTGGATTCTTAATTATTCCTGCCCTGCTCTTTTTCGCCAAATTACCCATGAAACAAGCCGTTGGAACTTCGTTATTAATTATCTCAATCAATTCCTCCATAGGTTTTGCAGGCGATTTATACATCGGAACTCCCATCAATTATCCTTTTTTATTAGGCGTATCTGCAATGGCACTTCTCGGAATGGTAGTAGGAAGCCAGCTGTCTAAAAAAATCGACGGAACTAAACTGAAACCTATTTTTGGCTGGTTTGTCCTGATAATGGGGTTTTATATAATTACAAAAGAAGTTTTGTTTTAGGAATTTTTTGGTTTCTCGCAGATTTTGCAGATTTTTTTTATTTAAGAATAGTAGATTAATAATTTGGGCGTTACCTCCGGCCGGGCTATCCGCTATATCTTTTTTGTGGCAGAAAAAGCCACAAAAAAGGATACCACTTCTATCCCTAACGCAGACTCGGGTAAACTCAGGTTTTCGGTATCTGTTTTTCTATCTGATGCTCAACCAACCAAACAGAATCGTTTGCTTTTGTGGTATAATTCCACAAAGTCTTTCTATCAATCTTACTAGATACAAGTAATTTACCTTTTTGTACTTTAAATTCTTCGTTATAAAACATTAAAACATGGATAACGTTTTTAACATGAGTCTTAGAAAGTAAATCTCGTGCATCGATAAGTTCATCTTGTTGAAAAACAATCGGAATGTATTCTACATATTTATAATTTGATATTCTTTCATTCCATGTTTCTTCTTGTCTTTCATGAATTCTATCTGAATTAAAATACCATTTTTGAAAAAGAAATTTCCCTGATATAATTAAGACAAGAGCTAAAAATATAATTACTACTTTTTTCTTCATAACGCTTTATAGAATATCTTCCCGGCTTTAGCCAAATATACCCATTTTATAATAAATTTCAGATTCTCTAAAATTTAAAAACCGTCAGTTAAAACCAACGGCTATTCCTATAATTAATTCGTGAAAATTTATGCAATTAGTGGCAAACAAAAATCAATGCTCCCCATACCCAACATCATCCATCTTCCCGCTAAAAACACGATACTGAATAATAAAATAGACAATCACCAAAAACAAAGCGATAAAAAACCAACTCAGACCGGCGTTCAAACCATACTCTCCGGCGGCAGTATTATAAATCGTTAAGGACGGATTTACATTATTAGTCGAAGGCAAAACATTCGGAAAAATTGAAACTGCTGTTGAAGCGAATCCTCCCACTAAAAATAAGGTGGAAAATATAAAGGCCTGACCGTCTTTTTTGAACGAACGAACTTTGAATAATCCCAAGATACCAACAAAAGTCATTATTGGGAAAAACCACAAAATTGGATTTTCAATAAAATTATGAAACGGCTGAGGTTCTATAAAATGCCAGATTTGTAAGGAGATGAAAACTAAAATCAGTAAAACAATATTCAGTTTAAAAACCACATTTTTAAGCTGTGCATTTAAAGACGAATTGGTTTTAAATATAATCCAATTGGCGCCGTGAATCGTTAAAGCGACAACACTCACAATTCCGAGGAAAATCGTAAACCAATCTATAATTCCCAATTCATTTGCTTTTGGGCTGAAAGTTGGATTCCATAACGGCAAAAAGAAAAAATGCGGTTCCTGCGTCGAAACGCCGTTTTGCACCATTCCGAGATTGACACCGCGCACGATATTTCCCAAAGCGATTCCGAAGAACAACGCCAAAAGCAAACTCGCGATTCCGAACGCTTTATCCCAAATGGCTTCCCACATAGGATGATGCACCTGCCCGCGCATTTCTAATCCGATGGCACGGAAAATCAACAGCCATAAAATCATAATCAAAGGCAAATAAAAGCCACTAAAAGACGATGCATATAAAGTTGGAAAAGCAAAAAACAAAACACCACCGGCAGCGATGATCCAAACTTCGTTGGCATCCCAAAACGGACCAATTGCGCTTGTAATTGCTTTTTTATCTTTTTCTGTATTGGCAAAAAACAAATGAATAATTCCTGCTCCAAAATCATAACCATCCAATACAATATAAACGGCCAGAATTCCCATTAAAACGACGTACCAAAAAAATTCCATACTTATATTTTTTCTGTTGAAAGTTCCACATGATGAGGTCCTTTATTGATAATTTTCCCAATCAAAAGCAAAAACAGCATTCCGAGTAAAAGATACAATCCTATAAAACCTAATAAAGTAAACAAGGTATTTCCGGACGAAACGGTTGGCGAAGCGCCGGCTGCGGTTCGCATTAAATTATAAACCAGCCATGGCTGTCTTCCTAGTTCTGCAGTATACCAGCCTGTTGTATTGGCGATATACGGAAAAGGCATCATAAACATGAGCGACCATAAAATCCATTTGGTTTCAAACAATTTCCCTCTGATTAACTGAAAAAGAGAAAGGACCATCAAACCAATAAATACAGTTCCGAGTCCAACCATAATATGATAGGCATAATATAAGCCTGAAATATTAGTTGGATGCAAATCTTCTTCAAATTGATCCAAACCTTTAATTTCCTGATCCCAATTTCCATAGGTAAGGAAACTCAAAATATTAGGAACTGCGATTTTATTATCCAGTTTTTTGTCTTTTACATCGGGCTGACCGATTAAAACAATTTCAGAGCCTCTTTTTTCGGTGTGAAAAATCCCTTCCATCGCGGCAAAAGTTACCGGCTGATATTTTACAACATTTTTCGCTAGTAAATCTCCCGTTGGAACTGCGACAATTATACTCGAAATCAATCCGAAAATAACGCCAGTTTTAAGAAACAATTTCCCAAAAGAAACATTCTTCTGACTCAAAATATAAAAAGCGCCAATTCCCGCCACGACAAAAGAACTCGTAACCAAAGAAGCGGCCTGATTGTGTAAATAAGAAGGCCAAAGCCACGGATTTAAAAATAAAGCTTTGAAATTCGTTAATACAAATTTTCCGTTTTCGAGAATTTCATACCCAACCGGATTCTGCATCCACGAATGTGTAGCGATAATCAAATAACCACTGGCCCAGGAACCAATCATAATTAACACTCCGGTTACAAAATGCCATTTATGTCCGAGGAGTTTTTCTCCAAATAAAAAGATTCCAAGAAAGGAAGATTCTAAAAAGAAGGAAAACATTCCTTCCATCGCCAAGGTCTGACCGATAATACCTCCGGTTAATTCAGAGAATTTAGCCCAATTGGTTCCGAATTGAAATTCCATCGGGATTCCGGTTACCACGCCCATCGCGAAATTCAGGGCAAAAATCTTCATCCAGAAATGCGTAGCGTGATTGTATTGTTCGTTTTGAGTTTTAAGATATTTCCATTTAAAATAAACAATGATCAAAGATAGACCCATTGTAAGTTGCGGAAAAAGGTAGTGAAAGGTAATTGTGAAGGCGAATTGCATTCGGTCATAAAAAAGCATTTCTTCCATTATAGTGGTATTTGGTTTTATGAAGTTCCACAAATTTACCCATTAAAACCCGAAATTCCTGCCTTTAAAAAAAGTTTATATGCTGGTATTTGTTAAACTTTTCAACAATTTTGAAAAATTTAAAAGCTAAAATATTAAACACATAGAGACATAGGATTTTGGAAACGTAAAAAGGCGTTTCACTTGCTTCAAAACACATAGCTATGTGTCTTTAAATTAGTGAAACGCCTTTTTTTAAGCTATGAAAAACTATGATTCTATGTGTTTAATATTTATTCCTTTTTCAAAATTCCTTTTTCAACACTTTCATTTATTAAACCTTCAGCGTAATTCCATAAAGTTGTGGAACCTTCTTTTATAACGCTCTTTTTTTCGTAAACCTTTTTATAGGGCACGCCAAATTCCTTCCAGGTTCCTCCATCGTTGGAGGTGTTTTGTAATAAAGGTTCTAGCCTGTCCATCGATTTTGCAAATTTGGCTTCATTGGTTTCACCCTCTTCAAATTCTTCCCAAATGGCGATCATGTCCTCTCCTTGTTTTTTCGGAAGCAAACCAAAAATACGATTGGCGGCCAAGCGTTCTTCATCGGTATTATCGTGACTTTTTTGTGTATCATAAATAAAAACATCTCCTGCGTCGATTTCTACAATATCATGAATCAAAACCATTTTCACCACTTTCAAAACATCAATCGGTTGGTCTGAATGTTCTGCCAATACAATTGCCATCAAAGCCAAATGCCAGCTGTGTTCTGCATCATTTTCGCATCGGTTGCTATTAAAGAGCTTCGTTTTTCGCTGAATGTATTTTACTTTATCAATCTCTTTTATAAAAGCAATTTGATCTAATAAGTCTGTTGTGTTCATATTTATGATTTTTGTAGAAGTGTAAAATTACGTAGATTTATTTTTTTCACCATATAAGTGATATAAGTTCATTTAATTGCAGTGCGTTATAACTCTAATTGGTTAAACTTATATGAGCTCACATAAGTTCAACGCAATTAAACTCCAACTTATAATTGCTTATATGACTTATATGGTGAAACCCACAAACATTTTTTTCCACCATATAAGTCATATAAGTTCATTTAATTACAGTGTGTTATAACTCTAAACCGATTAAACTTATATGAGCTAATATAAGTTCAACGCAATTAAACTCCAACTTATAATTGCTTATATAACTTATATGGTAAAACTATCACACGTTTTTTTGGAAAAGTCGAATTTCTGTAACATTAGTCACTTACTTTCCGAAAAAACAAAGTTACCTTTGTAGAACTTATTTTAGATTTCATATCATGAAAATTGAACAAATTTACACTGGCTGCCTTGCGCAAGGTGCATACTATATAACATCAAACGGAGAAGCGGCGATAATTGATCCGCTTAGGGAAATTCAGCCTTATTTAGATCGTTTAGAACGCGATCAGGTTAAATTAAAATACATCTTTGAAACGCATTTCCACGCCGATTTTGTTTCGGGTCATATTGATTTAAGCAAAGAGACCGGAGCGCCAATCGTTTACGGGCCTAATGCGGCTTGTGAATTCGACTGCATTTCTGCGAAAGACGGACAAGAATTTAAAATCGGGAATATTACAATAAAAGCGTTGCACACTCCGGGACACACTATGGAAAGTACGACGTATTTATTGATTGACGAAAACGGAAAAGATCATGCGATTTTTTCTGGAGATACTTTATTTATCGGAGATGTTGGTCGTCCGGATTTAGCGCAAAAAGCGGCTGGAATGACACAAGATCAATTGGCCGGCATTTTATTTCATTCGTTGAGAGATAAAGTGATGACTTTGGCGGATGACGTAATTGTTTATCCGGCGCATGGTGCGGGAAGCGCTTGCGGGAAAAACATGAGCAAAGAAACCGTTTCGACTATCGGAAACCAAAAAGCAACGAATTATGCTTTGCGTGCCGATATGACCGAAGCCGAATTTATTACTGAAGTTACCGACGGATTATTACCTCCTCCAGCTTATTTCAGCATGAACGTAGCCATGAACAAAGGTGGTTACGAAAGCTTTGAATCGGTTTTGCATAACGGAATGAAAGCGATAAAAGCAGAAGATTTTGAAGCTGTGGCCGAAGAAACCGGAGCTTTAATTTTAGATACCCGAAAAAGTGCTGATTTCTATAAAGGATTTATTCCGCAATCTATTAATATAGGTATCAACGGAGATTTTGCTCCATGGGTTGGAACTTTGATTGCCAATGTAAAACAACCTATTATATTAGTAACCGAAAATGGTCTGGAAGAAGAAACCGTAACACGTTTAAGCCGTGTAGGTTTCGATTCGATTATCGGACATTTAGAAGGTGGTTTTGAGGCCTGGCAAAAAGCAGGTTTCGAAATAGATACTGTAAATAGAATTTCGGCTGAACAATTTGCTTCTGAATTTAAAATAGAAGAAGACAAAGTCATTGATGTTCGAAAAGAAACGGAATATGAAGCAGAACATATCGAAGATGCTTACAGCAAACCTTTGGCTTATATTAATGACTGGGTAAAAGACATTAATCCAAAGGAGCATTTTTATCTACATTGCGCAGGTGGTTACAGAAGTATGATCGCAGCGTCCATTTTACAAGCACGCGGTTTCAGAAACTTTACCGAAATTGACGGCGGTTTTGGAGCAATTGCAAAAACAGCAATTCCGAAATCAGATTTCGTTTGTCAGAGTAAAGTATTAAAATAAAGGTTCTGAGTTGCTAAGATTCTAAGGTTCTAAGATTTTTTGACCTTTAAACTTAATAACTCAAACCATTAAAAAATAAACCTTAGTAACTTAGAATCTTAGTCCCTTAGAACCTTAAAAATATGCTAGAAATTATAAAAGAACCTTGGCCTTGGTACGTTGCGGGGCCGTTAATTGGATTGACTGTTCCTATTTTGTTGATTATCGGAAATAAATCTTTCGGGATTAGTTCGTCTTTACGCCATATTTGTGCAGCTTGTATTCCGGCGAATATTTCGTTTTTTAAATACGACTGGAAAAAAGAAAGCTGGAATTTATTCTTCGTTTTCGGAATTTTCCTTGGCGGAGTTATCGCTGCCTACTTTTTAGCTAATCCAAATCCGGTTGAAATTACACCACAGCTTTCGGAGCAATTGGCTTCTTACAGTATTACAGATCATTCTGGTTTATTACCAAAAGAATTATTTTCCTGGGAAAGTTTATTCACACTTCGAGGTTTTATCATGATTGTAGTTGGTGGTTTTTTAGTTGGTTTCGGAACGCGTTACGCTGGTGGATGCACGAGCGGACATGCGATTATGGGAATTTCAAATTTACAATGGCCTTCATTAGTAGCGACAATCTGTTTTATGATTGGCGGTTTCATCATGGCAAATTTGATTCTGCCTTATATTCTTGCTCTTTAGGACATTCTTTCACTTTAAAATTTCAAAAATGACTCATTTAGAAAATAAAAATACAGATACAGAAGGAATCAACGCAAGCCACATAAAAGATTCAGGATTCTCAAACTTAAAATATCTTTTGGTTGGAATCTTTTTCGGAATTGTATTCGTAAAAGCCGAAATCATCAGCTGGTTCCGTATTCAGGAAATGTTTCAATTGCAATCTTTCTTTATGTATGGCGTAATTGGAAGTGCTGTTGTAGTTGGCATAATTTCTGTTCAAATCATTAAAAGATTCAATATTAAAACCATTCACGGTGAAAAAATAGAAATTCAGCCAAAGGTTTTCAGCAAAGGTCAAATTTACGGCGGATTACTATTTGGTTTTGGATGGGCCATTACCGGAGCTTGTCCAGGACCTCTGTTCGCTCAAATTGGAACTGGTGTTACCGTGATTGTGGTCACTTTATTAAGCGCAATTGCAGGAACCTGGTTTTATGGTTTTATTAAAGACAAATTACCTCATTAACACCTTATATAGTTAGATTAAAAATGAGCTTAACAGCATTACAATTAAGAAAAGCAACTCTTGCAGAAGTACCTCAAATTTGGGAAATTATCCAAGATGCTATTGAACAAAGGCGTTTAGAAGGAAGCAAACAATGGCAAGATGGTTATCCTAACGAACTTTCGATTACAAATGATATCAATAATGGTTTTGGATATGTGCTTACCGAAAATGAAACCATTTTATGTTACGCTGCCATTATTTTCGACATAGAACCGGCTTACGAGGAAATCGAAGGCAAATGGCTGACGAATGGCGATTATGTTGTGGTACATCGTGTGGCAGTATCCAAATTGGCAAAAGGAAAAGGTATTGCTACAAAACTTTTTGAACACATTGAAGGTTTAAGCATTGAAAATAATGTTAATAGTATTAAGGTAGATACTAATTTTGATAATGTTCCGATGCTTAAAATTTTAGACCGATTAAATTATACCTATTGTGGCGAAGTTTATTTTAGAGGTGCTGCACGAAGAGCATACGAGAAAAAACTACACTAAAATTATTACCTCAAATACGAATCAAACCCGACAGATTTTTAAACCTGTCGGGTTTAGCAATTCTATAAAACAAACCAATAAATGCGCAAACTATATTCTCTTATTTTAATTTGTTTCCTATTATTAAGTTGTTCCGGTAACAAAAAAGCAAACGTTCAGGCATCAAATACTATTTACGATGTAAAATTGGATAGTCTGCAATTGTTTGACAAATCAAGAAATCGAGTAATTCCGGTTGCTCTATATTATCCAGAGATAAATAAGAAAATAAATAAACAACAAGTGATCATTTTTAGTCACGGTTATGGAGAGAATAAAGGTGGAGATAACAGAATATATTCTTATTTAACGGAGAACTTAGCTTCAAAAGGATATTTTGTTATTAGCATTCAGCACGAATTACCTACTGATGAGCTTCTTGCCATGGATGGCGATTTAAAAATTACCAGAAGACCTAATTGGGAAAGAGGCGTTGAAAACATTTTGTTTGTCATAAATGAATTTAAAAAAACGAAACCTGAATTAGATTTTAAGCATTTAACTTTAATAGGACATTCGAATGGTGGCGATATGACAGCATTGTTTGCTACTGAACACCCAAAATTAGTTTATAGAATTATAACGATGGACAATAGAAGAATGCCACTTCCGAGAGTTAGTCATCCTCAGGTATATACGTTGCGTTCCAGTAATTACCCGGCAGATGAAAATGTATTACCAACTGAGGAAGAGAAGAAAAAATATGGGATTACAGTTCAACCCACTCCTATCGAGCACAGGGATATGGATAATGACGCGACAATTGAACAGCGAAAAATAATAAACAATTATATTGAAGAGTACTTAAGTAGATAAAAATGTAACTCTGGTTAATTTAAATCCTAATCGCTCACGCTTAGCAAACCTGACAGGTTTTGAAAACTTGTCAGGTTTGCTGTATTCTATGCCCGCGTGAAGGATAGAGCTAAGCTACCGCAGTAGCAGCGAAAGCCTGACAGCATACCGATGAGAGGGCGCATAAGCGCAAAGTATGTTTGCCCGCTCATCGGGATGGTGGCACGCCCTTATTGATTTTAGATTTTAGATTTTAGATTTTAGATTTTCTAAAAGGTTTTAAAAAACCTTTCGGGTTTAAGTTCCGCTACGAAAACTTTGACAAAGTTGAACGACTAACTTTAAAATATCGTTAAACACCCTTAATACAGTATTTTAAATTAAAAATTTATAGTACTTTTACTTTAGTTATATAGGATAAGTATAGTTATAAAATAGACGTTAATTGAATTAACGAAAATTTAACATCACATTTGTATATACAACTATTAAAAGTTTTACATTTGTATATACAAATTATACACTTACGACTATGACAATTGAAGAGGTTATAAAAAGTACAGTTAAGATGGATAATGCGAAAAAAGTTATTCTGAATATCATGTACACGCAGAACGTAATTCAGGATCATTTCAGCGAGTTGATGAAACCGTATGATTTATCCGGAGAACAATATAATGTGCTACGTATATTAAGAGGACAAAAAGGAAATCCTGCTAATATGTGTGTGATACAGGAACGTATGCTGGCTAAAACCAGTAATACGACACGATTGGTTGACAAACTATTATTGAAAGATTATGTAACGAGAAATGTTTGCCCGGGCAATCGAAGAAAAATTGAAGTTTCGATAACCCAAAAAGGGCTGGATGTTTTAAAAGAATTAGATCCGAAAGTAGATGAACACGAGCGTTTATTTGCTGATAATATAAGCCCGGAAGAATTAGAATTATTAAATAAATTATTAGAAAAATACCGAACCCAACAAAATTAATATTATGAGTACACTATTAGAAAATCTAAATTGGAGATACGCAACCAAAAAATTTGATGCAACTAAAAAAATCTCTGCTTCAGATTTAAATACTTTAAAAGAAGCTGTTAGACTAAGTGCTTCTTCATACGGATTACAACCTTATAAAGTTGTTATTGTTGAAAATCCTGAAGTTAGAGAAAAATTGAAAGCAGCAGCTTACGGTCAAACTCAAATTACAGATGCTTCTCAATTGTTCATTTTTGCAAATGATTTGAATCTTGGCGCAGAATCTGTAGACAACTACATTAAAAACATTAGCGAAACAAGAGGTGTTCCTGTTGAAGCTTTAGGTGGTTTCAGCGACATGATGAAAGGTACAATCGCAAACTTAACTGATGACGCTAAGAACATTTGGTCAGCAAAACAAACTTATATTGCTTTAGGAACTTTATTAAGTGCTGCTTCTGAATTAAAAATCGATGCAACTCCAATGGAAGGTTTCAATGCAGCTCAATTTAATGAAATCTTAGGTTTTGATAAGTTAGGCTTAAACGCTTCAGTTATTGCAACTGTTGGTTACAGACATGGTGAGGACGACGCTCAACATTACAAAAAAGTTAGAAAATCTCACGAGGAATTATTTATCACTATATAATTATTATTAATCCAAAATCAATTTTAACAAAATGAAAAATTTCAAAACAATTGCAATAGCATTATTCGTAGCGGTGGCTAGTATTTCAGTAAATGCTCAAACAAAGAAAATCGACGTAAAAGCATCTACTATCAAATGGGTAGGTAAAAAAGTAACTGGAGAACACTCTGGAACTGTAAACTTCAAAGACGGAGCTGTAGTTTTCAAAGGAAAAAAATTAGTTGGTGGTAGCTTTACAGTTGACATGACTTCTTTAACTTCTACAGATTTAACTGGAGAATACCAAGGAAAATTAAACGGTCACTTGAAATCAGCTGATTTCTTTGGAACTGATAAATTCCCAACTGCAAAATTAGTTTTCAAAACTATCGGAGCTAAATCTACTGACGTTTATACTGTAACTGCTGATTTAACTATCAAAGGAATCACTGCACCAGTAACTTTTGACATCACTGTAGCTGGAAACACTGCTACATCTGCTTTCAAAGTTGACAGAACTAAATACGATATCAAATACAACTCTGGTAACTTCTTCGAAAACTTAGGAGACAAAACTATCAATGACGATTTCGAATTGACAGTAGCTTTAAAATTCTAATATTTTAAACTTCTTACTATTATAAGAAAAACCTCAATAGTTTAAGACTATTGAGGTTTTTTTATGTTTTTTTTCAAAAAGATAACATTGTTAATATTGAGATAACACTTTCATAATAACAGCTAAGACTTTGATTAACATTGGGCTTCTAATTTTGGGGAACTAAAAAAAAAGAAACTACAAAACTAAATCACAGTTATGAAAACAAAAATACAATTTGCAATTCTAACTCTGCTAAGCAGCTTTTTTATACAAGCACAACAACAGCCAAAAGGAATTATTGGTAGCACAAACTGGATGACCAACTGGACCAATTTTAATCCGGCCAAAACAGAATATAGTGAGGCAACCAATATTATTGCCGGAAATATTGATAAAGACACACGACTAACAAAACGTAATACTTACCAACTCGTAGGTGTTGTGTATGTAACCAATAATGCAACTTTAACTATTGAACCCGGAACTGTAATTCGCGGCGACGATAAAACTTGCGGAACACTTGTTATAACAAATGGTGCCAAAATCATGGCCGAAGGTTTAGAAACTGATCCTATCGTGTTTACTTCAAATAAAGAAATTTCAGAGAGAAAACCCGGAGATTGGGGCGGACTCATTATTCTTGGAAAAGCGCCAATAAATACACTAGGTGGTTTACACACGCTTCCTTTTGACCTGGAACCAATGTTAAATCATTATGGAGGTCAAAATCCGGAAGATAATTCTGGAATTTTAAAATATGTAAGAGTGGAATATGCCGGCAGAAAACTGAGTTCATTAAAAGAACTTAACGGAATTTCATTAGCAGGAGTTGGGAGAAAAACTGTTTTGAGTAATATCCAGGTTAGTTATTCTAATGATGACTCTTTTGAAAGTTATGGAGGAGATTTAGTTATGAACAACCTAATTTCATACCGAACTACAGATGATGATTTCGATTTTACCCAAGGTGTTCAATGTAATATAAGCAACAGTATTGCCATTCGTCATCCTTTTTCATCTGACATTTCGGGATCAAGATGTTTCGAAGTTGATTCTTATGATAAAATTGGAAATACGGATATGTCTAAAAAATTGACTAAGATTGACGCTACCAATATTACTTTGGTTAATATGGAAGAAAACAATCAGGGCTTAGTCAGAGAATCTGTGTATGTTAGAGAGAATACTTACTTTAACTTATCAAATAGTATCATTTCAGGCTTTACTCCTTTTGTTTTATTAGAAGGAAATATTGGAGATGGGGATGTTAATTTGTCTAAAATAACATTCAATAATCTTATAATTAACAATTGCAATGGCGGAATTATAAGTGAAGCCGGAACTGGAAATCCAACAATTCAAAAATTTTATGGTAATCCTGCATTCTTCTTAGATTATACCAAACTTAAAAACAGTGAATTGTTTACAACGCCTAATATCAAAGGGAATCCAGACTTTCGAATGAACCAAAACAATACAATTGCCAGTGGAAATTAAGCATTTAAAAGGGATCGTTTCTTTTTAAATTTAACAAATTTTCAAATTAAGAAAAGATTTTTTTAAAATTTTATATCTCCTATTCCAATTTACATTTATATCTTTGTGATATCAAAATAAGAAAATGAAAACATTAATGAACAATACTTGGTGGTGGAAGAATTTACGTCAAACGTCGTGAACAGAGCTTCCTATGGTATTGTAAAACTATAAATATAAAAGGCTTGTCATCACGACAAGCCTTTTTTTTTGGTCAAAACTAAACTGAATATTCTAAAAATTAAAAAACTATATACATTGAAACCTTTTATACTCAACACACACTACAAACAAATTCTGGCAGACACCATCACGCCGGTAAGTATTTATTTTAAAATCAGAGATAAATTTCCAAATAGTTTACTACTTGAAAGTAGTGATTATCACGGAAATGACAACAGTTTCTCCTACGTTTGCTGCAACCCGATTGCTACAATTAAAATTGAAAACGAAATCATCTCCAAAACTTTCCCTGATGGATCTACTGAGCAAATTGCAATCGATGCTTCGACTAATATTCCGGAAGTAATTCAGGAGTTTTCGAGTCAGTTTAAAGCAGAGAAAAACGATTTTAAATTCATTAACAATGGTTTATTCGGATACATTTCTTACGATGCTGTTCGTTATTTCGAGAAAGTTTCGATTGCTAAAAAAGACAGTGCCACTTTAATTCCGGATGTTTTTTATGCAGTTTATCAAAACATCATTGCGATCAATCACTTTAAAAATGAGGCGTATATTTTTTGTCATAGTTTAGATGGAAGAAACAATATTTCGGAAATTGAACAATTATTACAATCCAGAAATATTGCATCCTACAAATTCAGCAAAGAAGGAGAAGGCTATTCTAATTTAACCGATGAAGAATTCAAACATAATGTGGCTTTGGCAAAGAAGCATTGTTTTAGGGGCGATGTATTTCAACTGGTTTTATCCCGTCGTTTTACGCAAGGTTTCAAAGGCGACGAATTCAATGTTTACAGAGCTTTACGCAGCATCAATCCATCTCCTTATTTATTCTTTTTTGACTATGGAGATTTCAAAATATTTGGGTCTTCGCCCGAAGCACAAATTATCGTAAAAAACAGAAAAGCAGAAATTCATCCAATCGCAGGAACGTTCAAAAGAACCGGAAATGATGAACGCGATGCGGTTTTAGCCAAACAACTTTCTGAAGACAAAAAAGAAAACAGCGAACACGTAATGTTAGTCGACTTAGCAAGAAACGATTTAAGTAGAAACGGACATGATGTAAACGTTGAGAAATACAGAGAAGTTCAGTTTTTCTCTCACGTTATTCACCTGGTTTCAAAAGTTACGGGACATTTACATGAGAAAGCTACAACGATGCAAGTGGTTGCCGATACTTTCCCGGCAGGAACTTTAAGCGGTGCGCCAAAACACAGAGCGATGCAATTGATCGAAGATTACGAGAAAACAAACCGTAATTTCTACGGAGGCGCAATAGGTTTCATGGATTTTGAAGGAAACTTTAATCACGCCATTATGATTCGTACTTTCTTAAGCAAAAATCATCAATTACACTGCCAGGCCGGAGCCGGAATTGTTGCCAGTTCAGATGAAGAAAGCGAAATGCAGGAAGTTTATAATAAATTAAGAGCGTTGAATACGGCGCTTGAAATGGCAGAAAAAATTTAAGAATTTAAAAATTAAAAGATTGAAAGATTTTGTGGAATCTTTCAATTATTAAATCATTTAATCTTTCAATTAAACATGAAAAACCTAATTCCCTTTTTGATTGCATTTTTGCTTTTTGCCTCTTGTGAAACTAAGAAAGAAACAACAGCAATTCCGTTAATCGGAACCTGGCGTCTTATATCAGCAGAAACGACAGAAAAAGATTCAACTTTCTCAACTTTCAATCCAAAAACAAAAATGATTAAAATTATAAATGATACCCATTTTGCCTTTTTTAATCATGATCTGAATAACGGAAAAGACAGCACAGCAGCAGTATTCTTTGGCGGAGGTGGAAAATATACTTTGAAAGACAGTGTTTACACTGAAAATCTGGAATATTTCAATAACCGTCAATGGGAAAATGGAAAATTTGAGTTCGTTGTAAAAATCAAAAA
Source organism: Flavobacterium frigidimaris (assembly GCF_002217275.1). Classification (NCBI taxonomy): domain Bacteria; kingdom Pseudomonadati; phylum Bacteroidota; class Flavobacteriia; order Flavobacteriales; family Flavobacteriaceae; genus Flavobacterium; species Flavobacterium frigidimaris. Next base: position 35,909 of record NZ_MUGV01000025.1, read on the forward strand.
TGATACGCTAACTCAAAAAGGAATAGAAAAAGTAGAAAAATTAGGCATCAACCGAATTATCACAGAAAAATACGTTCGGGAAAAATAAAAAAAGTTTTCAGTCGCAGTTTTCAGTCACAGATAAAAAAACTTAGCAACTCAGAATCTTAGAAACTTAGCACCTCAAAAAAAATGAAAAAAATATTAGTTATAGACAATTACGATAGTTTCACTTATAATTTAGTGCACTATTTAGAAGATTTAAACTGCGAAGTTACCGTTTACAGAAACGATGAATTTGATATAGATGAAATCGCTTCTTTCGATAAAATATTACTTTCTCCGGGACCTGGAATTCCGGATGAAGCTGGTTTATTGAAAGCAGTTATTCGAAAATATGCTCCAACAAAAAGCATTTTAGGGGTTTGTCTGGGTCAACAAGCCATTGGAGAAGTTTTTGGAGGAACATTATCTAACCTTGATAAAGTATATCACGGAGTTGCAACGAATGTAAAAACAGTAGTTTCAGACGAACTTTTATTTGACGGATTAGGAAATGAATTCGAAGTAGGAAGATACCACTCCTGGGTTGTTGATGCCAATTTACCAGACGTTTTAGAAGCAACTTCAATAGACGAAAATGGGCAAATTATGTCACTAAGACATAAAACTTATGATGTTAGAGGCGTTCAGTTTCATCCGGAAAGTGTGTTGACACCAAAAGGAAAATTGATCTTGGAGAACTGGATTAAGAGTTAGTATTCAGTCTCAGTTTACAGTCTCAGTCAAAAAAACTCAGAACCTTAGTCTCTTAGCAACTTAGAACCTTAAAAAATGATAACACTTTCAGATACCAAAGCAATCAACATTGAAGACATATTGACTTTATACAAAGCAAATGAATGGAGTTCAGCCAACAAACCAAACGAATTATATAACGGCCTTTTAAATTCAGAGACTTTAATTACGGCTTGGGAAGGAAAAAAACTAATCGGGCTTGGGAATGCTATTTCTGATGGATTTTTGACTGTTTATTATCCGCATTTATTGGTGCTTCCGGATTATCAGGGAAAAGGAATTGGAAAAATGATTGTCGATAAAATGCAGGAGAAATACAGTCTCTTTCACATGCAAATGTTAACCGCAGACGGAAAAGCAGTTGATTTTTACAAAAAGAACGGATTCGAAAGAGCCGGAAAAACAGAACCCATGTGGATTTATCAGGGAAATGAACATTAACAATTATTAGTCTCAGTCTCAGTTTACAGTCTCAGTAGGAAAACTTAGAACCTCAGTAACTTAGAACCTTAGCAACTTAAAAGAAAAAATGAAACATATATTAAATAAATTAATCAACCACGAAGTGCTTTCTAAAGAAGAAGCCAAAGATGTACTGATTAATATTTCAAGTGGAAATTATAATCCAAGTCAGATTTCGGCATTTTTGACCGTATTCATGATGCGCAGTATTACTATTGATGAGCTTTCGGGTTTTCGTGAAGCTTTATTAGAATTGTGTATTCGTGTTGATTTATCAGCTTACAACACCATCGATTTATGCGGAACCGGTGGCGATGGAAAAGACACTTTCAACATCTCGACTTTGGCTTCGTTTATATCAGCCGGAGCTGGAATTAAAGTAGCCAAACACGGAAATTACGGCGTATCCTCTATTTCAGGATCAAGCAACGTGATGGAAAAAATGGGAATTAAATTCAGCAACGATCCTTCATTCTTAGAAAAATGTATTGACAAAGCCGGAATTTGCGTTTTACACGCTCCCCTATTTCACCCGGCTATGAAAAATGTAGGACCAATCAGAAAAGAACTGGCCGTAAAAACATTCTTTAATATGTTGGGACCAATGGTAAATCCGTCGTTTCCGCAGAATCAATTGGTAGGTGTTTTCAACCTTGAATTAGCCCGAATGTATGCTTATTTATACCAGAATACGGATATCAATTTTACGATTTTACATTCGCTTGACGGATATGATGAAATTTCCTTAACAGGTCCAACCAAAACAATAACATCACATATGGAAGGCATGTTAAACCCTTCTGATTTTGGCGTTAGACTTCTCTCTCAAACTGAAATTGAAGGCGGAAAAACAATCGAAGAATCAGCAGAAATGTTCACTAATATCATCTCAGGAAAAGGAACAGAAGCTCAAAACAATGTGGTTTTGGCAAATGCTGCAATGGCAATTGCAACCGTTACCAAATGTTCTCCATTAGAAGGATTTGAATTGGCAAAAGAAAGTCTTTTTTCTGGAAAAGGATTAAAGGCATTAAATAAATTAAAAGATTTAATGATTTAAAAATTGAAAAATTATGACTAAATCTTTTGAAGAATTTGAAGTCTATAAAAAAGGAATTCAGTTAGCTAAATTAATTTTCACATTAATGAATAGTAAACCTTTTGAAAGAGAATTTGGATTCAAAGATCAAATAAAAAGAGCTATTGTCTCCATTACAAATAATATTGCCGAAGGATCAGAATATAATAATAACAAGCAATTAATACGATATCTAAAAATTTCAAAAGGAAGTTGTGCAGAAGTCAGAAGTATGCTAATATTATCCAGAGAACTTCAATTTTGTAATCAATTAGAAATTCAAAAAAGTTATGATTTAAGCATTGAAATATCTCAAAACTTATCAAACTTTATAAAATACTTAAATACTAAAATAGATGTTTAATTTCTAGATCATATTTTTTTAATCTTTAAATTTTTCAATCTTTAAATTATAATAACAATGAATATTTTAGATAAAATAATATTTGATAAACAACGCGAAGTCGTTCTTAAAAAATCAATTATTCCGGTTTCGCAATTGGAAAGTTCGGTGTTTTTTGGAAGAGAAACGATTTCTTTAAGTCAAAAATTGAGAACAAGTACAACCGGAATTATTGCGGAACACAAACGTCGTTCACCTTCAAAATCAGTTATCAATCATAGTTTTACGGTTGAAGAAGTCGTGAAAGGATATGAAAATGCAGGCGCTTGTGGAATTTCGGTTTTAACAGATGGTAAATATTTTGGAGGTTCACTTGACGATTTACTTTTGGCAAGAGCGAGTGTGAATATTCCGCTTTTGCGAAAAGAATTTATTGTTGACGAATACCAAATTTTAGAAGCTAAAGCTTTTGGAGCCGATTTAATTTTATTGATCGCAGCTGTTTTAACCCGTGAAGAAATCAAATCACTATCTGAATTTGCTAAGAAATTAGGTCTGGAAGTTTTGCTTGAAGTTCATAATCAGGAAGAACTGGAAAAATCGATTATGCCAAGTTTAGATATGATTGGCGTAAACAACAGAAACCTAAAAACATTCGAAGTTAGTCTGGATTTCAGTAAACAGCTGGCAGCACAAATTCCGGATGATTTTGTAAAAGTTTCCGAAAGCGGCATCTCATCCATCGAAGCCATTTCAGAATTAAGACCATATGGTTACAGTGGCTTCTTAATTGGAGAAAACTTCATGAAAACAGACAACGCCGGCGAGGCCGCAACAGAATTTATTAAAAATTTGAGCGTATAAAATAGCCCCGAATTCACGAATTTATTTATTCTCATTCGTGAATTGCTTCGACTGTTCACTATCGTTCGGGTCGTGGCGAAAAAACTTTGCGAACTTTGCGTTTGTAAGCACAATCAAAAATAAAAACCTTTGCGCCCTTTGCGGTTAAAAAAACACAACGAATGAAACTGAAAATATGCGGCATGAAATATCCTGAAAACATACTCGAAGTAGGTGCACTCCTACCCGATTATATGGGTTTTATTTTCTGGGAAAAATCCGCGAGATATTTTAACGGAACGATTCCGGAATTGCTCAAAACAACAAAAAAAGCAGGTGTTTTTGTTGATCAAAGTCAGGAAGAAATATTAGATAAAGTTGCAAAATACGATTTACAGGCTGTACAATTACATGGAAATGAATCGGCAGCATTTTGTGAAGAATTAAAAATGAAGTTGGGCAAAAAAATCGAAATCATAAAAGCTTTTTCTGCAGATAACGATTTTGATTTTGAGATTTTAAAACCTTACGAAGCTGTTTGCGATTACTTCTTATTTGACACAAAAGGAAAATTGCCAGGCGGTAACGGAACCACTTTTGACTGGACGATATTAAAAAAATACAAGTCTGAAAAACCATTCTTTTTGAGCGGTGGCATCGGAATAAATGAATTAAATGCAATCGAAGAGATATCAAAAACCAATTTACCTATTTATGCTATCGATGTAAATAGTAAATTTGAAATCGAACCGGGGTTAAAAAATAAAAATCTATTAAGCAATTTCAAACGAAAATTTGATGTTGCCAACTTTTAAACTTTAAACGAAATGAACTTTAATGTTAACGAAAAAGGATATTACGGAGAATTTGGAGGAGCTTATATTCCCGAAATGTTGTATCCGAATGTAGAAGAATTACGTCAGAATTATTTAAAAATAACAAGCGAACCCGATTTTAAAGCGGAGTTTGACCAATTATTAAAGGATTACGTTGGACGCCCTAGTCCGCTTTATTTTGCAAAGCGTTTATCTGAAAAATACAATACCAAAGTTTATCTGAAAAGAGAAGACTTAAATCATACCGGAGCTCATAAGGTAAACAACACCATTGGCCAAATATTGGTAGCCAAACGTTTAGGCAAAAAAAGAATTATTGCCGAAACCGGAGCCGGTCAGCATGGAGTTGCAACCGCAACAGTTTGTGCTTTAATGGGCTTAGAATGTATCGTTTACATGGGCGAAATTGACATTGCACGTCAGGCGCCAAACGTGGCCCGTATGAAAATGTTAGGTGCAGAAGTTCGTCCTGCACTTTCGGGTTCCAGAACTTTGAAAGATGCTACAAACGAAGCGATTCGTGATTGGATCAATAATCCGGTTGACACCCATTATATTATCGGATCTGCGATAGGCCCTCATCCTTATCCGGATATGGTAACACGTTTTCAAAGTGTAATTTCTGAAGAAATAAAATGGCAGTTAAAAGAAAAAGAAGGTCGTGAAAACCCTGATTATGTTGTAGCTTGCATCGGTGGTGGAAGTAATGCCGCCGGAACCTATTACCACTTTTTGCACGAGCCAGAAGTTGGAATCATAGCAGTCGAAGCAGCCGGAAAAGGTGTCGACAGCGGACATAGTGCCGCAACAAGTAAATTAGGAAAAGTAGGTGTTATTCACGGTTGCAAAACCCTTTTAATGCAAACTCCTGACGGACAAATTACTGAACCTTATTCGATTTCTGCCGGACTTGATTATCCTGGTGTTGGACCGATGCACGCGCATTTGGCACAAACAGGACGCGGCGAGTTTTTCTCTGTTACTGATGATGATGCGATGAATGCCGGTTTGCAATTGACTAAATTAGAAGGAATTATTCCGGCCATTGAGAGTGCACATGCTTTTGCGGTTTTAGATCAAAAGAAATTTAAACCAACAGATATTGTTGTCATCAGCCTTTCGGGACGCGGTGATAAAGATTTAGACAATTATATTGAATATTTTAAGTTGTAAAATAAAACGAGAAAATGATAATTATGGAAAAGTTATTCTCTTATGGAACATTACGGTCAAAACAGATTCAAATGCAGCTTTTTAATAAAGTATTGACTGGAACTAAAGATCAGCTTTTGAATCACAAACTGAAAAGTCTGCAGATCGAAGAAGAATTTGGAATGGCCGATTATGTGGTGGCAGTACCAACAGAAGATGCTACAGACCCTATACATGGTATTGTTTATAACATCTCTCCTTCAGATTTAGCTAAAGTAGACATATTCGAATCTAATGCTTATAAAAGAGTTGAAGTCACATTGAAGTCAGGAATCATTGCCTGGATTTATATAGAAAGTTAATACCTCTATAGAATCTAATTTGCTGGAGAATTTTGAAAATTTTATACGATAAAAACAAAGAATGACTGGAATAATCAATTACGAAACTTTTATTCTAACTGGTCTGTTACTAAATATAACTCCCGGTAATGATACCATTTTTATATTAAGCAGAAGTATGGCGCAAGGAAAAAAAGCAGGAATAATGTCTGTATTAGGTATCGCAACGGGTTCCCTAATTCATACTACTTTAGCCGCTTTTGGTCTTTCCCTTATTATTGCCAAATCAATATTGGTTTTCAATATCATAAAATATGCCGGTGCGGCTTACTTGTTATATATTGGATACAAAATGTTAACAGACAGATCCCAATTAAATACAGAAACATTAGTTTCAGAAAGGTCAATTAATCTAAAGAAAATATACCGGGATGGAGTTCTTACAAATGTTTTAAATCCAAAAGTTGCCTTGTTTTTTATTTCTTTTCTGCCGCAATTTATTGATCCACACGTAACAAATACAGTTGTACCGTTCATTAAACTTGGTATAACCTTCACCATTACAGGGACAATATGGTGTTTAATTTTGGCAAACTTTGCTTCGATAATTTTTTCAAAATTAAAACACAATAAAAGACTTTCAAATTATGTCAACAAAACTTGTGGAGGCGTTTTGATCGCATTAGGAATAAAAATCGCATTGACAAGTAAAAAATAAAACTGAATAAATGATTCTAGCAGCAGCACAAACAAAACCAACGCGAGGAGATATTGAAGCTAATTTAAAAGATCATTACAATCTTATCGAATTGGCAGTGCAAAATGGAGCACAACTAATTGCATTTCCTGAAATGTCTATTACAGGTTACGAAAGAGAAAATGCTCAAAAACTGGCTTTCAAAAAAGACGATTCGCGACTGGATCATTTGAAAAAACTGGCTTCTGAAAATAATATTATTATTGTTGCCGGAGCAGCAATTCAAATTGAAGATCAAATGTTTATCGGAGAGTTTGTTATTGCTCCGGATAATTTGGTCTCCATTTATACAAAACAATTTTTGCATGAAGGCGAAGACAAATTTTTTCAATCTTCATTTAATTATAATCCCATGATTACTATTAAAGATCAAAAGATTTCATTTGCCATTTGTGCTGATATCGATAATCCGTTACATCCGGAAAATGCCTGTAAAAGAGCAACTGATATTTACATCGCCAGTATTTTCTTTACACCAAACGGGATTCCGAATGCATATCGCGATTTGCAAAGTTATGCTGAGAAACATACAATGAATATTTTGATGTCAAATTTCAGTGGAGAATCCTGGGGTTATCCTTCAGCGGGACAAAGTGCATTTTGGAATAACAAAGGAGAATTAGTTGGACAAATGAATGATTCAGATTCCGGATTATTATTGGTCGAAAATAAAAATGATAATTGGACAAGCAAAGTTGCGAAGATTTAAAAAAAATAAACCCACAGATTGCACAGATTAAAAGATTTTTTTCACGCAGATCTGGCAGATTAGAGCAGATTAAATTAAAAAGATCTGCGCAAATCAGCTTAAATCTATTTTAAATCTGCGTGAAATATATTTCCAGCAATAATCAGTGAAAATCTTTTACCCCGATAGTTATCGGGGGTGGCAAAGAAATAACTTATAAATACCCACAAGGTTTGAAAACCTTGCAGGAGAAAAACATAAAAAAAAATGAACAGAATAACTCAAAAATTACAAGAAGATAAAAAAATACTTTCTATCTATTTTTCTGCCGGATATCCTAACTTAAACGATACGGTTCAGATTATTCAGGATTTAGAAAAAAATGGCGTTGACTTAATCGAAATTGGTTTGCCTTTTAGCGATCCTTTGGCCGATGGACCAACGATTCAGGCGAGTTCAACCACGGCACTTCATAACGGAATGACGACTCAAATTCTTTTCGATCAGCTGAAGAACATCCGCGAAAGCGTAAAAATTCCGTTGATTATTATGGGATATTTCAACCCGATGTTGCAATACGGAGTTGAAGCATTCTGTAAAAAATGTGCCGAAATTGGTATCGACGGTTTAATTATTCCGGATTTACCTGTTGATGTGTATGCAGATGAATACAAAGCTATTTTCGAAAAATACGGATTAATCAATGTCTTTTTGATTACGCCTCAAACTTCAGATGAACGTATTCGTTTTATTGACAGCGTTTCAAACGGATTTATTTATATGGTAAGTTCTGCAAGTGTTACGGGTTCTCAATCTGGTTTTGCAAATGTTCAGGAAGATTATTTCGAAAGAATTGCAAACATGAATTTGAAAAATCCACAAATTATTGGTTTCGGAATTTCGAATAAAGAAACTTTTAATCAAGCTACGAAATATGCAAAAGGCGCTATTATTGGAAGTGCTTTTATTAAGCATTTAAGCGAAAGTGGTAGTGGGAAGATTTCGGAATTTGTTGGGGAGATCCGATAAATAAAAACTTTATAATTATTTCGTACATTTGAATAAACTCAATTATCATGGATTTAGAAGCTCGCAAAATATCTTTCGTTCAGGAATTTCTAAGACTTGAAAGCGAAGAAATAGTCACTCATCTTGAAACAATACTTCACAAACAAAAAGTAAAGTTATTTGACCAGGAAATGAAATCGATGAGTATTGATCAATTTAATAAGGAAATTGATCAATCACTTGATGATGCAAAAAAAGGTAGAATAATCTCTGCAAAAGACTTAAAATCTAAAATTAAAAAATGGGATTAACAGTTTATTGGACACAATTTGCCGAAGATAAACTTGATGACATTTTTGAATATTACAAATTTAAAGCAGGGATTAAAGTTGCTCAAACTTTAGTAAATGGAATAGTCGATATTTCATTTACGTTAGAATTCAATGCTTACGGCGGACAAAAAGAGGAATTATTATCAAAAAGAATTGAAGATTTTAGATACTTAGTTTATAAGAATTATAAAATTATTTACTGGATCGACGAACTTACGCAAATTGTATATGTCTCTAATATCTTTGATACTAGACAAAATCCACTAAAACTCATTCTGGAAAAATAATTTTTTCTAACTCATTTAATCAAAATATTAACATAAAACTACCACATCCTTTTATGTTAATTTTTTGTTAAAATAAAATTAAACAACTGTTTAATTTAAACGCTTGTTTAATTTTGTACCCGATTAGAAAAACGACCATGTCAAACATCGAATTAAACGATAAAAAAATTCAGATTCTGGAGGTTGCTGAAAAGCTATTTTCTGAGAAAGGATTTGAGGGTACATCGATACGGGATATCTCAAAACATGCAAAAATTAATATTGCAATGGTCTCGTATTATTTTGGTTCAAAAGAAAGACTACTGGAGGCTTTAATTCTTTACAAAACATCTGATTTAAAATTACAACTCGAAAATTTATTACAAGAAAATCTCGAACCTCTTGAAAAAGTCAATAAATTAATCGAAATTTACATTAATAGAATCAGTTGTAACAAAGGTATTTTCAGAGTTTTACATTTTGAAATCAATTCAGAAAAGAGAGAAAAAAGCATGATTGCCTTTACCGAATTGAAAAAAGGAAATCTTAAATCGGTTGAAAGTATTATAGCACAAGGTCAGGCAAAAGGCGTATTTAGAAAAGATATTATAATTCCGCTGCTTACACCGACCATAATCGGAACCTTTTTTCACTTTCATATGAATAAATCCTTTTTCGTGGAATTATTGAATTTAAACACAGAAGAAATGTATAATAATTACATTAAAACCAGTCTTACAAAGCACATTCAACAAACTATAAAAGCGCTACTTGTTTATGAAAATTAATCCATTATTGCTCTTTGGTATTTTCTTCATTGGAATCTCATCAATAGAAGCACAAGAAAAAACAAGTTTAACCTTAGACGAAGCCGTAAAACTGGCTTGGGAAAAAAGTAACGAAGTTACGCTTGCCAACACTAAGGTAAACTCAAAAAAATACGAACTACAAGAGGTTAAAAACAATCAATATCCAGATATTAAAATTTCTGGCCAATATCAAAGATTGACAAAAGCTTCAATCGACCTGCATAATAATAGCAGTGATCAGGCAAGTGCTGAGCCAATGCCATCTCCGGATCAGGCGTTATTAGGTATGGCAACGCTAAGTTTGCCAATATTTTCCGGATTTAAAATTCAGAACAGCATTAAAGCATATGATAATTTGTATGAAGCTGAAAGTGCTTATGCTGCCAAAACAAAAGAAGATGTCGCTTTGCGTGTAATCACTTATTATACTGCCTTATACAAAGCTCAAAAAACATTGGATCTTTTAAACGAAAATCAAAAACAAGCCAAACAGCGTGTTACTGATTTTACCGAATTAGAGAAAAACGGAATCATTCCAAGAAATGATTTATTGAAATCACAATTATTGGTTTCAAAAACGCAATTATCTATCGATGAAGCCAATAACAACATCAATAATATTAACTTTTACCTGACTACTTTACTTAAGTTAGATCCAAGTGTAAAATTGGTCGTTAACGAAGGCGATTTCTTTAGCTTAAAAACAAGCAATGCACCATCATCTGATGCCGTTGCGCTTGAAAACAGAAAGGATTTAGAGGCTATTCGTTTGCAACAAAAAGCGAGCGAGGCTAATATCAAAATAGCAAAAGCAGGTTATTATCCTTCACTTGCCTTATTAGGTGGTTATACAGCACTGGATCTTAAAGATTTTATTACTGTAAAATATGCAATGAATTTTGGACTTGGTTTGTCATACGATATTTCAGGACTCTATAAAAACAGTGCACATGTAAAAGTTGCCGAAAGCCAGGCTTTAGAAACAAAAAGTTCAGAAGCAATTTTGACTGATCGTATTAAAAATGAAGTTCAGAAATCTATTGAAGATTACGATTTAGCCATTAACCAAAGTGTGGTTTATGACGAAGCACTTCAACAAGCATCTGAAAACTACAGACTTGTAAAAGATAAATTTGATAATGGATTGTCTGACACCAATGACTTGGTTGAGGCTGATGTAGAGCATTTAAATGCTAAAATTAATACTGCTTTATCTAAAGCAACCATTATTCAAAAATATTACGAATTACTTTCAGTATCAGGCCAATTATCTCAATCATTCAATCTTTCTAAAATATAATCGATCGCTCTCATGGAAAAGAAAAAAACAAATACTAAATTCATCATTATACTAACCGTTTTGGTTTTATTGGGGGGAACTTACGGAATAACAAAATACTTACACGGACAGTCTCACGAAGAAACAGATGATGCTCAGATTGAGAAAAAAATGAATCCAATTATTCCGAGAGTATCTGGATACATTAGTAAAGTGTATGTAAAAGATAATGATTTTGTAAAAAAAGGAGATACTTTATTTACTATCGATAAAAGAGATTATCAATTGAAGATTGACGAAGCAAATGCTGCTTTGTTAGGTGCTGAAGGTCAATACGAAGCTGCAAAAGCAGATATTGGTAGTGCAAATGCAAGCATTTCAGTTTCAGATGCTCAAATGAGATCTGCAAGTGGTTCTATCGAAAGTGCTAAAATTAGATTGAGACAAATTACTAACGACTACAATCGTTATAATAATCTATACAAAACACATACAATCACTAAACAACAATACGAACAGGCTTTATCTGCAAAAGATGAGGCTGAAAATCAAGTTCGTGTTTTAGAGCAACAACAAAGAGCTAGTTCTTACCAAAAATCGGTAATTGAATCTAAATCTAAAGCTTCTGACAAACAAACTGAAGTTGCTGCTGCAAACATTAAAAGAGCTAAAACAATGTTGGATGTTGCTCATTTAAATCTTACATATACAGTTGTAACAGCTGCAATTGATGGTCAGGTTTCTAAAGTTGATATTCAGCCAGGACAATTGGTTCAGCCAGGACAATCTTTATTTTACATCATCAATAACAATGAGGCTTGGGTTGTAGCTAACTTCAAAGAAACACAATTAAACAAAATGATTGTGGGACAAAAAGTAACCTTAAAAGTAGATGCTTATCCTAACTATGAGTTTAAAGGAATTGTAACATCATTCTCTCCAGCTACAGGATCTCGTTTTTCATTATTACCTCCTGATAACGCAACAGGAAACTTCGTAAAAACAATTCAAAGATTACCGGTAAAAATTAGTTTAGATCCAACGAATGACCCTGAGAAAGTAAAATTATTACGCCCGGGAATGAATGTTGATGTAGACGTACATTTAAAATAAATAAATGGCAACAGCAGTACAAGCAGACGACGATTTAGTAGAATACGGTTACAGACGCGTTATTATTACCATTACAGCAGTACTTTGTGCCTTGCTGGAAATTGTAGATACAACGATTGTAAACGTAGCTCTTACAGACATGCGCGGAAGTCTTGGTGCTACCTTGACCGATGTGGCGTGGGTAATTACAGCATACGCAATTGCGAATGTTATTGTAATTCCGATGACGAGCTGGTTATCACAGCAATTTGGAAGACGTAATTATTTTGTGGCTTCCATAATAATATTTACAGTCTGCTCCTTTTTATGTGGTAACGCAACCAATATTTGGGAACTAGTAGCCTTTAGGTTTGTTCAGGGAATGGGTGGAGGCGCCTTACTTGTAACAGCCCAAACCATTATTACCGAAAGTTATCCGATTGCAAAACGTGGTATGGCGCAAGCTATTTACGGAATGGGAGTAATTGTTGGACCAACTTTAGGGCCACCTTTAGGAGGTTATTTAGTAGATAATTATTCCTGGCCTTATATCTTTTATATCAATATTCCGTTAGGAATTATCGCTACTATTTTGGCTTTGACTTTTGTTAGAAGCCCGAAATACGGAGAAAAACTAAAAGCGAATCAGGTTGACTGGTGGGGAATTATATTGCTATCGGCTTTTATCGGATCATTACAATTCGTTCTGGAACATGGTCAACAAGACGACTGGTTTAATGATTCTCTTATTGTAACATTAAGTGTAGTAACAGTTCTTGGATTGGTACTGTTTATTTGGAGAGAGCTAACCTATAAACATCCAATTGTAAATCTAAGTGTTTTAAAAGACGGAAATCTTAGAATTGGAACCGTAATGTGTTTTATTCTTGGTTTTGGATTATACGGATCAACTTTAATTATTCCGATTTACACACAGTCTATTTTAGGATGGACCGCAACGGATGCCGGATTATTATTGATTCCAGGTTCAATTACCACTGCGTTCATGATGCCTTTTGTGGGTAACATGATCCAGAAAGGAGTTCCGCAAGCTTATATGGTAGGAGTTGGATTTTTAGTTTTCTTCTTTTTTACCTTTATGATGCAAACTCGTATGACACCTGATACTGGTGTAGAACATATGTATTGGCCATTGATTTTAAGAGGAATTGGTTTAGGATTACTTTTTGTACCTATTACCACACTTTCACTTTCAACTTTAAAAGGAAAACATATTGGTGAAGGAGCCGCTTTTACCGGAATGATGCGTCAATTAGGAGGTTCATTTGGTATTGCAATTATCACCACTTTTATCACTCGTTTTAGTCAGGAACACAGAGTAAATCTAATTAACAATTTAGATCCTGCAAAGTTTGACGTTCAACAACGTATTCAAGGAATGCAAAGAGCTTTTATGTCAAAAGGATATAGCGCCGATGTTGCCCTTAAAAAAGCCTATCAGGCTATCGATTATTCAATTATGAAGCAAAGTACCGTAATGTCGTACATAGACATTTTTATGTATCTAGGTATTATGTTCTTATGTTGTATTCCAATTATCCTCTTTATCAAAAGAGGTAAAAACAAGATTAATCCTGCTGATGCAATGCATTAATAGCGTTAATATAATAATTGATTTATAATTTATAATACGAAAAAGCCGGGTAATTTATTTTACCCGGCTTTTTTATTTTAATTAGATTACAGGGATTGAAATCCCTTTCTACAATATAGATAAAGTCTCCGACTCTCAGGCAAAACCTTAGTATCTTAGAAACTTAGAACCATAGCATCTTAAAAATTATCTCGTAAAAACCAAATGATTTCCTTTAGAAAGATTCGCATCAAACTGATAACCTTCATAATTGAAACCTTTTAAGTCATCAATAGTTTCCGCATTAGTATCGATAATATAACGTACCATCATACCTCTCGCCTTTTTTGCAAAGAAACTAATCATTTTTAATTTCCCATCTTTGTAATCTTTAAAATCCGGAGTGATTACAGGAACTTTTAATGTTTTTACATCAACTGCTGAAAAATATTCGTTACTGGCTAAATTCACAAACAGCTCTCCTTTTGTCAACTCTTTATTCAACGCTTTTGTAACGGTTGGCTTCCAGAATTCATGTAAGTTTTTGTATTCACCTACTGGCATTTTTGTTCCCATTTCTAAACGGTATGCCTGCATTAAATCCAGTGGTTTTAAAACACCATAAAGTCCCGATAAAATTCTAAGTTTATCTTGTAATACTTCTAATTTTTCTAACGGAATAGTATAAGCATCCAATCCGGTATAAACATCACCATCAAAAGTATAAACAGCCGGGCGTGCATTTTCAGGAGAAAAAGGCGTTTTCCATTTTTGATTACGCTCCCAGTTTAAATCAGACAACTTTTCAGAAATAGACATTAATTCAGACAATTCTGCTGGTTTTTTAGTCTTTAAAATTTTGTGAACCTGGCGCGCTTCTTTTAAAAAAGACGGTTCAGTATATTGAGTAGTTGGTAATTCTTTTTCGAAATTCAGTGACTTCGCAGGCGATATAACAATTTTCATTTGTACGTTTTTCTATGATTCAAAAATACAAATTGAATTTTTAAAATACAGCAATACGAATTGATTTGTTTGATAGTTCTATAAGTGAATATGTACTGATCGTTTTTCCGCCACGAATTCACGAATTTCTTTTTTTTGATTTTGATTTGTGAAATTCAGCGTTAAGTTTTTTGTTTTAATAGAATTTAATCCTAAAAATATGAATTTGTTTAAAAAAGTAAAGATTTGATTGTAAAAGGCGTGTTCTATGTTGTAAATTTGCAACTATAAAATTCCAAATAACATTTCAATATATAATTGAAAGTTGTATTCTAAATAATGGCCACGAATTAACGAATTAACTTTTTAAAAATTAATTAAAAAATTCGTGAATTCGTGGCGGAAAAATTTAGGCAATGACAAAAATATTATATCAACTGGAAAGTTATCAAATAATGGGAATTTTATTTGATGTTCATAGAAATTTAGGTGGAGGTTTTTCTGAAATCGTATATAAAGATGCTTTAGAATATGAATTCAAAAAGGCAAATATTCCATTTGAAAGAGAAAAAGAATATTTGGTAAATTATAAAGACATCATATTGGATCACAAATTTTATGCTGATTTTGTTTTGTTTGATAAAATTATACTTGAAATAAAATCAAGTGATTTTCTGCATCCAAAGCACATTTCACAATGTCTAAATTATCTTAAAGTTTCGAAAACACATTTAGCAATTTTAGCAAACTTTAATTCTTCCTCACTTGAACACAAACGTATTATTTTATAAAAATTACTGAATTCGTGGCTATACAAACAAACTATAAAACAGCTTTACAACATAAAATCTTCGGAGTTATTTCGAAAGCATCTCAGGAACTCAACGTTGACAGTTACGTTATTGGAGGCTTTGTTCGTGATTTGCTTTTAAAGCGAGGTTCTAAAAAAGACATTGACGTTGTTGCCGTTGGAAGCGGAATCGAATTGGCTTTGAAAGTTTCTGAATTACTTCCGAAAAACCCAAAAGTACAGGTTTTTAAAACCTACGGAACGGCAATGCTTCGTTTTGAAGATACTGATATAGAATTTGTTGGTGCCCGAAAAGAATCGTATAATTTCGACAGCAGAAACCCGATTGTCGAAAACGGAACACTTGAAGACGATCAAAACCGTCGTGATTTTACGATCAATGCTTTGGCATTATCATTAAACGAAAAAACATTTGGAGATCTCTCTGATCCTTTTGATGGATTGGCGGATTTGGAAAACAAAACTATCAAAACGCCTTTAGATCCAAGTATTACGTATTCCGATGATCCTTTGCGAATGCTTCGTGCCATTCGTTTTGCCAATCAGTTAGGTTTTGAAATCGAAAAAAATTCCCTCGATGCCATTACGAAAAATGCGGAGAGAATTAAAATCATTTCGGGAGAAAGAATTGTAGATGAATTGAATAAAATTCTTTCGACAGATAAACCGTCAATCGGATTTTTACTTTTATACCAAACCGGACTTCTGGATATTGTTCTTCCTGAATTAACAGCTTTAAATCAGGTAGAAGAAATTGAAGGTCACACCCATAAAAACAACTTTTACCACACATTAGAAGTTGTAGATAATATTTGTCCAAATACAGATGATGTTTGGTTGCGTTGGTCTGCATTATTACACGATATTGGAAAAGCACCGACAAAACGTTTCACTAAAAAACAAGGCTGGACTTTTCACGGACATGAGTTTCTTGGTGGAAAGATGGCAAAGAAAATATTTGAACGTTTGCACATGCCATTGAATCACAAAATGAAGTTTGTGCAAAAAATGGTGATTATGAGTTCGCGCCCAATTGTCTTGGCACAAGATATTGTAACGGATAGCGCCGTTCGTCGTTTGGTTTTTGATGCCGGCGAAGATGTGGAAGATTTAATGACATTATGCGAAGCTGATATCACAACTAAAAACCCAGCAAAGTTTAAGAAGTATCATAAAAACTTTGACATTGTCCGCAAGAAAATCGTTGAAGTGGAAGAGCGTGATCATGTCCGTAATTTTCAACCGCCAATTTCTGGTGAAGAAATCATGGAAATTTTCAATTTAAAACCTTCCCGAGAAATTGGAGTTTTAAAAGAAGCTGTAAAAGAAGCCATTTTAGAAGGTGATATTCCAAACGAATATCAGGCTGCTTATGATTTTATAATCAAAAGAGCTGAAAAAATGGGTCTAAAAAAAGGTGCATAGGAACAAAGGCACAAAGCAACAAAGATTTAAAACCTTACTTTAAAATTGTAGGAAAATTTACTTAATTTTGTAAAAAAAATAAGTCATGACAACATCCGAAATAAAACTCTATTTAATAAAAAAAATAATTGAAACGACTGATATAGATTTATTGCTAAAAATAAAATCTTTATTGGAAGAAAATAATTATGTTTTATCCGACGAAAATCCAACTGAAGTAAATGAACCAGCTTTAAAGTATGAAAAAAATATACGCATTTTTTCTCCAGCAGAGCAAAGAAAAATAGATCAGGCATTACGAGAATATGAAAACGGCGAATGTATTTCTGATGAAGAAGCTCAAAAAGAAATCCAAGCATGGTTAGAAGATTAATTTGGTCTATTACTGCTCAAAATTCAAGAAAGAGTATTTTTGATTATTGGAATTATCGCAATAATCAAAAATATACAGTAATAAATTAAATCTTATTTTTAATGAAAATTTAAAAATTGTTTTAAAGCTTCCTGAATTTGGTAATTCTGTTGATAACGTAGACATAAAATTTATAATTATTAGTCATTTTGAACTAATTTATAAAATAACACCAACTGAAATTATTGTTCTTGATATTTGGGACACTAGACAACGTCCTGAAAACTTTCCATTTAAATAAATCAAAAAACTAATCCTGAAACTTCAGGTAAGTAATTTAGAATCTTAGTCACTTAAAAAAGAATGAAAAAATATTTCCCTACAATCGCAAAAACAGCATTAGTTTTAGTTTATTTAGTAATTGTCGCAGGAGCTTTGGTTCGTATGACAGGATCTGGAATGGGCTGTCCGGACTGGCCAAAATGTTTTGGATATTATATTCCGCCAACAGATTTAAAAGAATTGACCTGGGAGCCGAACCGTGCTTTCGAAAAAGGACAAGTGATTATTAAAGATGAAAGCCTTTTGGTCGCGAAAGATAATTTTACTACTGAAACTTCTTTTGATGCTTCACATTGGGAAAAATATACCAAACACGATTATGCGCTTTTTAATCCGTTACACACCTGGATTGAATATATCAACAGACTTTGTGGCGCTTTGGCAGGAATGGCCTGTTTTTTCATGGCAATTGCCTCTTTTAAATTTTGGAAACAAAACAAGAAAATCACTTTACTTTCCTGGTTGGTTGTTTTTATGATGGGCTTTCAGGCATGGTTAGGTGCAAAAGTAGTCTACTCTGTATTGAACCCAATAAAAATAACGGTTCACATGGTGATGGCTTTGGTAATTGTTGCCGTAATTTTATACATCATCCAATTGGCAAGACCAAAATTAGCAACTGTAAAATACAATTCAACTTTTAGAAACGTACTTTTATTTTCACTATTGTTGACTTTAGTTCAGGTAGCGATTGGAACACAAGTACGTCAGTTTGTAGATGAACAAGTGAAAAACGGATTAACAGCAAGTATTGTTTGGTTACAAAATCCGTCGATTACTTTTTATGTTCACCGCTCTTTTTCTATTTTGGTACTGTTGGTTAACCTGTATTTGTATGTTAGAAACACTAAATTTGGCTTAGGATTTTCAAAAATAAACTGGGTAGTTGCCATAATTGGAATTGAAATCCTTACCGGAATGGCAATGGCTTATCTTGATTTTCCAATAGGAAGTCAGGCCATACACTTGGTGTTAGCTTCTATATTATTCGGAATTCAGTTTTATATGATTCTGGAGGCTAAAAAACCTAGCCCAGCCAACTCTTAAAATCCTGTACCTTTTCGCGGCTTACAATGACCTCATCTTCTTTATACGAAGGTAAAATTACTTTTAAACGGGAATTGGTATACACCTGAATTTCTTTTATAGCCTGAAGTGGTACAATGAATTTTCTGCTTACTCGGAAGAAATCTTTCATGTCTAATTCCTGCTCCAAAATTTCTAAAGTAGAATCGATTAAATAATTTCTGTTATCGAAAGTATGGATGTAAGTTCCTTTGTTTTCACTAAAGAAACATTCAATTTCATCGGTAGTAATGACTTTTAAATGCTGTCCAATTTTTACCGTGAATCGCTTTTTGTAATTTTTCTCAAAAGGATTTGACAGCATTCGGCGTATTTGTTCAAAATCAAGTTGAAGATTTTGATTCTCTGGATTTGATTTTGGTAAACGTGCCTTAAATTTAGTTACGGCAATTTCCAGATCATCTTCGTCAATTGGTTTTAAAAGATAATCTATACTGTTGAGCTTAAAGGCTTTTAAAGCATATTCATCATAAGCTGTGGTGAAAATGATAGCACTTTTAATATCTATTTTTTCAAAAATTTCAAACGATAAACCGTCAGACAACTGAATATCCAAAAATATCAGGTCCGGATGTTCATTGTTGGTAAACCAATCTACAGATTCTTCTACAGAATGCAACATAGTTTCGACGGCAATCTCTAACTTTTCAAGTTTTCGCTGCAATAATCTTGCTGCCGGTTTTTCGTCTTCTATAATTAATGTGGTCATTTACTAAACTAAAAAATTGAAAAAAAATAGTACAAATTTACTCCCATTTATTGGTATTTGAAGCTTCTTTATCCATGTATTCCCGGATTTTCTTTTGCTCCCAATCACCGTTAAAAAAAACATCTGGTCCAAACACTGTAAAGGCATGAATCACTAAAGCAATACCCCAATAAAATGCTGTTGAATAAGTATGCCAATCTAATAAACCATCTTCCTGAAGGTTCCATCCAAAAAGATTTCCATCCAAATTTGAGATAATAATTAGAATATTAATTATAATGTAAACTTTCAAATGTGAGTAAAAACCTTTAATTCTTTTCACTTTTTGATAAGCCATTTCAAAGTGCTCGTCATTATTAAATTCTTGCCCATAATCTTCGTACATACGTCTTCTGAACCGTCCCATTTTATTTTAATTTAAAATTATTGCCATTTACTTTGGTTCTCTTTTTCTTTATCCATGATCTCCCTGATCTTTCTTTCTTCCCAGCCTTTTCCTAAAACCGGAAATACTTCAAAAACTTTCAAACCATGAAAGAGTACTCCAACTCCCCACCACATTAAGGGCCAATAAAACCACAAATGATTTGGTGTTGTATACAAATTGATAAAAATCAAAACTATATTTACACCAATATAAGATGTCAAATTACTATAAAATCCTTTTATATTCTCGACTTTCTTTTTAGCCAGGTAATATTTATCTTCTTCATTAAAATTTACTTCCATAATTACTCCCATTTTTGTGTTTTTGTTTTTTTATCTAAAAGGCTTTTCATTTTGCGTTCTTCCCATTCTTCTCCGAAGATCTTATAATACGCAAATAAGTCAATTGCGGACACTAAAAATACACTGGTCCAGATTATCATTACGATGCTATTCAAATAACGCAACGGAAAGAAATTTAGAGGAAATCCGTAAAATTCTTTTAAAATATAAAAAGTTAGTCCGATAGCATAAATAAATGCATGTATATAAAAGGATCTTAGTCTCACTATCTTTTTACTAAAGATCGCTTCAATTTTAAATTTTTCCTGATCGTAATTGCAATTTGTTTCCATGACTATTTCCAGGTTTGTTTTTTACTTTCTTTTTCCTTATCTATAAATTCTTTAATTTTTCGTTCTTCCCATTCTTTATTAAAAAATGGAGATATTCCAAAAACTTTTAATCCGTGAAAAATGACTCCTACTCCCCAACCCACTATGCACCAAATAAACCATAAATATTCTGGTGAAGTCATTAGATTTATTACAATTAGCAATATAGTTACAAGAATAAAAACTGTTAGATGCTGATAGAATCCTCTTATCTCTTTAACCTTTTTCTGAGCCTGTTGGTACCGCTTTTCTTCATTAAAATCCTGTTCCATGACTATTTCCAAAGTTGTTTATTATTATCTTTTTCCAGGATTTCTTCTATTTTTCTCTGCTCCCATTCCTTATTTAAAAAAGGAAAACAGTCAAATGCTTTTAATCCATGTAAAACAATCGCAACTCCCCATCCAAGCAAAGAGAACCAAAAATATAAATAGCCCGGAGAAGTCATTAGATTTACAGCGATTACAATTGGGTTACAAAGTAAGTATACGGTTAAGTGTGCATAAAAATCTTTAATCTCTTTTACTCTTTTCTGGGCCTGATAATAACGTTCTGCTTCTGTATAATTTGTTTCCATGATTACTTCCAGCTTTGTTTGTTATTTTCTTTTTCCAAAATCTCTCTGATTTTTCGTTCTTCCCAATCTGAGCTGTATCCGAAAACTTTAAAAGCATGCATTACAACTCCAAATCCCCAGCCTAAAGCAGAAAACCAAAACCATTGAAAGCCAGGAGAATATCTCAAATTTATAAAAATTAAAAACGGAATTACGCAGCAATACGAAATTATATTTCCGTAAAATCCTTTTAGTTCTTCTACTCTTTTTTTAGCTCTGAAATAAGCTTTATTCTCATCGCTATAGTCTGCATTTGTTTCCATAACTGTTATTTGTTTCGTTAAAACCGGAATCTTAACGGTGAATGTTTTTTCATTTTGTTCAATCAATACTTTTCTGTTGGTTACAATTCCGTAGCGATTTACGATATTTTGCAATCCAACTCCTTGTCTGTCTTGTAAAACTTCTTTTTTCTGAAAATCATTTTGAATTGCTAAATAATCCCCTTCAATAAAAATTCTAATATGCAATGGCTTTTGTTCGCTTACTACATTATGTTTTACCGTATTTTCAAGTAAAAGCTGTAATGATAAGGGAACCACTTTGGCATCAGGGTTAATTGCTGTCGTTGGCAATTCATAAAACAGACTATTTTCAAAGCGCATTTTAAGCAGATTCATATACGTTTTTGCAAACGCCAATTCATCTTCAACAGAAACCAATTCTTTGTCTTTTTGCTCTAAAACGTAACGATATATTTTAGACAAAGAAGTGGTAAATCGTTGCGCATTATCGGGATTTTCTTCAATCAAAGAACTTAAGACATTTAGGCTGTTAAAAAGAAAATGCGGATCGATCTGATTTTTTAAACTTTCGAATTTGGCATTTGCCGTTCCTGCAATAATCTTTTGTTGTGTTATTTCAAATTTTGAGGCCTGTTTCCATTTTACCATAAAACTTCTCGCTTGCATAAAAGTCGAAACTCCAAGCGATAAAATGATGTAAAAAAGATGCACCCAGATCATTCTTTCGCCAAAAAAATTACTTAAAGGCATATTTTGTATTACTACAAATACAACATAATTTACCGCTAAGACGGCTGGCACTGTATATAAAACTGTGGCTAAAATTCCGAAATAAACCCGCAGATTCGTCTGCTCCAGCCAATCCCATTTTTTATCTAAAAGAACGTTGATAAAACCATTTCCGAAACCTAAACCGAAAGAATACAGGCAGCTTAAAAAGAATGTTATTAAAACATTTTCGAAAGTAAGATCCGCACCTAAAAAAACTGAAAATATAACGGTAAAGACCATAGAAATCTTGAAACATGCGATTGTTCCACTTTTTAAATTCGCAAATGTATTTCTATTATCTTTCATTTATTTCCTGGCTTAAATTAGTTTTTATTTTTTGCAATTTTTTTGAGTTTCCAAAGCTCTTTCTAATCCCCATTTTGGAGAAAAAGGTGTTTCTGGTTTAAAAGTAGCAAAAAGTTCGATAGCTTTATCAACTTGTGCGCAAAGGGGTTTTGTATCAACACCTGACCATTTTGCACCTCCGATTTGATAATCTGCTTCTCCAAAAACAATTCTTGGATTGTTTGGATCGATTGCCTTTCCTTTTGCATAAGCTTCCATTACTTTAGCCGAATATTTCATTCCGTTTGTCATTGGATCTGCAACAACCCAGGCTGTATAAATCAAAGCCTGCATCGCATATAATTCTGCATTATTCTGATCTTTAATAAATTCAACGTCTAAGGCATCTTGTGCTTTTGTCAGTAACAAGTCGATTTTAGTTTTATCTTTTTCTGAAAAAGCCGATGTAGTGTTGATTAAAGCTACATAATAATTTGGCAAATAACTTGTTTTTTCTGCTGCTGCAATTCTTTCGAACATTGCCGAAGCTTCAGCATTTTTTCCTTCTTTCCAAAGCCCAAAAGCTTTCCCCATTCCTTGTTCAAATTGTGTTTGTGCAGATAATAAACTGCAAATAAATAGCGTGGTAATTGTAATAATTTTGGTCATGATTTTTTTTTTAAAGGTTCTAAGATTCTAAGTTACTAAGGGTCTAAGTTTTTTTTATATTGATGATTAAAACTCTATTGTTATTGTTATTGTTATTGTTATTGTTATTTCTAATTATACTTCAAAAGTAAGTTGGATTTTAATCTTTTAAAATTAAATGATACTGAGTTGTCGAATATGGTGACTGAATTGTTTTTTTTGAGGTTCTGAGATACTAAGGTTCTGAGGTTCTAAGGTTTTTCTATACTATTTCTCTCTTTGTATCTTTTATAATTTCCAGAATTCGAGTTACTAAGAAAAAACCTTAGCAACTTAGCATCTTAGACCCTTAGTCCCTTTTTTACAAGTTTTTCAACTGATTCTCATTCTTGTTTTTACTGATCGTCCAGAAGAAGCCTACGAAGAAAAATCGATCTGCGGTTGGTACAACAGCTTGTCTTTGATACACTCCGCTGGCATCTGGAAGTTTTGCGTAATCATATCCGAAAATATTTTGAGTTCCTAATACATTTGAAACAGAGAAATACAAGATTTTTTGTGTTGTCAATAAATAGGCCCAGTTAAAACTCAAGCTATTGTATGATTTCGTTTTACCATTCATAAACTGCGTTTGATTTGGATCATTGTAAGGTCTTCCTGAACTGTAACTATTTGTGAAACCTACTTGTGATTTCCAATCGGTAATGAAATATTTGGTTACAACAGACAAACTGTGATTGGCTACAAAACCAGGCGTTGCCATGGTTGGGAAATTTTTATATTGTCTTTCTGAATCGATGTAAGAATACGAAACCCAATACTCTAAGTTTTTAAGGAGATTGCTGTCTCTCCAAAATAAATCCAATCCTTTTGCATATCCGGAACCGTTATTGTTGAAAACCGAGTTATAAGCAATGTCTCTTGTATTGTACTGAACCAGGTTGCTGTAATCTTTATAATACGCTTCGGCTCTAAAAGTCTGACCTGGTTTTGTAAATTGATAATTCAAAATATAATGCCTTGCCTTTTCGCTTTCGAATTGATGGTATTTTGAAAACTTAATATAATCAACTACAGGAGTCTGACTGAAATCTCCGTATGCAAATGAAAACTGGCTACTTTTTGAAACTTTGTACGCGATAGATGCTCTTGGTGCAATATTGGTTTCGTTTAACAAACTGTTATTTGAAAGTCGGAAACCTACTTTTGCTGCTAACTTTTTCGAGAATAAAATATCTCCCTCAGTATAAAATGCTGCAATGTTTGAATCATAGCCATTTGCCACCTGAATATTTACATTATCATTAAAATTCTCATTGAATTTGGTAATAAAATAATCAGCTCCAAAAGATAATTTAAAGTAGTTAGAAATGTTTTTTCTTAACTTTAATTTCAGCTGTGCAGCATTTTCTTTGGTATCAACATCATTAATATCGTATTTAACTTTATTATTACTGTAACCATAACTAATTCCTGATGTTAGTTGCCAGCCTGTTCCAAAATCTCCTTTATATGAGGCATTCAAATAAAAGTTATTATTGTTTAAATCGGTTCTGATCGGGTTTTCGAAATTTATATTTTTCTGATTTAAATCAAATTTCTCCGAATCAAAAGCAGCGTATAATTTAAAAATTCCTCTTTCAAAATGGTAGCGATAAACAGCTTCACCTCCCAAAGATTGATAAGGACTATTCCAGTCTACATTTTGAGGAATTACAGCCTGATAAGGTGCCAGATTAATATAATTGGTATTAATACTAAAAGAGCTTTTTTTCCATTTTTGAGTATTTCCAACTCCTAAACCTACCGTCATTAAAGCGATATCTGTTTTATTCATGTCAGGTTCATCTTGTGTATTCAATAATAAAACACTTGACAGCGCTTCACCATATTCGGCTGAATATCCTCCCGTAGAAAAAGCAATTCCGCTAAACAAAAAAGGCGAAAATCGGCTCCTTGTTGGTAAATTATTAGTAGTTGCACCATAAGGTTGCGCTACACGAAGTCCGTCGACAAAGGTTTGCGTTTCACTCGCTTCTCCTCCACGTACAAACAAACGTCCGTCCTCACCTACTGTTTGTGTTCCCGGTAAAGTTTGCAAAGCGGCAATAATATTTCCAGCAGAACCTGCCGTGGTTACGATATCTAAAGGTTTTAAAACGGAGACTCTTGCTTTATCGCCAGATTCTAAAGTTCCGGCGGTGATTACAACAGCATCAAGTGCATTTACATTTTCTCTTAATTTTACCGTTTGATCTTTAAAATTGGTAACATCAATTTCTGTTTTAAATGTTTCATAAAGTAAGAAACTAACAATTATATTTTGATTTCCTGTTGCAGTTGTTTCAAAAGAAAACTCCCCTGTTTCAGAACTTGTAGCTCCATCATAAGTTCCGTCGATGTAAATATTAGCGCCCGGAACCGGTTTTCCTTTTTGGTCAACCACTTTTCCTGAAATGGTGTTTTGTGCAAAAATGAATGCTGTTAAAAATAAAAAGGTAATTGTAAAAAGTATTTTGGTTTTCATGGTATTGGTTTTTGATGAGGCAAATGTATTTTAACAATACTTGTTAAAAAATATTAAATAACCCAATTGTAGAATTTCGGGGATGAGTTGTAAAATACTTATTTGTATCTTAGCTAAGATGTTTCAAAAACTATAAATTATGTCAGAAAGTAAAAGAGTTTCAAATTTATATCAATCCATTTATAATGGAAATCCGTGGTTGGAGGTTACCTTGGCAGATACCTTAAAAGATGTTACTGCAGCTCAGGCCTATAAAAAAATAAATCCAAATTTAAACACGATTTGGGAAATTGTTAATCATCTAATACAATGGAGAAGGAATATTTTAAGACGTGTACAGGGTGAAATAATTACAACTCCCGATCATAATTATTTTGTACCTATTTTAGATTCATCTGAACCAGCCTGGGAACAATCACTGCAAAGTCTTGCAAAATCTCAGGAATTATGGAGTGCTTGTTTGAGCGATTTTAAAGATGCAGATTTCGAGAAAATAGATCAAAATAATAACCATAATTTTTATGAAGATATTCACGGAATCATTCAGCATGACGTTTATCATTTAGGACAGATTGTGATTTTGAAGAAATTACTTTAATATATTTTACATGAAAAAAACAATACTAATAATTGGATTTTTATTTGTAGGTATACTTGGATTCTCACAGGAAACGGAAACAAAATATGATGAAAATCTTGCCAAATCCCTAAATGCAGAGCCTAACGGAATGAAAAAATATGTGTTCTGTCTGTTAAAAACAGGAACGAAAACAACTGCTTCAAAAGAAGAAACTCAAAAATTATTTGAAGGTCATATGGCAAATATTAGCAAATTAGCTAAAGAAGGAAAGCTGGTTGTTGCTGGTCCTTTTATGAAAAACGATCGAAATTACAGAGGCATTTATATTTTTAATGTTGAAACTGTTGAAGAAGCACAAAAGCTTGTAGCCACAGATCCGGCAATTCAGGCTAAACTTCTTGAAGCCGAATTAACACCGTGGTATTCGAGCGCCGCATTGCAGGAAACAGTAAAAATTCATGAGAAGATTTCTAAGAAAAAAATGTAGTCCCTTATATGAAAACAGAAAAAGAAAAAATGATCTCCGGCGAATATTATAATGCTTTTGATCCTGAATTAGTAAAAGGCCGCCGAACAGCAAAAAATCTTTTGCATAGTCTGAATGTCAAAGAATATAGAGTAACCAAAAGAGCCAAAGAAATTTTAAAAGAATTAATTCCAAATACAGGATCTGGTTTTTATATTGAACCACCTTTTCATTGTGATTACGGATACAATATTAGCTGTGGAGAAAACGTTTATTTCAATGTCAATTGTGTGGTTTTAGATTGCGCTCCCGTAACTATTGGATCAAATGTATTTATTGCGCCTAATGTTCAAATCTATACAGCATCTCATCCGCTTGAAGCCGAATTGCGAAAAACATTAGAAAATGCTTTGCCGATTTCTATTGGAGATGATTGCTGGATTGGAGGAACCTCCGTAATTTGCCCGGGAGTAACTATCGGAAAAGGCTGTGTTATTGGCGCGGGATCTGTTGTTACAAAAGACATTCCGGACAACTCGTTAGCCGTTGGAAATCCGGCAAAAGTAATTAGAAAATTAAATCAGGAACCTGAATCAAAATAAATAATGCTTACCTTAAATAAAGTTCACCACATTGCCATTTTATGCTCCGATTATCAAAAATCTAAAACTTTTTATACGGAAGTTTTGGGATTGACGATTATTAGGGAAATTTACCGCGAAGAACGCCAGTCTTATAAACTCGATTTAGCCTTAAATGGCACTTATGTAGTCGAATTATTTTCATTTCCAAATCCGCCGAAACGCCCGTCAAGACCAGAAGCTGTTGGCTTAAGACATTTGGCTTTTGAAGTCATTAATTTAGAAGAAACCATTGCATTCCTGGATTCAAAAAACATAGAATCAGAACCTATAAGAATTGATGAAACAACTGAAAAACGATTTACTTTTATTGCTGATCCGGATGAATTGCCAATTGAGTTTTATGAGCGATAACTAAGTTTTTTTTTGCCACGAAGACACGAAGTCACAAAGTTATTTTTAAAATTAATGAGAGAACTTAGCGCCTTAGTGTCTTTGTGGTATTCCTTTAAGTAAAATAATTTTCCTGTTTTAGTAATTTTAACAAATTATAAAGACCGTTTATTATTAAAAAACAGATTTGATTGCCTAATTTTGTGAAATCGCAAATAAATGTCGCGATCTACAAATCCACATCTGATGAACAAAACGGCGCAAATCAAAAAAAATCATCAATTTATTAAGTTCCGAAAATTAGTTATTGTTTCTATTTTAATTGGCTTTCTTTCAGCCTTTCTCGGAATCTCACTTAAAAAGATAACCGAATATTACGAAGAAATCTTCTTTCATGAAGTTTCGGTAAATCCGATTTTTTATATCATTTTTCCTGTTTTTGGATTATCCGTAATTTATTTTCTAAGACAATATCTTTTCAAAAAGAAAGAAAACAAAGGTATCAAAGAGGTTTTCGAAAGTACCAAATCAGCTTCAAAAAACCTGCCTTCTTATAAAATTCCATCCCACTTTATAAACGGATTATTAACTGTTATTTTTGGAGGATCAACCGGAATCGAAGTTTCTACCGTGGTTGCCACTGCTACCATTGGTTCTGTAGCACAACAAAAAGAAAATGTTTTTCGTCAATACAAAACCGAATTAATATGTGCGGGTGTTGCAGCCGGAGTTACAGCGTTATTCAGTAGCCCGATTGCCGGAATTTTGTTTGCCTTAGAAGTTATTTCGCGAAAAGTTACACGCGCTTTTATCATATCCAATGTAATTGCCGTTTCTATTGCTTATGGTTTGCTTTCTATTTTAAAAGAAGAACCTTTATTTACAGTTTCAATCACAACCTGGCATCTAAAAGCGATTCCATATTTTATTCTTTTGGGAATTTTAGCCGGAATGAATTCTGTTTACCTAACAAAATGCGTTTTGTTTTTTAAATCTCAATTCGGAAAAATAGACACTCATTATTATAAAATCATTTTAGGATCAACGGTTTTAAGTATTTCACTTTTCGTTTTTCCACAATTATATGGAGAAGGATATCACGCTATAAAAGGAATTTTTGCTAATTCTTCAGAAATTCCCTTAACTGTAACATTAGCTTTTACCTTTATTGGAATCTTACTTTTAAAACCAATTGTAACTTCAATTACATTGGCTTCTGGAGGAGATGGGGGCGTCTTTGCACCTAGTCTTTTTATTGGAGCATTTTTAGGATTATTACTAGCTTCAATCTTAAATACTTTTTTCCATGTAAATGTGATTCCCGTTAACTTTATGATTATCGGAATGGCAGCGGTTTTAAGCGCCAGTATTCATGCACCTTTTACAGCAATATTTTTAGTTTGTGGCTTAACAAACGATTACACTTTGTTTTTACCCATTCTTGTTGTCTGTTTAATTTCTAAATACACCGCAAAAATGATTTATCCATATACGGTTTATTCTTATTCTCCGAGCTTAGTAAAATAAAAATACCACATGCCTGTTCAAAAAATAAAAAGAGGATATCGCAAAACACGATACATTCTTTATAAAGAAACTTTAGTTGATTATAAAGAACATTTTTGGTCATTTTTAGGATCATTCGTCGGAATTGGTATTTTGGCTTATCTGGAATCTATTCACTTTTCAGGAAGTGACATGGTTTATTTAATTGGATCATTTGGAGCATCAAGTGTATTAATTTATGGTATCATTCAAAGTCCGTTCTCGCAGCCTCGAAATTTAATTGGAGGACATTTAATCTCAGCATTTATTGGTGTTACTGTAAATAAATTAGTTCCGGATATTGTTTGGATCGCTGCTCCATTGGCAGTTTCTCTTTCAATTATAGGTATGCAAATTACCAAAACTTTACATCCTCCTGGAGGTGCAACTGCTCTTATTGCTGTTACCGCTTCAAGTCAAATAAAAGATTTGGGTTATATGTATGTTATTTCGCCCGTTTTAGTTGGAGTTTTAATTTTATTTCTCACCGCTTTAGTTTTTAATAATATGACTTCGAGCAGAACTTACCCGAGTCATAGTACGTATCATAAACATTATCATAAGATTAGAAAACGCTTATCAGGGAAATAGATTTTAGCAATTAAAATCTTTTCAACAAATCACAATTCCTAATTCGTATTTCGTTTTTTATATTTTACCTTTGACCTTTCAATAAAAACAAAGATTATGGTTTATAAATTTAGAGTAATTCTAGACGCCGAAGAAGATATTTTTAGAGACATTGCAATTCTTGAAGACGATACTCTTGAAGATTTACACAATGCGATCTTCAATGCTTTTGGTTTTGACGGAATGGAAGTAGCTTCGTTTTATACCTGCGATGAAACTTGGAATCAGGAAGATGAAATTGCACTTTTTGATACCGGTGATGTTCCTGGAGAGCAAAGAACCATGAGCGATTATAAATTATCTGATCTCCTGGACGAGCAAAACACCAAAATTATTTATGTATATGATTTCATCAACATGTGGACATTCTTAGTTGAATTGGCTGCTATTGAAGATCAAATTGCTGGAGCTCCATACCCTGAAACATTATTCTCTCACGGAGAAATGCCAGATGAAGCAGGCGAAAAAAGCTTTGAAGCCGATATGCATGACGATATCTACGGTGAATTTGAAGATGATTTAGACGAAGAAGATCTTGACATGTTTGAAGGCGATGACAGTTTTGAAGATTTTGGGTTTGAGGAGAATTGGAATTAGTTTTGAGATTCTAAGGTTCTGAGATGCTAAGGTTCTAAGGTTTTTTATTTTGAGGGTTTTTTCTTATATTTTAATTAATTTTATCAAATTAATTAAAATATATAAAAATGAGCAATTTTAGAAGCCTCCTTATCTGGCAAAAATCAATGGCCTTGACCACAAAAATTTATTTTTCAACCAATAATTTCCCAAAAGAAGAAATCTTTGGATTAACTTCACAAATTAGACGTAGCTCGATATCTATTCCCAGCAATATTGCAGAAGGATTTGGAAGAGAAAGTGATAAAGAACTTTTAGGCTTTTTAAACATTTCTGTTGGATCTTTATTCGAAATGCAAACACAATTAGAAATCGCAAAAAACATATCTTATTTAAAAGAATACGATTTTAATAACTTATACGAGGACAGTCGCGAAGTAGAAAGAATGTTAGTTTCTTTCATTAAAAAAATAAAAGATCGAAACTAAACCTCAGTACCTTAGCATCTCAGAACCTCAGTACCTAAAAAAAATATGATCAACCTTTTCAACACCCACATCGAGACGCTTGCGATACACCGCGTAGGAAACAAAAGCAGAAACGAAGCGATTTTTTTATCGGAACAGCCTTTTAATTTGAATGATGAAATTGTGCCTCTGATAAAAGAGTACTTTTTTAAACCTTTTAGAGAGAAAGAAGAAAACTATTATCAGTTTGCGCACGAAGTCGATTTGGACTACAACGACATGTTTAAGTATGCGACTGAGATTTTTACCAATCCGGCGAATTTACAAGAGATCTCAAAAAAAATTACAACACATTTATTTGAGCAGTCGAATCATCCGCATATTAAAAACGGAGAGGTTTATGTAACGTACTTAACTAATTTAAGTATTGATAACAATGTTGTTGATGCTATCGGAATTTTTAAAAGTGAGTTGCAAGCTGACTTTTTACAATTTGAAGAAAAAGACAGCAACCTGGAAATGATTTTACAGCAAGGTATCAACCTGAGTAAATTAGATAAAGGATGTTTGATTTTTAACTATAAAAAAGAAGAAGGGTATAAAATTCTAACTGTTGATAGTAACCGTTATGATGCGCGTTACTGGTTAGAGCACTTTTTATCTGTTGATGCTTTTGAAGATGAAAACTTCATCACTAAAAAATATTTAAAATTCTGCCAGAACTTCGCAAAAGACGTGGTTTTACCTGCAGAAGACAAGAAAGAGGAAGTAATGTTTATGAACCGATCTGTGAATTATTTCGCTAAAAATGATCAGTTTGAAGAACAAAATTTCCTGAATGAAGTATTAGACAATCCTGACTTAATTCCTGAATTTAAAAACTATAAGGTTGATAAAGGAGAAAAATACAGCATCGAAGATGTAACCTCATTCCCTATTGCCAACGCAGCAGTTTCTGACGCCAGAAAATCGATTAAAAACGTTATTAATCTGGATACTCATATTCAGATTAAAATGGATTTTATCAATCCTGAAAGTGCAGAAAAATTTGTTGAAAAAGGCTGGGATGAAGAAAAACAAATGTATTACTACTTAGTGTATTTCAATAAAGAAGAAAAAAGCTAAGAAGTCATTCATTTTCTATTACTTACTTACTTACTTACTTACTACAAAAGAAAACGGCAGATACAAATTGTTATCTGCCGTTTTTTTATTTAAAATGCTTTCCTGACCTTAAAATAACGTAAACATCGCTTTAAGAATATCATCGTAAACTTGTTTGTCTTTCTCTCCGGCACGAGCTAAAACACGTATACCCGAATAGGTATTAAAAATAAACCTCGCCAATAAACGTGCCTCATTTTTGGTTGAAATTTGTCCTGCTTCCTGTCCTTTTTTAACGGCGGCATAAAACACTTCTTCCATTACCTTCTGATTACTACTAACTATTTTAGCAATTTCTTCATCGTGCATGGCGAGTTCTACAGCAGAATTAACCATAAAACAACCTTTTGTAATGCGGTCTTCCAGACTTTCGACTACCGCCAGTTTAAAAATCACAGTCAGCGTTTCTTTAACGTTAGACGTTGTTTCAAGTAATTCTTTGATCTTAACGTAATTATCGCTTTGATACTTGTTTAAGGCTTTTGAAAAAAGTTTTTGCTTATCGCCAAAAGTATCATACAAACTGGAACGGCTTAAACCTAAGTGCGTTACTAAATCCTGCGCCGAAGTTCCATTATATCCTTTGTGCCAAAATATTTCAATCGCTTTGTCTAAAGCCTGATCTTCATTAAATTCTTTTGTTCTAGCCATAACTTCAAAATTAAATTACTTTACAAAGATACAAAAAATACGGAACAATCATTCCTGAATTGTTGTAAAAAAATTATAATACTGTGTTTACAGTAAGTCCGCCATCAACGACAATTTCAGCTCCTGTAATGAATGATGCATCATCTGAAGCAAGAAAACTAACTGTTTTCGCAACCTCAGAAGCTTGTCCAAAACGTTTCAATAAAATTTTTCCTCCTAAAGCAGCTCCTAAACCTTCAACTTCTTCTTTTTCTAAACCCACTTTACCATATAAAGGTGTTTCGATTGGACCAGGAGAAACCGCATTTACTCTGATTTTTCTTGGTGCTAATTCTGCAGCAAATATTCTGTTTAGTGATAAAACCGCCGCTTTACTTGCTCCATATACACTTGAACCCGGCATTCCTAATTGAGCATTTACAGAAGTATTAAAAATAATAGAACCTCCATCGTTCAATATTGGCAGTACTTTCTGAACTGTAAAATAAACGCCTTTTACATTCACGTTCATAATGCTATCATAATGATCTTCTGAAGCAGAATCCACTGGGGCAAAAGCAGCAATTCCAGCATTTAAAAACAAGATATCTACTTTCCCGAATTTTGCTTTTACTTCTTCTACTAAAGCATCAATAGATTTCAAATCAGATTGATCTGCAACAATTCCTGTTACGCCTAACTCGATTTCGGCTTTTGCCAAAGCTTCTTTGTTTCTTCCTGTTACAATTACTTTTGCACCCTTAGCAACTAATTCTGCTGCTGCTGCATATCCAATTCCGCTGTTTCCTCCAGTTACTATTGCAACTTTGTTTTCTAAATTTTTCATTTTTATTTGTTTTAAGTTATTGATTCTTCAATTATTATGGTACAAAGATACAATAACGGAACGATCGTTCCGTTATTATTGTTGTTAAAATTTAGTTAAAATAATTATATGCTTTAAAAACCCAGCAAACACAATGGTTTTATCTATGAAACAATAAATGAAAGAAATCGGAAATTGCTAAATATTCTTAATTTATGCTTAATTTTGTGCTCTAAATCAAAATCAGATGGATATTCATTTGTTCAACGAAAGTCCCTTTAAAACAATCATCTCATTTCATAAGTTAATTGAATCCTTCGAAGAAATTGCCTTATCAGATGTAGATTACCGCTCGAATTATGCCAAAGCAATTTTAAAGCAAATTGAGTCTATTCCGGAACTAAAAACAGGAATTGAGGATTATTCGATCATTAAAAATAATGAAGCTTTAATAAAAAATATACTGGCCGATTTATTTCCAACTGCTTTAACCCAAAATGAAATAAAAGCAGTTACGATTCCTTTTCAGAATATATCTTTTAATTATACAGAACGTTTCAAAAAAATCCTGCGAAATGCCGGTGATGAGTTTTATATGGAAATTCGTGATTTTGATGATCATCAATTCTATATTAATAACTGTTGCTTAATTCTAAGCAGTTATTACAAACAACACATCGACTTTAACAGGCCTTTTTTCTATGATATTCCGGATGAAGAAGGCATCGAAAAACATTATCGAATTTTGTATAACGCAGATTTTATGGAAATTACTCCAACCGAAAATGCTATACAATTAACTCAGGATGATATTGATAATTTGATCGACAACTACGATGATCTTGAACTTTGGAAATCTAAATTTCCAAAGGGAAGCTGGATATTAAAAGGTTTCGGAATTGTTTCTTTGTTTGATGCGACTACAGAAAGTTCTATTTCAAATTTAAAAAGTAATTTACTTAAGCCCGACACAAAATCAGTCACTACTACTGAAATTGTATCCAATATTTTTAAGTCAATATTTAAAATTCCGGATTTAAGAGTCGGTTTCATTATATACAATACTGATGAAGAAAAATTCATCAAACATACCAAATCAGAAAGTCAGTTACAGAGTTTCTTGCTTTCACACGATCAGGAAATAGATTGTAAAAATGCTTTTTTTGGATGTTCATTTGAAAATTTACTGAATAACAAAGAACCCTTTGTGATTTCAAATGTTAAGAAATTTATTGAAGAATCTGCAAATAAAAAACTGGGTGAACATTTGTTACGACAAAATATTCAAAGCTGTGTTTTTGCTCCGGTAATTAAAGACGACCATTTACTGGGTGTTTTAGAATTGGTTTCTTCCCATTCGAGAGCTTTAAATAGTGTAAACGCTCAAAAACTTGAATTAGTTTTACCGTATTTAACAGATACTATCGATCGTTACAATACAGATATGCAACACCAGATTGAAGCGATCATTCAACGAGAATACACCACAATACATCCGAGTGTTTATTGGAAATTCAGAAAAGAATCTCAAAATTATTTTCAAAACAATAATCCAACAAAAGATTATATTTTTAAGGAAATTGTCTTTAAAAATGTATATCCTTTATATGGTCAAATCGACATTAAAGGTTCCTCTGAGCATCGAAATGAAACTGTAAAAAGAGATTTAAAAAGTCAGCTGAATACCCTTTTAGAAATTTTTGAAAACCAGGAACCAAATACCAATCTGGTGCTGCTGGAACAAAGAAAATTTGAGTTGGAGTCACTTCGAAACGAATTGGATTTTCCGCTTAAGGCAGACACAGAACAGCACATTCAAAGATATATAGAAGACGAAATTCACCCGATTTTAAAGAATACAAAAGGTTCTGCTAAAAATGAAAAACTAGAAGAATTGTATTTTGAAAATCTCGACGAAAAAACAGGCTTGTTTTATCAGGAAAGAAAGAAATTTGATAATGCAATGTCTATCATCAACAAGAAACTAGCTGCTGTTTTAGATAGAAAACAATTGGATGCCCAGCAAATTTATCCTCATTATTACGAACGTTTTAAAACGGATGGTGTTGAGCATAATTTGTACATTGGAGCTTCTATTGCACCAACAAAACCTTTTGATATTATGTACCTGCACAATTTACGTTTGTGGCAGTTGCAGACCTTATGCGAAATGGAATTAGAACATCATCAGCTTAAGGAATCGCTTCCGTATGAATTGGATGTGACTTCTTTAATTTTGGTTTTCAGCGCACCGCTTTCTATTCGTTTTAGAATGGATGAAAAACGTTTTGATGTCGACGGAACTTACAATGCCCGATATGAAGTCGTGAAAAAACGAATTGACAAAGCAAATATCAAAGGCACAAAAGACCGAATTACAGAAAAAGAAAAAATCACAATTGTTTATTCTCAGAATAACGAAGAAACGGAATACTTGAAATACATCAAATATTTACAGCACAAAAAAATTCTGGAACCTGCTATCGAACAATTTGAAGTTGAAGATCTTCAGGGTGTTTCAGGCTTGAGAGCTATACGTGTTAAAGTAATCAACAATACTGCAAGTCCTGCAAAAAAGATTACCTATCAGGATTTATTAGATGAGCTCAATTAATTGAGCTCATCTTTTTTTTATATTAAATGGATTTAAAAGCAATCACAAACGCAATTACCGTTACGATTAGTCCAACCATGAAAATATTGTAGGCAATTCGCAATAAATTATATTTGCGTTGTAAAACTAATCCCAGATAGTACAAATCTTTGATCATGGTTGAATACAGGTAATCACGATCTTTCATCATTTCGTTCATTGCCCAATCGTATTCTTCCAATGGCATTTTGTAGAAATTCCCAAAAAACAGTAAATTAATCTTCTTTGCTTCGATGTCTTCTCGTGTAAAAACACCGGTAGTTACTTTTGGTCGCGTCGAAAGAATGGCAAAAATAATAGTCGTCACACTAGAAATCAGCATAATAAAAGTCGGAATCACCAAATGCGCATTTTTTGGACTGTCTAGTTTTGGAATAATAGACGAAAGGGCAATCGAAATAATAATAGCATTTACAGACAACAAAATATTAGCTTTACTATCCGCAATGCCACTTAATCGTGTATGATTTCCTAAAGTTACGCGAAATAAAGTATCAACACCACGGTCCGGTTTTTCGATTTTATCTTTCTTTTTATTCTCTTCTTCCATTTTATCAGCCTCTTTCTTTTCTTGTTTTTCAATTCTTTTCTGTACCAGAAGTATATTTCTTTCTTTGAGAGGCTGCCATTTTTTTAATGCAAAATCAGTATAAAAACGATGTTTGTTCATTAAAAAACTCATATTCTCTTTTGCCCATTCAGCATTTGAAAAAGAAACATTAAAGGCATTTTTTAGTTCCAGACGTAACAATTCACAGGTAATTTCGTATTCCGTACCCATAAGATGCGCATAATCGGCATCTTTTATAATTTTTTCAAGATGTGTTTTCGGAATATATTCTTTAACAGTCGCTAAAATTAGATTGGATACTTTTTCTATAAACGCATCAGATTGGTCTTTCTCTTTCAAAAAAGCAGTTGCAATTTTTACACTTTCCTTTTCATGATTTTCAAAACCAACAATATATCCAGTATCATGAAACCAAGCTGCCACAAGAAGAAGCTCTTTTTCTTCTCCCTTCACTTCTTCTTTTTTGCATAACTCTTTTACAGCACTTACAACTGTTAAAGTATGATTGAGATTATGATACGAATATAAATTAGAAAGTTTATCTTTGAGTAAATTACTGACGAAATCTTCGGATTGTTCTATAAGATTCATTGAGAATATTTTTATACCACTAAATTATGAAATTGTTTTTGTATAACCATTTTATTACGAAGATTAAAACTTTTTCTTTTGTAACAACCTTACTGCTTTTACTTAATTCCTGTGCGACACACAAAGCGCAATATGGTAAAAATGTAAGCGCGCACGAAACGGAAAACGCAACAGACACCATAAAAATTGCACATACTCTCTATTTAGTAGGAGATGCAGGAAATGCAGATGAAGAACAAGCGCAGCAAACATTAGAATTACTGCACGAAAAGCTAAAGAAAGCCAATAAGAAATCGACTTTGGTTTTCCTGGGAGATAACATTTATCCGAAGGGCTTTCCTGCTGATAAAAATGATTCCCAAAAAGCTTTAGCTGAAACCAAACTGACCAATCAATTAAAATTAACCAAGGGATTTAAAGGGAAAACGATCGTAATTCCGGGAAATCATGATTGGTATAGCGGTATAAAAGGTTTAGAAAATCAATCTGATTTTGTTACCAAATACCTTAATGATAAAAAAGCATTCCTTCCCAGAAAAAGCTGCCCTATAGAAGATGTAAA
Source organism: Flavobacterium frigidimaris (assembly GCF_002217275.1). Lineage (NCBI taxonomy): Bacteria > Pseudomonadati > Bacteroidota > Flavobacteriia > Flavobacteriales > Flavobacteriaceae > Flavobacterium > Flavobacterium frigidimaris. Next base: position 73,663 of record NZ_MUGV01000025.1, read on the forward strand.
AATTGACAGTACAGCTACATTAGTTACTATTGACAGCGAATGGTTTCTGGAAGATTGGGACAACCATCCAACAATTAATGACAATTGTGATATTAAAACACGTGAAGCTTTTTTTGAAGAGCTCGAAAGTATCTTAAATAAAAACCAGGAAAAAACAGTGATTCTGTTAATCCACCATCCTTTATTAAGCAACGGATCGCACGGAGGACAATATTCGTGGGAGAAACAATTGTTTCCGTTGGAGAAAAAAATTCCCTTACCTGTAATTGGCTCCTTCATCAATTTACTCCGAAAGACCTCAGGTGTAAGTCCGCAGGACCTTCAAAACAAACAATATACGATTTATGCCAAGCGAATTAAAACACTTTTGCAAGGCCAGAAAAATGTCATTGTAGTTTCCGGACACGATCATAATTTGCAATATATAAATAACGAAAATATCACACAGATTATTAGCGGTGCAGGATCAAAATCTGAGGCAGCACGGGCAATAAATCCAAATGATTTCTCGTATGGCGGAAATGGATATGCAACGCTGACTTTGTTTAAAAGTGGTGATGCAAAAGTAAATTTCTTTGGAAATGAAAACAATCATGAAAAAATGCTTTTTGAACGTGAAATCATAAAAGCCAAGGAAATTAACTGGGCTGCAGATATTCCGAATAAATTTCCACCAACAGTTACTACTTCTATTTATTCCGCTAAGATGACGGACAAAGGCATCTTTCATAAATTCTTATTCGGGCAACATTACAGAAAATATTACAGTATGCCTATTGAAGCCAGAACCGCTACTTTAGATACTTTAATGGGTGGCTTAAAACCTATTCGCGAAGGCGGAGGGCATCAATCTGTTTCGTTAAGAATGTCTGATCCAAAAGGAAGAGAATATGTAATGCGTGCGATGAAAAAAAGCGCTACCGTATTTTTACAGTCTGTTGCTTTTAAAGATCAATATGTTGTCAATGATTTTGAACAAACCTATGCCGAAGATTTTCTTTTAGATTTTTATACTACAACACATCCTTATACCCCTTTTGCAATTGCCAGTTTATCTGATCAATTGGGACTTTTGCATACCAATCCGGTTTTATATTATATTCCAAAACAAGAAGGTCTGAAAGAATTCAATTCAAATTTTGGAGATCAATTGTACATGGTTGAAGAAAGACCTGCAGACAATCATCTTGACGGAAAGAACTTTGGAAACCCAACTGATATTATTAGTACAGACGATATGATGGCCAATCTTCATAAAGACGAGAAATATTCAGTTGACGAAAAAGAATATATAAAAGTTCGCTTATTTGATATGCTTATTGGCGATTGGGACAGACATAGTGATCAATGGCGTTGGGCAGAACACAAAATTGGCGATAAAGTAGTTTACAAGGCTATTCCGCGCGATCGTGATCAGGCTTTCCCTAAATACGACGGAACTTTACTTTCTATCTTAATGAACGTTCCAGCGATTCGTCATATGCGAACTTTTAAAAACAAAATTGATAATGTAAAATGGCTTAACAGAGAACCTTATCCATTAGATTTGGCTTTCTTAAAAACTACTGAAGAAAAAGACTGGATTGAACAGGCCAAATATATTCAGGAACATTTATCAGACAGCGATATTGACAAAGCATTTAAAAACTTACCGAAAGAAGTTCAGGACGGAACGATTGAAGACATCAAGCGAAAACTAAAAAACAGAAAAAAGGAACTTCAAAAATATGCTTCAGAATATTCAGATGTTCTTAGCAAAACGGTAATGATTGCCGGAACTGACAAAAAAGACAAATTTGTTTTAAATCATAACGCCAAAAAAAGTATTGAAATTCAGGTTTACAGAATGAAAAAAGAGGGCGATGAATTGATTTACACTAAAAAAGTAACCGACGACAAAACTAAAAATCTATGGATCTACGGACTAGACGATGCTGATGTTTTTGAGGTTACCGGAAAACAAAAATCAGACATTAAAATTCGATTGATTGGCGGTCAAAACAATGACACTTATAACATTGAAAACGGAACAAAAGTTATTGTTTACGATTTCAAATCAAAAGAAAATACGTACAATCTGGATTCTAAGACAAAAACGGAACTTACAGATGATTATGATGTAAATTTATATAATTATGAAAAACCAAAATACAATGTAATTTCAGGTCTTCCTAACATTGGCTACAATCCTGATGACGGTGTAAAAGTGGGTATTAATGTAAATTATACGGTGAATAATTTTAAACAAAATCCGTATACACAAAGACATATTTTTAATGCCTTTTACTATTTTGCTACTGGCGGTTTAGAATTTAATTATGCTGCACATTTCCCCGGTTTATTAGGTAAATGGGTTATTGATGTTGAATCCTTATATACAACACCAAACTTTGCGATGAACTATTTTGGATACGGAAATGAGACCGTAAATAATGATGATGAACTAGGCCTAGATTATAACCGTGTTCGTATCAGAAAATTTAATGTTTCAGGTGCAATCAGGCACGTTGGTCGCTATGGAAGCGAGTTTAGCGTACAACCAATTTTCCAGAGAATGACAGTTGAGGAAACCGAAAACAGATATATTAACATTCCAAACATTGTAAATCCGGCCGTTTTTGAGAGCCAGAATTATGGTGGTTTAAAAGTAAAATATCTTTTTAAAAATTCCGATTTTGTCGCAAAACCAACTCTAGGAATGGCCTTTATGTTGGCAGCTACTTGGACAACGAACTTAAACGAAACCAAACAAAATTTCCCTACACTGGAAAGTATTCTTGGATTTACCTATAAACTGGATAAAAATGGAAAGTTCGTTCTGGCAACCATTTTAAAAGGAAAAACTATTTTAAACAACAATTATGAATTTTATCAAGGTGCCGCTTTGGGTGGGGATACTGATTTACGTGGTTATAGAAACGAACGTTTTTTAGGAAATTCGTACTTCTCCCAGAGTTCTGATTTGAGATTTAGCATTGGTAAAATTCAACGAACGGTTGCACCTTTGACCTATGGTATTTTAGGTGGGTTTGACTACGGAAGAATTTGGCTTGATGGTGAAGATTCTAAGAAATGGCATCAGGATTACGGAGGCGGGCTTTGGTTAAATGCAATCAATGTGATTACCGCAAGAATTTCTTATTTTCAATCTCCTGACGAAAAAGGACGTGTTATTTTTGGAGCGGCATATAGCTTTTAAGAAAGGTGCTAAGGGACTGAGGTTCTAAGATTTTTTTTTATTAGGTTCAAAGTTACAAAGGTTTTTCAGCCACGAATTCACGAATTTTTATTACAAATAATTCGTGAATTCGTGGCTAACTTTTTTCTTAGAACCTTAGCACCTCAGCATCTTAGAACCTTAAATTATTTTAGTTTAAATTCATAAACGTTTCCTCCTACTTTATTTGTTTTTTCATCGGCTATAAGCAAGGTATTGTTGTCTTTAAAAACTATGGCTTCTTTTTGGGAGAAGTGATTTAGTTTTATTTCGGTTTGAGTGCCTTTATGAAATAAATCACCTTTAAAACCTTTAAACAAGACAATTTTGTCATGGCTTAACAAGACTACTTTTTTACCATCTGGACTTATTGTTGCACTTGTTAACACACAATGATTGTAATTATTGCAAGTTTTAAACTCACCAATTTTAATTGCTTTTTGAGTCCCAGGCTTATTTGCTATTTTATAAATAAAAGCCGTTCCATCAAAACCTTTACTTCTGTTTTTTGTGAATAAATAAAAATAGTTTTGATATTCAAAAAAACCTTCAACATCATAAAACAGCTCTTTTTTCTTTGGAGGAAATTCTGTTTGTTCAGGATATGAAAATGAAATTTTATATTCGGCGGAAGCCTGATCTTTATTCAATTCATTTTTGGCCACTTTATAAATACATAAATCTTTACGGGTATTGTCGTTGTTGCCAAAATCTCCAATATAAATATTTCCGTTTTTATCTTTGGTAATATCTTCCCAATCTATATTTTTTGCATTTGAAACTGTAATAGTTTTAGCTAATTTTCCTTCTTGATTTATAGCATAAATAGCATTTTTATTACCGCTATCTTCCAAGGTATAAATTAGTTTCGAATCAGGGAAATAGGTTATTCCGGAAACTTCTTTTAATTTCTTAGGAAGGGAATAAAGCGTTTTAAAATCACTATCTGATTGCTGTTGACAAGCTAATAAAAAAACAGAAGCTACCAATAGGAGAGACTTTTTCATAAATATTTTAGTTTAATTAAACCTTTCTAAACTTAAAGTTAAGCATTTCAAATAATAGCTTTGCGAGCTTCGACTAAATCTTAGCAAACTTTGCTGTTAATTTTACCGCAAAGCACGCAAAAGTTTTTTATTGGTATGTTTAGAATTGCTTTAATAAGTTTGCAAAGCTATGTGAATAAAACTTTGCGCACTTTGCGTAAACCCTTTGCGGCCTTTGCGGTTAATTTAAATCAGGTTTGTATTTTTAAAGTTACGCGTAATAAATTCAAATGCCGCGAACATAATATGTCCCATTGATTTGGCATTTTTAAATTTCATATCATTGGTATAACGGTACAATTCCATTTTTAGTTGATTCAAATGATCTTCTGTCGAAATGGTATCGTGGCACATAATGTTTAATAACTTTTTAATTCTATTTTCTGCAGAATGAATACGTTTTGCCAAAATAGCTCTTTCTTCATCTTTATACTGAATAATCGAACGATCTTCTAATTTATCTTTTATGAGTTTAATCATCGGATAATTTTCTTTAAAAAATTGCGGGCGATAGACTTTAAAATTCCCTTCATAACATTGTTGGTCAAAATCAATTGGGCGAATTTTATAAACTACCTGATCAAAATCATGAATTGGAACAATTACATAATTGTACGCGCGCATATCGCCTAAAAGACGAATCATACAGCGTTCATTGAATTTTACAAACTCTTTTGCGATCTGGGATTTTTCGGTTTCGGTACAACTATCCAATAAAGTATCCATGAAAACATCACCCGGAATTCCAATAATGTGCTCTTCGATTAAAGTATCTTTAAAAACTAAAAAGTTGATTTTATCAGGCGAAAGAATATCTTCTAATTCCAATCCGTAAATTCTGGAAGCATCTGCTTTTTTAATATAAAAATGAACGTAATTGTCATTGAGAATATTTCGGACTTTAATTCGGAAAGGTTTTGAGTTTCCGAAAGTACAATAATCAATAGCGTCAATATTTAAAAACTGAATAATCTCACTGTTTCCATCAGAATGCAAAAGCGAATAGATTTTTTTCAGATTTAAATCTATTTCATTTCTTTCAAACTCGCTGTAATAAACACGAATCCATAAAGTATCCGTTTCATTTTTATCATACACATTTATAGAACCTGCAAATCGCAATAAATCATCATAGAACACAGATACTTTCGAGATACGTTCGTAGCGTTCTAAATAACTTAAAAGGGATGGTGTTAAAGGATAAGACGGTTTTTTTAAAACCATTAAAGGTTCGCTCATTTTTTGAATATCTTTAGTACAAATTTACATCAATCGTATGATATAAATAAATTTAGCGTAACAATATACAAGTTGGATCGTCATACTAAAAACTAAAACCGAAATAAATTTGGAAACCATACTTACCATTGAAAATCTTAGTAAAAGATACGGGCGTATTCAGGCCTTAAAAAATGTATCTTTTGAAATACAGAAAGGCCGCGTTTATGGCATTTTGGGCCCTAACGGAAGTGGAAAATCGACTACTTTAGGAATTGTACTTAGTGTTGTAAACCGAACTTCAGGCGATTATCGTTGGTTTAATGGACAAATGCAAACCCATGAAGCTTTAAAAAAAGTAGGAGCAATTATAGAAAGACCCAACTTTTACCCTTATATGACGGCTGAAGAAAACCTAAAACTGGTTTGCAAAATAAAAAACATCAATTATGCTAAAATCAATGAAAAATTGGATTTGGTGGGTTTAACCGAAAGAAAAGGCAGCAAGTTCAGCACTTTTTCATTAGGAATGAAACAACGTTTAGCTATTGCATCTGCACTTTTAAACGATCCTGAAATTCTAATTTTAGATGAACCTACAAACGGTTTAGATCCGCAGGGAATTCATCAGATTCGTGATATTATTAAAAAAATTGCCTCACAAGGAACTACCATTTTATTGGCATCTCATTTATTGGATGAAGTAGAAAAAGTATGTTCGCACGTCATTGTTTTAAGAAAAGGCGAAATTTTATATTCCGGTTCTGTTGACGGAATGTCTGCAAATGAAGGTTTCTTTGAAGTTCAGGCCAATGATAATTTACTTTTAAAAACAGCCTTACAAGATCATCCTGCGATAGACAGAATCGCTGACGAAGACGGAAAAATTTTGGTGTATTTAAAATCCGAATTATCAGCTTCAGAACTAAATCAGTTTTTATTTTCTAGAAACATCATTTTAAACCATTTAGTAAAACGCAAAAACAGTTTAGAAGCTCAATTTTTAGAATTAACCAAAAACGCTACCATCCAAAAAAACTAAACCATGAAAAGACTTATCTCTATAGAACTTCAAAAAATCTGGAAAAATAAAGCCAGTCGTATTCTTACTTTAACCTATTTCATACTACTTTCATTTATTGCCTTACTTGCATCTATAAAGTTTGATATTGGTCCTTTTAAATTTCAGGCCGCTGAAATGGGCATTTTCAACTTTCCTTTTATCTGGCATTTCAATACTTATATGGCCGCGTGGCTTAAGCTTTTCCTTGCTATTGTTATTGTATATATGATGGCAAACGAATACAGTTATGGAACTCTAAAACAAAATTTAATCGATGGATTAAGCAAAAAAGAATTCATTTTATCAAAGTTTTTAACCGTCGTACTTTTTGCATTGTGTTCTACCGTTTTTGTTTTTGTAATGAGTTTGATTCTCGGTTTATCTTTTTCATCTTATAATGAATTTGATGTTGTTTTCCTTGACTTGAGTTACCTTTTAGCATTTTTTGTAAAACTAACGGGTTTCTTTTCCTTCTGTCTTTTCTTAGGCATTTTAGTAAAACGCTCTGCTTTTGCATTAGGTTTTTTATTGGTGTGGTTTATTGTTGAATGTTTTTTAAAATTTAGTATTTTTCCAAGACTCAATATGGACTATTTTACGCAATTACTTCCGCTGGAAGCAATGTATAATTTAATCATCGAACCTTTTACAAGATTATCTGTAATTAGAAACATCGGAAATCAAATAGGACTCGAAAATATAAAAGATTATACAGTTCATTATTCATCAATTTTGATTGTTTTAGTCTGGACATTTTTATTCATTTACTTCTCCTACAAATTATTAAAAAATAGAGATTTATAGTATATTTGTTACTATGAATTATATGAAGTTTTTTTTTGTTCCATTATTTATATGCTGCTTATCTGTGAAAGTAAATGCGCAATATATATCTATTAATGATCAAAAAACACCGAAGCAGCTCATCGAGGATATTTTAGTTAATAGCTCGTGCGCTGCTGCTTCAAATTCAACTGGTAAAGGGGATGATTTTAGACCCGGAAAACAAAGTTTTGCTTATTTTAACAGAAACGGAAGCAGTTTCCCATTTGAGGAAGGAATTGTTTTGGCAACATCAACTGGTCAAAGTGCGATTGGACCATTTGTTAGTGAGTTGATCAGTAGCGACAGTCCTAATTGGATTGGCGACAGTGACCTGGATCAAATATTAGGAATTCATTCTATAAATGCCACAGCAATTGAATTCGATTTTATTGCTTCTGCAAACTCACTCAGTTTCAATTATATTTTTGCCTCTAATGAATATCAATATGATTATCCTTGCAACTATTCAGATGGTTTTGCTTTTTTAATCAAAGAAGTTGGAACTTCCGATCCTTATAAAAACTTAGCAGTATTACCCAATACAAAAACACCTGTTTCGTCTGTAAATATTCGTCCAAAAATTGAGCCCGGAACCAGACCTGGAGGTATTTCTTATACAGGATGCGAGGCTTCAAACTTAAGTTATTTCAATGGCCTGAATAGTAGTACAAGTCCCGTAAATTATGCAGGGCAAACTGTAGTAATGACTGCTCAAAGTGATGTAACTGCAGGAAAAACATATCATGTCAAACTGGTAATTGCCGATGATCAAAACAGACATCTGGAGTCAACAATTTTCCTTGAAGCAGGAAGTTTTGCTTCAAAAATTATTCTTGGAGAAGATCGTACAACTGCCAACAACAATCCTGCTTGCTTTGGAGAAAAAATAGAACTGGATAGTAAACTAAAGGCAACAGATTATACCTTCAAATGGTATAAAAAAGATAATCCGACTGCAATTCTAGGAACAAATTCAACTTTTGAAGTCAGAGAAACCGGAAATTATAAAGTTGATGCTACAGTTATTGGCACGACATGTATATTATCCGGAGAAATTAAAATCGATTATGCTTCTGAAATTCTTTCAACAAATACTCCCCTGCTTCAATGTGACGATGATGCAGATGGAATTTCAATTTTTGATTTAAGCAAAGTAAATAATACTGTAAAAAATAATATTTCGACTATTACAAATGAAGGATATTATGAAACCTCAGTCGATGCTCAGGGTAAAACAAATAAAATTGCAACGCCAAATCAGTATCGCAACAAAGCAAACAATCAGATTGTTTATTCCCGACTTGAAAATGAATTTGGGTGCTTTAAAATTGCTGAAGTAACATTACAAATTGCAAATACAACTATAGCAAATCAAAATCCAATAGAAACATGTGACGCAGATGAAATTCAGGATGGTTTTTATCAATTTGATTTGAATACGGAAGTAACCCCTCAAATCATTTCCGGATTACCAAATGGACTAACTGTACAATACTATCTAACTGCGATTGATGCGGTGACAGAAACCGGTGCAGTTCCAAATATCTTTAAGAATACAACCGCTTTCAACCAGACCATTTATGCCAGAGTTATAAATGGCCCTGATTGTTATGATATAACCCCTGTCCCACTTGTTGTAAATATTTTTGACCCGCCAAATTTTGAAGAAGAAACGCAATATTTATGCGAAGATGGTGAAATTACTTTAACTGTGGCACCAGGTTTTAATAGTTATTTATGGAATACAGGAAGCACAGAAAACTCAATACCAGTAGATACTGCAGGTGATTACGAAGTAACTGTAACCAATAATAACGGTTGTAAAAAGACTAAGAAATACAAAATAATTCTATCAGAAAAAGCAAAGATAACCGCAGCAGTTATAAAAGATTTTTCTGCTAATGAGAATTCGGTTTTATTGGAATATGCAGGAAATGGCAGCTATGAATTTTCATTAGACGGGATTTACTTTCAGGATGAACCCCTATTTTCACCAGTAACTCCAGGGATTTACAATGCCATCGCAAGGGACAAAAATGGTTGCGGACTTTCCAATTCTTATCAGGTAATTGTTTTAGATTACCCTAGATTTTTTACGCCAAACGGAGATAGCTATAATGATTTATGGTACATTAAAAATCTGGATCAGCTTCCTGATTATACGATTTCTATTTTTGATCGCTACGGAAAATTATTAAAACAAATGAATCAAAATAGCAGTGGCTGGACAGGTTTGTTTAACGGGCAACAATTGCCTGCAGATGATTATTGGTTTAATTTACGTTTTACAGATGGTCGAATTGTTAAAGGACATTTCAGTTTAAAAAGATAAAAAGTCAGGTACTATCCAATAAAAAGCCTTCTTTATTCCCGTTACTTTTTTATCATTTTTTGGGGTCGCTCAGTCAAAAAAAATCAAAGAATCTTAATTTCAAATATTTAGGAAGAAAAAATAGTATATTTTTCAAAGAAATTAAAATAAAACTTATTTTTGATTTAGGTGAATCAATCCATGATATTGCCATTACCCGAGCCAATGAAAAAAACATTACATTTCATGTTGTTTTTGTTTTGCACTATAAATTGTTTCTCACAATTTAGTAAAACACATTACATACCACCATTAATTTCTGTTGCAGGATTTGCTGCCGATCAATACCTGTACATCTCGACTCCCAGTCTTACCAATGTGAATTTTAAAATCATAGCAAATGGAGGAAGTGTAGTTAGCGGAACCGTTAATAGTAATAACCCCTATCGATTTTATATTGGAACAGGGCTTAACACCCAACTTTTTACACCTTTAATCAATACCGGAGTGATATCCGGCCGCGGATATATTATTGAGGCTGAAGACCTGATTTATGTAAGTGCCAGAGTCAATGCAGGACTGACCATTGATGGTTCTTATAATCATGCAGGAGGACTAGTTTCCAAAGGAAACAGCGCCCTTGGTACCACTTTTAGATTAGGTGCAATGTTAAATCCGCTTTATGATGAAAGCTTATTGAACTTTGCTTCTATTATGGCTACTGAAAACGGTACCCAAATCACGATTTCAAATATTCAAGACGGAACCCAACTTTTGAATGGAACAATTATATCCGGGCCAATAACCATTACCCTAAACAAAAATGAAAGCTATGTGCTGGCCTTAAAAAACTATAATGACGGTAAGGCTATATCAAATAGTTCTAAAATAATTGGAGCATTGGTTACTTCAGATAAACCTGTGGCGGTTAATGCAGGCTCCTTTGGAGGAAGCAACAGTACATTATTAGGTACTAATCAGAATAATAGTACTGCTCCTTTGGGAAGAGATGTGGGTTTTGACCAAATTGTTTCATTAGAAAAAACAGGAAAAGAATACGTATTTATAAAAGGTCTGGGTACAGATGAATTGGAACGTGTTTTATTAGTAGCTCATTACGATAACACAGAAATATTTCTAAACGGCTCTTCTACTTATTATACGACACTTAACAGTGGTGAATACATTGCAATTGATGGAAGCCAATTTAGAAATGGAAGTTTATATGTAAAAACATCTGCTAATGTATTTGCTTATCAAAGTATTGGAGGAAAAACTAATCCTGCGAATCAGAACTTATTTTTTGTCCCTCCTATAAATTGTGCTACACCAAATACAGTAGACAACATTCCTCAAATACAATCAATTGGAAATAATGCTTTTAACGGATTTCTAAACATTGTCACCGAAACAGGTGCTACTGTTTTATTGAACAATGCTCCTATTACGGCTACACCCCTACCAATCGAAGGTACCACAGCTTTTGTACGCTTTAATGTACCGGATTTATCTGGAAATATCGCAGTCAAATCAACGAAGCAAGTATATGTTTCTTATTTTGGAACAAATGGAGCTGCAACCTATGGAGGTTATTACTCAGGTTTTGATTTAAAACCTGAAATTGTAAGTGGTAAAATCGCATTGACTAACTCTTCTTGTATTCCTAATGTATCATTAAAAATCAATTCTTTGTCCTCTTACGACACCTTTCAATGGTACAAAAACGATGTTATTATTCCGGGTGAAAATAAAAACAATTTCACCCCAACCCAACCTGGTTTTTATCAGGTAAAAGGAAGTATCTCCGGATGCGTAAGCGATATTTTCTCAGACAAAATTCCAGTAAGCGAATGTCCCATTAATCTGGACAATGACCTGGTAAACGACAATATAGACATTGATTACGACAATGACGGACTAACCAACTGTACTGAATCTTATGGAGATCTGCCTCTCAATATCTCCAACCCAAATTCAGGTTTGGTAACAACTGGAACGTATTCTAATTCATTTTTAGGTACTATTACCAATACAACACCTGCCGCCGCTGTTCCTTTTGCCGGAAATACGGATGGAAGTTTTGTGACCGAAGTCATGGGTGGAAAAGGTTTTTCCGTAAGCTATAAATTGAATTTTGCCCAACCTATAAATCTGAGTTTAGAATATATCACCAATGCAAATACATCCGATTTACTAAATTCTGATTCCGAATACATTATCAATTCAGACATTAATAAAACTGTCACCGTACTTAATCCTACGAATCAATTATTAATCGACACCAATTATGACGGCGTATATGAAAGTGGCGTTACGCAATTCTCTTCTTTCGAAATTCGCTTCCGATTAAATGGGAATATCCCTTTACAACCGGGAACAGGTACGTTCAAATTCCAGTCTTATCAAACCCAATCGTTTAAAATTACCCATAAAAATCTATTGGATGCTACCGGAAACAAATCAACTTTCAGACTAATTACCACTTGTATACCAAAAGACACTGATGGTGACGGAATTCCTGATCAGTTAGATTTGGACTCAGACAATGATGGCATACCCGATGTCGTGGAATCACAAACAAAACCAATAGCTTTATCTAAGACTGATATGAATTTAGATGGATTAGATGACATTTTCAACCCCTCCGCAACACCACTTGATACCGATAATGATGGTATTCCAAATTATCTTGATTTGGATAGTGACAATGACGGTATATATGATTTGACGGAGTCAGGAAGCAATGCTCCGGATCTTAACAAAGATGGAATTATTGACACAATAGTTTTCGGGACCAATGGATTATCAAATTCATTAGAAACAAATCCTGACAGTAATATCTTAATATATACTGTTTTAGATTCTGATGATGATGGGATAAAAAACTACACAGAGATTGATAGTGATAATGATGGCTGTAATGATGTTATAGAAGCTGGTTTTTCAGATCCAAATTCTGACGGACAATTAGGAAACATACCTACGACAGTAAACTCTGTCGGAATTGTAACCAGCAAGATCGATGGCTATACAACTCCTAATGGCAACTACCTCATAGCAACTCCAATTTTAATTACCAGACAACCCGAAAATCAAATTGTTTGTGAATTGCAAAAAGCAACTTTTAGCATCGATTCCAATGCTGATACTTTTCAATGGCAGCTTTCAACAGATAACGGAAATACGTGGAATGCCCTCACTGACAATAGTATTTATTCGGGAACCAATACGGCCACTGTAACAATCCAAAAAACAAGTCTGACAATGAATGGCTACCATTATCGTGTTTTATTAAATCGAAATAATAATGCCTGTGGATTAACTTCTGCTAATACTGTAAAACTAATTCTTTTGGCTTTGCCAATTTTAAATTCTCCCATTACTATAGTCCAATGCGATGATGATACTGATGGTATTTCCAACTTTAATATAACCGAAAAAAACAGTTTTATTTCTGTCAATTCCAGTAATGAAACGTTCTCTTATTATACTACTTTAGCGGGAGCGAGCAGTAAAGATCCTGCTGCACAAATTTCAAATTCGCTAGCGTTTTCAAGTAGCAACAAAACGATTTGGACAAGAGTTGAAAATGCAAACGGATGTTTTTCGACTGCTCAATTAAACCTGGTGGTTTCAACAACACAAATCAATTCTGATTTTAAAAGATCATTTAATGTCTGCGATGATTTTATCGATACTGCAAACAATGATAAAGATGGGATTGCAGCATTCGATTTTAGCAGTGTGACAAATGATATTCAGGCTATGCTTCCATCTTCACCTGCAAATTATTCTATAAAATATTATGCAAATGAAGCTGATGCCCTGGCAGAAATCAATACAATTACAAATCCTTCAAACTACAGAAACACAATACCAAACCACCAAGAAATTTGGGTGCGTGTTGATAGTAATCTGGACAATGCTTGTTTTGGATTAGGAGCTTACATCACACTTACTGTAAACCCAAAACCTGATATTGACACCAACAGTAATCAGGCCGGTAATAAACTAGTTTGTTCTAATTTACCCTCATTTTTTGTCAAACTCGACGCAGGAATTATAGGCAATACTGTTCCCAGTACTTACAACTACGTCTGGTCAAAAGACGGAAGTCTAATTCCTGGCGAAACCAGCGAAACTTTAGATGTAAATGAAGAAGGAAAATACACCGTCGAAGTTTTTACAAAAGGAGAAAACAGCTGTAGCAGAACCCGAATTATTACTGTAACAGCCTCTGATATTGCCTTTCTCGACTCTGTTACGATTTCAGACTTATCCGATTACAACACTGTTGAAGCAAATGTTTCCGGAACTGGAAATTATGAGTATAGTATTGATGATCACAACGGTCCTTTTCAGGAATCCAGTTTCTTTGAAAATGTTGTTCCGGGAATACATGATCTTTATATCCATGATAAGAACGGTTGTGGAACAATTTCAAAAACTATTGCAGTTCTGGGAATTCCGAAATTTTTCACTCCTAATAATGATGGTTACAATGACTACTGGAACATCAAAGGAATAAATGACACTTTTAATCCGGGGGCAAAAATTCTTATTTTCGATCGGTATGGCAAGCTAATAAAGCAAATTACCGCTTTAGGCAATGGCTGGGACGGTACCTTCACTGGCAGTCCAATGCCCGCAGATGATTATTGGTACACCATAAAACTTGAAGACGGACGCGAAGCAAAAGGTCATTTTAGTTTAAAAAGATAAAATTCTTTTGCTATTTTTATCGAATGAAAAAAACTACTTTCCTACTCTTTTTTTTGTTATCAATAACCAGTTTTGCACAAATAAGCAAAACAGATTCAACTAAAAAAATAAATAAAAATACTGCGTCAGTTTCAAACATCCAGTTAATTTTTGGAAAAGTAGACAGCTCGAAACCATCGTGCCTACCAAATACCATACTTACAGTAGCCAACCCTTCTGGTTTTGGTTCTTATCAATGGTACTATGAAAACACGGCAATTCCATTGGCAACCACAAATAGCTACTCCCCAACTCAAGCAGGATATTATCATGTTACAGCAATACATTCTTCATCAGGAACAACTGAACACTCAAATGATGTTCCGGTAAGTATTTGTCCATTAGACACTGATAATGATGGAATAAATAACAATGTTGACGTAGATTTAGATAATGATGGAATTCACAATGGCTTCGAAGCTGGCGGCCCGCTTTTAAACCAATCTAATCCTCTTAGCGATTATCAGTATACAGGTTCCGTTACCGGAACAGGAACTATAGAAGGAAAACCCTATTACGGATTTGTTTCTGAAATTGCTGCCGGAAGAGCAGAATATGTAACTTATAATCTTCAATTGACTTCGCCAACAAATGTTAAATTACAAAATTTACCTATTGAAAATCAAGGAAGTATACAAATAGCAGATCCATCAGAATACTTAAATTCTACCGGAGACTTTATTGTTAAAGTTCCTTTAAATAGAACTTTGACAATTTTAAACCCAAATAATGTATTATTAATTGATACCAATTACGATGGAATGTATGAAAGCGGGGTTACAGAATTTTCGTCATTTGAGATCAGATTTAGATTAAATGGTACTACTCCATTAAAGCCAGGAATACCATTTTCTATTTCAAGTTATCTTACTGATTTTATTTCTTATACACATCACAATCTATCTGACACAAGTGCTAACAAAGCTTCTTTTGCATTTGTTTTACCGTATTTATTTGACAGGGATTCTGATGGAATTCCTGATTTATTGGATTTAGATAGCGACAATGACGGAATACCGGACCAAATTGAAATGCGAGGGAAAGATATCAGAATATATTCTGGTATAGATACAGATAAAAACGGATTAGATGACGCCTTTATGCCAATTTTTGCAGGCATAGATTCTGACAACGACAATGGGACTATAAGCCCTATTGACAGAGTAGATTTAGACAGTGATAATGACGGAATTTATGATTTAGTTGAATCAGGAAGCAATGCAGTCGATTCTAATAATGATGGTGTAATTGATGGAAGCCCTGCCTCTTTTGGCACTAATGGTTTGCATGATAGTCTGGAAACATTTCCTGACAGTGGAATTCTTAACTACACAATTGCAGATACTGACGGCGACGGAACATCAAATTATATTGATCTTGACAGTGATGGAGACTCTTGCAATGATGTAACCGATGCCGGATTTACAGATCCTAATAACGATGGCCAACTTGGTGACGCTCCAATATCATCTAATTCTAACGGTCTTGTTACAAGCAGAATCAATGGATACACAACTCCTGACCCTGCCTATTTAAGTGCAGCTAAAATTATAATAAACACACAGCCAGCAAATCAATCTAACTGTGAATTACAAAATGTAACATTTACAATTGCAACAAACCTGGTAGATAGTTATCAATGGCAATTATCTACAAATGGCACGCTTTGGACAAATATTTTAGATAATAGCAATTATTCCGGAAGCTTAACAAACGCTTTGCTGATAAAAAATCTTGCACTAAACATGCAAAATTATCAATATCGTGTAGCATTAAGTAAAAATGGAAATCTTTGCGGAATAACCTCAAATGCAGCAACTTTATCAGTGTTACCAATTCCGACAATAACATCCCCTGTCACCTTAATACAATGTGACGATACTGCTGGCGGATTATCAACTTTTAATTTAACAGAGAAGAATAATTTCTTGTCAACCAATTATAGAGATGAGTTATTTACGTATTACACTTCTGCTGCTGCTGCAAATACAAAAGATACTGCATTCCTCATCAACAACCCTATTAGCTATTCCAGTACATCCGGTTCAGTTTGGATAAGAGTCGAAAATTCGAACGGTTGTTTTTCAGTTGCCGAATTAAGTCTGATTGTATCAGTTACAAAAATACCTAACACTTTTAATCGCACTTTCTCAGTCTGCGATGACTACTTAGATCGTACAAATGATGATAAGGACGGAATTACATCATTTGATTTTACAAGTGTTACAAATGATTTAAAATCTATTTTACCCGCTCCGTCTTCATTATATTCTATTACCTATTATAAAACAGAAAGTGACGCTTTATCAGAAATAGATGAAATTACAAACACTTCTAATTACAGAAATATTGGGTCTCCAAATCAACAAAAAATATGGGTTCGAATTGAAAATATTTTAGACAATTCATGTTACGGGCTAGGAGAACATATCACACTTCAGGTACAACCATTGCCTAATATTGAAATCACTGATCCTAATATTAAAACAATTTGTTCTAATCTTTCTTCCTATTACGTGCAATTAGATGCTGGAATTCAAGACAGTACTCCAACTACGGATTATACTTATGTTTGGAAAAAAGAAGGAGCAATTTTGACTGGTAAAACATCATCAACTTTAGACGTAAACACTGAAGGACTTTATTCAGTAGAAGTAACTTCTATTTTTGGATGTTCCAGGATACGTGAGATAAAAGTTGTTTCTTCAAATACTGCACAAATAGAAAAAATTACTTTAAAAAATGTAATTCAAGGAAACATATTAACAGTCAATGCAACTGTGGAAGCAACGGGTCCCGGCAGTTATGAGTATAGCTTAGACACTTCAAATGGTCCTTTTCAAAATTTCAATCTTTTCGAGAATATTTCATCGGGAAACCATCAATTATTTGTCAAAGATAAAAATGGATGTGGAATTACCAGTAAACAAATAACTGTTCCAATTCAAATCGCTGCAGACTTCACCCACATTTTCTATAATTGTGATGATTATTTGGATAATGTAAACAATGATACTGACGGCATTTCGAATTTTGACTTTACTAGTATTAAAGATGATTTAATAGCACGTTTACCTGCGTCACTATATTCTATAA
The DNA here is from genome assembly GCF_002217275.1 of Flavobacterium frigidimaris. Classification (NCBI taxonomy): domain Bacteria; kingdom Pseudomonadati; phylum Bacteroidota; class Flavobacteriia; order Flavobacteriales; family Flavobacteriaceae; genus Flavobacterium; species Flavobacterium frigidimaris. The sequence continues at coordinate 91,200 of NZ_MUGV01000025.1, forward strand.
AATATTATCAAAATAAAAATGACGCTTTATTTGAAAAAAACGAAATCACAAACATTTCTAATTATAGAAACACCGGATCTCCTACGGACCAAAAAGTATGGGTAAGAATCCAAAACACCATTGATAATTTATGTTATGGACTTGGATCATTTGTTACCTTACATGTAACAGCTGTTCCTGATATTGATGCGAATGATAATCACAACGACGATCAATTGGTCTGCTCTAATCTATCATCATTTTTTGTAAAACTTAATGCCGGAATTAAAGATAGTAGTTCACCTAACGATTATGCATATATCTGGAAAAAGGACGGTGAAATTTTGAACAATGAAAAACAAGCAACATTGGATGTAAATACTGAAGGACTATATTCTGTAGAAGTTATCTCTCTTTCAGGTTGTAGTAAAATAAGAAATATAAAAGTATCATCTTCAAACTTAGCACAAATAAATAAAATTACGGTTAAAGAAACAGATGATTCAAATGCCAATACAATTATAGTAGAAACTACCGGTCCAGGCGACTATGAATATAGTTTAGATAATCAAAACGGACCATTTCAATCGTCAAATATTTTTGAGAATATACCATTAGGAATTCATGATGTATATGTAAATGACAAAAACGGATGTGGTATAATAAGTCAATCAATTGGTATTGTGGGTGCTCCAAAATTTTTCACACCAAATGCTGATGGTCATAATGATTATTGGAATGTTCTCGGTTTAAATACAGATATGAACAAAAATTCTATTGTTAACATATATGATCGATACGGAAAACTTATAAAAGAACTTCGACCTTCAGATTTGGGCTGGGATGGAACTTTTGCAGGAAACCTACTTCCTGCAGATGACTATTGGTATACAGCTAAATTTGAGAATGGCAAAGAAACAAAAGGACATTTTAGTTTAAAAAGATAAACTAACAAATTCCAAATAAAAAATTCCAAATTCTAATAATGAACTTAAAAAAAAATCCCAAACTCCTTAATTGGAATTTGGGATTTTAAATATTGAAAATTTAAATATTAGATTTTAAATCTTTTTCTATCAGTTTCAGTCAAATAAATTTTTCTCAAACGGATTGATTTAGGAGTAACCTCTACATATTCATCTTTTTGAATATACTCTAAAGCTTCTTCAAGAGAGAAAATAATTGGTGGAATAATTCTCGCTTTTTCATCATTTCCAGAAGAACGAACGTTAGATTGTTTTTTCTCTTTAGTTACGTTTACACACATATCATCACCACGAGAGTTTTCTCCAATTACCTGTCCTTCGTAAATTTCAGCATTTGGTTCAACAAAAAACTTACCACGATCTTGTAATTTATCGATAGAATAAGGAATAGCTTTTCCTTTTTCCATAGAAATCAATGAACCTTTGTTACGTCCGGCAATTTCTCCTTTGTAAGGTTCGTATCCTATAAAACGGTGTGCCATAATAGCTTCACCAGCTGTTGCAGTAAGTAATTGATTACGCAATCCAATAATTCCACGTGATGGAATATTAAATTTTACAATCATACGCTCCCCTTTAGTTTCCATAGAAAGCATTTCACCTTTACGCAAAGTAACGAACTCAACCGCTCTACCTGAAAGATTTTCTGGTAAGTCGATTGTTAATTCCTCAATTGGCTCACATTTTTTACCATCAATTTCTTTGATGATAACTTGTGGCTGACCGATTTGTAACTCATACCCTTCTCTTCTCATTGTTTCAATAAGAACAGATAAGTGAAGTACACCACGACCAAAAACCATGAATTTATCAGCAGAATCAGTTTCACCTAACTTCATAGCTAAGTTTTTCTCTAATTCTTTTGTCAAACGCTCTCTAATATGACGAGAAGTTACAAATTTACCCTCTTTACCAAAGAAAGGAGAGTCATTAATTGTAAACAACATACTCATAGTAGGTTCGTCGATATCAATCGTTTTTAAACCTTCAGGATTTTCAGAATCAGCAATAGTATCACCAATTTCAAAACCTTCAACTCCAATGATTGCACAAATATCTCCGGCAATAACTTCTTGCACTTTTTTACGACCAAGTCCTTCGAAAGTATGAAGTTCTTTGATACGAGATTTAGATATGGTACCATCTCTTTTTACTAATGAGATTGGCATACCTTCTTTAAGAACTCCTCTTTCCAAACGACCAATAGCAATACGACCTGTAAAGGCTGAGAAATCTAAAGAAGTAATTAACATTTGTGGTGTTCCTTCAGAAACTTTAGGAGCAGGTACATTTTCAACAACCATATCCAATAATGCTTCAACATTATCAGTTACGTTTTCCCAATGATCAGACATCCAGTTGTTTTTAGCAGAACCATAAACTGTTGGAAAATCCAACTGCCATTCTTCAGCACCTAATTCAAACATTAAGTCAAAAACTTTTTCGTGAACTTCTTCAGGAGTACAGTTTTCTTTGTCAACTTTATTAATAACTACACATGGCTTAAGACCTAAGTCAATAGCTTTTTGTAATACAAAACGAGTTTGTGGCATAGGACCCTCAAAAGCATCCACTAGCAAACATACACCATCGGCCATGTTCAATACACGTTCTACTTCACCTCCAAAATCGGCGTGGCCTGGAGTGTCAATAATATTGATTTTTGTTCCTTTATATTGAACTGATACGTTTTTAGAAGTAATAGTAATACCTCTCTCACGCTCTAAATCGTTATTATCAAGAATTAAATCACCTGTGTTTTCGTTGTCACGAAATAATTGACAGTGATACATAATTTTATCAACCAAAGTGGTTTTACCGTGATCGACGTGGGCAATAATTGCAATGTTTCTAATAGATTCCATCTGTGATTTTTAATGGGTGCAAAGGTACACTTTATTTTGATATAAAAAACGTTTCTTTGATAGTTTGCGTATATCCAAGTAATTAGTTCACTGACCAATGTAAATTTAAGTGTCAAATTGACAGCTAATAATTGCTAAATTATAGTTAATTTAACTATATTTGAGTAATGAAAAGTAAAACTCTCCAAATTACTCTAATTTATATTATCATTTCGTTATTTATGGCAATAATCTGTCATAAATTACTCACTAATTACTTTTCGCCCACAGAAAACTATAATCTATTCCTTATAAAGGATATTTTTTTCATATTAGCCACGGGACTGGTTTTCAAATACATACTTTCTAAGAACGAAGTCAGAAACAGATCTGTTTTTGAAAAATTAAAACAGACAAACGAAGAAATTAAAGAATCGAACGAAAAATATGACATTGTTGCTAAAGCAACAAGCGATACCATTTGGGATTGGAAAATACAAGAAGACAGCCTGAGCTGGAACAGAGGAATCGAAGGTGTTTTTGGATATAACCAAAAAGAAGTTGGCAAAACCTCAAAATGGTGGTTTGACAAAATTCATCCGGAAGACAGTATTCGAATGTCTATTAAATTATATTCGTTTATTGAGCAAAAAACAGAAAAGTGGCAGGATCAATATCGTTTCAGATGTGCCGACGGATCTTATAAATATGTTTTAGACAGAGGCTTTTTACTTAAAGATGAAAACGGGAGAGCCATCAGAATGATTGGAGCCATTCAGGATATCACAAAGCAAAAAGAAGAAGAACAGCGATTAAAACTTTTAGAAACAGTAATTACACAATCCAAAGATTCAATTTTAATCACAGAAGCAAATTCAGTAGATCGCAAAATTCCAAAGATTGTCTACGTAAACCCCGCATTTTCACAAATGTCAGGATATCAGTCTAATGAAATAATAGGAAAATCTCCAAACATTTTCAAAGGGCCAAAATCAGACTCCGACGAGTTAAAAAAACTTTTACGTGCTATTAAAAACGAAGAAGAATGCCTGATTGAAACCATTAGCTACACAAAACAAAAAGAAGAATATTGGGTTCGATTCTCAATGATCCCCATTTTTAATAACGAAGGCGTAATTTCACACTGGATCTCCATACAAAGAGACATTACAGATGAGAAAAAACTAGAAACAGAAAAAGAACATCTTATTCGCGAACTAACACAAAACAATAAGGATTTAAAACAGTTCTCCTACATTACATCACATAATTTGAGAGCCCCATTATCAAATTTAATCGGTCTTTTAAATCTAATAGAAGATATACCTGTTAATAATACTGAGCTTGAAGAAATCATTACAGGATTTACAAAATCAACACATTTATTAAACGAAACCATTAATGACCTCGTAAAAGTCATCATTATTAAAGACAACCCTTCAATGCAAAAAGAAGAAGTCTCTTTAAAAGAAGTATTCGAAAATGTATTTAGCCAACTATCATTTCAAATAGAACTGCACAAGCCAATTATCAAACTTAAATTCGACAGAGTTCCTTTATTAAACACAAACAAAGCTTACATAGAAAGCATTTTACTAAACTTACTAACGAATTCTATTAAATACAAATCAGAAAATAGAAAGTTAAAAATATCAATAATGGCCGAACAAATTGATCACAAAGCCATATTAACCTTTAAAGATAACGGAATCGGAATTGACCTTGAGCGAAATCGCGACAAAGTTTTTGGTCTTTATCAAAGATTTCATAATTATCCTGACAGTAAAGGATTAGGACTATATCTCGTAAAATCACAGGTCGAAACCATGGGCGGCACCATAAGCATCGACAGCGAAGTCAACAAAGGCACCACGTTTACAATAACATTTAAAAATTAACATCATGCTCGAGCAAATTCTATGCATTGACGACGACCCAATCACGTTAATGTTGTGCAAAAAAGTAATTTCAAAATCGGAATTTTCGAATGAAATTATTACCGCTCAAAATGGCGAAGAAGCACTTCTTCACTTTAATACCTTAAAATACACGAATAACAAAAACAAAGTAAATAAAAAACCTGAATTAATTTTTTTAGACTTAAACATGCCGGTAATGGGCGGTTGGGAATTCCTGGATCATTTTACCTCTGGAGATTATGCTGAATTTAACACCGCAAATGTCATCGTTTTATCTTCTACAATTGATCCTGAAGATTTAGCCAAAGCAAAAAAATACCCTATAATTATCGATTTCCTTTCAAAACCAATTACCCAACCAATGTTAGAATACCTTAAAAAGAAGATAGATATTTAAATATTCCAAATAAAAAAAAGCCAAATCCCAATACTCATTACGTACTGGGATTTGGCTTTTTTTATTTGGAATTTCACCCGGTTTTGTTCTAACAAAAAAAAGTCCTCTAAAAGAGGACTTTATATTTTTAGGAAATTGCAATTAATTACAATTTAGCAACATGTTTAGTTAATTTAGACTTCAAGTTAGAAGCTTTATTATCATGAATGATGTTCTTTTTAGCCAATTTATCAATCATAGATATTACAGTTGATAATTTAGAAGCAGCATCAGATTTTTCAGTAGCTAATCTTAATGCTTTAATAGCATTACGAGTAGTTTTATGTTGGTATCTGTTAAGAACTCTTCTTTTTTCGTTACTTCTGATTCTTTTTAATGCTGACTTATGATTTGCCATTTTCTTTTAATTTTAGATGTAATAATTATTATAAATACTAGTTAAAAAAGAAAAACCTCCCACAATTGCAAAACAATCACTTTGGTTTTAACTAATAAAACAAAAATCGAGACACCAACTTTTATTTTACAAAACTTATTTACAACTAATTCAGTAGTCTGTAAGGGAATCGAACCCCTGTTACCAGGACGAAAGCCTGGAGTCCTAACCCCTAGACGAACAGACCATATCCTTCTAAGTTTTTCTATATTTAAATAGAGGTATTATTGTAGCCCGTAGCGGAATCGAACCGCTCTTACATGGATGAAAACCATGCGTCCTAACCGATAGACGAACGGGCCATTTAATTCTCAGTATTTCAAGAACATTCGCAGTAAAAGTAGTAGCCCGTAGCGGAATCGAACCGCTCTTACATGGATGAAAACCATGCGTCCTAACCGATAGACGAACGGGCCTGCTTCTCTAATGCGGATGCAAAAATACAACTATTTTTAAGATGTACAATACCTGATGCAAAAAAAAAATAAAAATTTTTAATATGCCTTCGCAAATAACACTCTTTTTGCCGACGGATTCCCAGTAAGCACACAGATTCCTGCCTCTTCTTTACTATCCAAAGGAACACAACGAATTGTCGCTTTTGTCAAGTCTTTTATTTTCTCTTCAGTAGCAGCTGTACCGTCCCAATGAGCCGATACAAACCCTGCTTTACCATCTAAAATTTCCTTAAATTCCTCAAAACTATTTACTTCCGTTATGTGTGTATTACGATAGTCCAATGCTTTATTAAATAAATCAGCCTGAATCTGTTCTAACAAGTCATTTATATAAGTAACGATTCCATCTGCCGAAACGACTTCTTTTGTCAATGTATCTCGTCTTGCAACCTCAAAAGTTCCATTTTCTAAATCTTTTGGACCAACCGCAATTCTAACAGGTACACCTTTCAATTCCCATTCAGCAAATTTGAATCCTGGTTTTTGAGTAGTTCTGTCATCATATTTAACAGAGATTTTTAACTTTCTTAGCTTCGCAGTTAAATCATTAACAGCAGTTGTAATTTCAGCTAATTGCTCATCTGTTTTATAAATAGGAACAATTACAACTTGTATAGGTGCTAAATTAGGAGGCAAGACTAACCCCTGATCATCAGAATGCGTCATAACCAAAGCCCCCATTAATCGAGTTGAAACTCCCCATGAAGTTCCCCAAACATGCTCTTGCTTTCCTTCGGCATTCGCAAACTTCACATCAAAAGCTTTTGCGAAATTTTGTCCTAAAAAGTGAGAAGTACCTGCCTGCAGTGCTTTTCCGTCCTGCATCAAAGCTTCGATACAATAAGTTTCATCTGCACCTGCAAAACGTTCTGTCTCCGTTTTTATACCTTTTACAACCGGAATTGCCATGAAGTTCTCCACAAAATCAGCATAAACATTCATCATTTTTTCAGACTCTTCTACAGCTTCCGCTTTTGTAGCGTGAGCAGTATGCCCTTCCTGCCATAAAAATTCTGCAGTTCTCAAAAACAAACGTGTACGCATTTCCCAACGCACAACATTAGCCCATTGATTAATCAACAAAGGCAAATCTCTATAAGACTGAACCCATCCTTTATAGGTAGACCAGATAATCGCCTCACTAGTTGGACGAACAATTAGTTCTTCCTCCAATTTAGCATTAGGATCAACCATTAATTTTCCGGGTTTATCCGGATCATTCTTTAATCTATAATGTGTTACGATTGCACACTCTTTTGCAAATCCTTCTGCATTTTTCTCTTCCGCTTCAAACATGCTTTTCGGCACGAACAAAGGAAAGTATGCATTTTGATGTCCTGTCTCTTTAAACATTCGATCTAACTCCGCCTGCATTTTTTCCCAAATGGCATATCCGTACGGTTTAATAACCATACATCCTCTAACTCCTGAATTTTCAGCTAAATCTGCTTTAACAACCAGTTCGTTATACCATTTCGAATAATCTTCTGATCTTGTAGTGAGGTTCTTACTCATATTGAATAGTTTGGCACAAATTTTGTTTTAATAATTTTAACTAAATAGTTTGACAAAACTAACTATTTTTGTAATGTGCAACAATAAAAAACACCACAGAAATGAAAACTTCTACTTCTCTCCGCCAAAACTCAAGTCATTTTTACTTAATTGGATTATTGAGTTTTCTACTTGCATCGTGTGGTTCTTACCAAAATTCATCTTATCAGGACAATGATGGTGTTTATGGTGGTTCGACAAGAACATACGTACAAACAACCAATTCTGCTAACAGCCAATATAAAGATTATTTCAAATCATTACAGGACACTAACGACCAGCCTACAGAAATATTTACAGATGTAGACAGTTATGGTAATTATGCAGACAGCACTCAAACTGAAGCAAAAGCTTATCCGGCATGGGGAAGCGCGACTTCAGATGTATCTGTAACCGTTTATTCTGATCCAATGTGGTCATGGGGAATCGGTTTCGGTTGGGGATATCCATATTATGGATATGGTTACGGTTACGGATGGGGTTATCCTTACTACGGATGGGGTTACCCGGGTTATTATCCAGGATGGGGCTACCCAGGTTATGGTTATGGCTATAACAACTACGCATATAGCTACGGAAGAAGAGGTTCTGCAGCTTACTACGGATCAAGAGGATATTCTACAAGAGGTTCTTATAATAGTACTGGAAGAAATTATGCTGGCAGAGGAAACTATACTACAAACAGAAGTGGTTACACTAACAGAAGCACAAATTATTCTGACTTTAGAAGAAGTTCTAACGTAAACGGAAGAAGTTATTCCAGCCCAACTTTTACAAACAGAAGAAGTACAGCAGATGGTCAAAATAACGGCTATAACTATAACAGATCTGGTTCAACACCTACAAACAGAAGCTACAACAACGCAAACAGCAATTCTTCAAGATCATACTCCCCTAGTCCATCACGTTCAATGAATAGTGGCGGCGGAAGCATGAGATCATCTGGCGGAGGATCGTATAGCGGCGGTGGTGGCGGTGGCGGAAGATCTTACGGTGGCGGAGGCGGTGGCGGAAGACGATAAATCTTCTTTCACTAATCGATAACTCACATAAAACTTAACCACATGAAAAAAATACTTTTCCTTTTTATTACAGGACTAACATTTAGCGTCTCACATTCTCAGGAAGTATCAGATGCCGTTCGCTACGCACAAGACAATTTAACCGGAACTGCCAGATTTAGAGCAATGGGCGGTGCCTTTGGAGCTGTTGGAGGAGATTTATCTGCTTTGGCTGTTAATCCTGCCGGTTCTGCAATATTCAACAACAATCAGGTTGGAATAAGTTTTAGCAATCAAAGCATTAAAAATAATTCCAACTATTTTGGAACTCAAACTAGCGAAAAAGAAAACTCTTTTATACTAAATCAGGCCGGTGCTGTTTTTGTTTTTAACAACCCAAACAACAACTGGAGAAAAATTGCTATTGGAGGAACTTATGAAAATACCAATAATTTTAATGATCAGATTTTTTCAGCAGGAACAAATCCGAGAAACTCAGTTGATCAGTACTTTTTGACTTATGCAAATGGAATTCCATTAAATGTAATTGACGGATTAGAGTACAGAGACTTATTATACAATCAACAGCAAGCACATTTAGGATACTGGGGACATGTCATTGATCCTGTTAATGAAAACGATCCAAATAACACACAATATACTTCTAATGTCCCTGCCGGTGGAAATTATTATCAGGAAAACGAAATTTATACTAGCGGATATAATAGTAAAGCAAGTTTCAATATTGCTACATCCTACAAAGACAGAATTTATTTTGGTGCAAACTTAAATGTCCACGTTACAGACTACAGAAGATCCAGCAGCTTTTACGAAGACAACAGCAATCCATTAGAACCAACAGAAACCATATCAAATTTACGTTTTAACAACAATCTTTATACGTACGGAAATGGATTTTCATTTCAATTGGGTGCGATTGGCAAAGTTACAGAGGCCTTCAGAGTTGGTATCGCTTACGAATCTAATACATGGTACGAACTTTACGACGAAACTTCCCAAAGCCTACAAACTACAAGACAAGCCAACGGAGCAGAACCTATTAACGAGAATATCAATCCAAATGTTGTAAATGTTTATGAATCTTATACTTTACAGACTCCTGCAAAATGGACTTTTAGTGGTGCTTTAGTATTTGGAAAATCGGGTTTGATCAGTGTTGATTACGCGATTAAAGATTATTCAAACACAAAATACAAACCAACAAGCGATCCAGGCTTCAGCGGATTAAATAGCGACATAAGCAATCAACTAACAACTAATGGTGAATTAAGAATTGGTGGTGAGTACAAAATAAACCGATTAAGCCTTAGAGGCGGTTACCGATTTGAAGGAAGCCCTTATAAAAACGGATCAACCATTGGGGATTTAAACAGTTATTCCGGAGGTTTAGGTTATAGCTTCGGAGCTACTAAACTAGACTTGGCTTATTCTTATTTAGAAAGAAAATCAAATCAGGGATTTTTTGCCACCGGATTTACTGATGGAGCAAATATTTCATCGAAACTTAATAATGTTTCTTTGACTTTATTATTTGAATTGTAATTAAATTAAAATAGATTAATTTGAAATTTCCGTCAGGTTCTACTTGGCGGATTTTTTTTTTCCACAATGAAGGACTTTTTTTATTCTCATTACAATTAGGAAAAGCACAGCAGATCTAAAAAATTCAGGAGATCGCCATCATAAAAATCAGCTAAAAGAAACCGAAACAAGTGGTGTTTGAATAAAAAAGTGTAATTTTGCACTCCAATTTATAAAAGTATGAGAACCAAGTCTTTAAAAAAGAACAAAATTAACGTAATCACTCTTGGGTGTTCGAAGAATGTATATGACAGTGAAGTATTGATGGGACAACTTCGTGCCAATGGCAAAGAAGTACAACATGAAGCGCCTGCAGCCGAAGAAGGAAACATCATCGTAATCAACACTTGTGGTTTTATTGATAACGCCAAAGCCGAATCAGTAAATATGATTTTGGAATATGCAGATAAAAAAGACAAAGGTTTAGTTGATAAAGTTTTTGTAACCGGATGTTTATCTGAACGTTACAGACCAGATTTAGAAAAAGAAATTCCCAACGTCGATCAATATTTTGGTACAACTGAGTTACCTCAACTATTGAAAGCTTTAGGAGCCGATTATAAACATGAATTACTAGGAGAACGTTTAACTACTACTCCTAAAAATTATGCTTATTTAAAAATTGCCGAAGGCTGCGACAGACCTTGTAGTTTTTGTGCGATTCCGTTAATGCGTGGAAAACATGTTTCGCAAACTATTGAAAAATTAGTTAAAGAAACAGAAGGTTTAGCTAAAAACGGTGTAAAAGAATTAATCTTAATTGCTCAGGACTTAACTTATTACGGTCTTGACATTTATAAAAAGAGAAATCTTGCAGAACTTTTAGAAGCATTGGTAAAAGTTGAAGGAATTGAGTGGATTCGATTGCATTATGCCTTCCCTTCCGGTTTCCCAATGGATGTTCTTGAAGTTATGAAACGCGAACCTAAGATTTGTAACTACATTGATATACCGTTGCAACATATTTCAGATTCTATTTTGAAGTCTATGCGTCGTGGTACTACACAGGCAAAAACAACGCAATTATTAAAAGATTTCCGTGCGGCAGTTCCGGGAATGGCCATCAGAACGACTTTAATCGTTGGTTATCCGGGAGAAACACAGGAAGATTTTGAAATTCTGAAAGACTTTGTTCAGGAAATGAAATTTGACAGAATGGGATGTTTTGCTTATTCTCATGAAGAAAACACACACGCTTATTTATTGGAAGACGATGTTCCGGATGATGTAAAACAAGCCAGAGCGAATGAAATCATGGAATTACAATCTCAAATTTCATGGGATTTAAATCAGGAGAAAGTTGGACAAGTTTACAAATGTATTATTGACAGAAAAGAAGGCGCACACTTTGTAGGAAGAACAGAGTTTGATAGTCCGGACGTAGACAATGAAGTTTTGATTGATGCCTCGAAGCATTATGTAAAAACAGGAGAATTTGTTAATATAAGAATAATAGAAGCAACAGAATTTGATTTATACGGAGAACCTGCTTAAATTTACGCTAAACTATTATCAATTTTAGATAAAAACATTTTTATGAAACCTACACACACACTTTTTATTTTGGTTTTCACTTTATTCTGTTTCAATTCTGTTTCTGCACAATATGGAAACGGATACAATAATGGCTATGGTGGTGGTGGCTATGGTAGTGGTGGAGGTTACGGAAGAGGGGGCGGAATGGGAATGGACAGAAGCATGATGGCAGGACCACAAGCCAACACTAGCAAACCCAAAGAAATACCTGCCGAAGAAACAGCAGCTAAAATTGTTGAGCAAATGAGACCAGAGGTAAAGCTTGATGACTTGCAAGCTATTGCAATTACAAATGTTATTGCTGACAGTATGAGAGAGCAAGGTGTTCTTTTAAAAAATGAAAACAGCAGTCAGGATCAAAAGATTGAGCAAATTACTGCGTTGAGAGAAAGCACAACTAAAAAAATTACTGCTTTTTTAAATCCTGATCAAATAGAAAAGTACACTACTTTTATGGCTAATTTCAAAGAGATCAAGAAACCATCAAAAAACAAAAAGAAAAAAGATTCTGATACAAAAGAAGTAAAAGAAGAAACTGACGCAACAAAAGTTCACGAATAATTGTTTTTAACCTAATCCTAAAATGTAACTAACCATGGCGAAAAAACATTTTTATTATTTGATTTTAGCAATTATAATAACTTCTTGCTCAACAAATCCTTATAAATCTACAGAAAAAGCCTACGACCAACAGCTTAAAACGTTAGAAAGTCAAATTACAAGCAAAGAAGCTAAACCAATTCCGGCTGTTAGTCCGGTTATTATTGATACTTCCTATGCTTCTCAATTGGGAATTGTAAAAGATACTTTATCAAAAACAGGTTCAACTGCTTTATTAAATGGAATTAATACAGAATGGATTGGAACGGTTAATTTCAACCTAAGAAAGCCAAGCTTTATTATTATTCACCATACGGCACAAGACTCTGTACAACAAACTATAAGTACTTTTACCAAAACAAAAACACAAGTAAGTGCTCACTACATAATTTCTGAAAACGGAAAAGTAGTTCAAATGCTAAACGATTATTTACGAGCCTGGCATGCAGGCGCATCTACTTGGGGTAAAAACACAGATTTAAACTCCTGCTCTATTGGTATTGAACTTGATAACAATGGTTTTAAACCTTTTACAGAAGCACAAATTAGTAGTTTAGTAGCACTTTTAACAAAACTAAAAAAGGATTATAATATTCCTACTCAAAATATTCTGGGACATTCTGATATTGCTCCAGGAAGAAAACAAGATCCTAGTGCTTTATTCCCCTGGAAAACTTTAGCAGAAAAAGGATTTGGAATCTGGCCAGATCAGGTTTTAGAAGAAGCTCCTTTTGATTTCAAAATTGAACCCGCTTTGCGTATTATTGGTTACAACACCAAGAATCTTTCAGCTGCAATTCAGGCTTTTAAATTACACTATATCCAAACAGATACCACATCTGTTTTAGATCGAAAAACAATAGATACTATTTATTCGATTTACAAAAAGCAAATTCAATAAAAAATAAAATTCTAAAATACAAAATGCGTTTCTAAATAATTAGAAACGCATTTTTTTTATAAAAGGTTGTCATGAATTTCACGAATCAGCACGAATTAAATATTGATACTTGGTCAAGAATAAAAGATTAAAAAATCCATCCCTTTATTCCACTTCAAATCATATACTTTACGAATTAAAACCGAAACATATAAATACATTAAACTAAAAAATTAGATAAAACCAGTAGAATTCCTGGTAACAAAAACAATGCAAATACTCTTTTAATTCCCGTAATGTGGGCAAATAATCAGGCAGAAACTTCCAATAAAAAAGCTGCCAAAACATTTACATGTCTTGACAGCTCCAAAAAAAAAAAAAAATATCAATCTTTATCTCTAGAAAGAGTATGTTGTTGCAATTAGTCCAAAGAAAGATCCTCCTGTTGGGTTAGCATCACTATCTAAAAAGATATCTTCTGATGCAGCATCGTATCTAAACTCAGGAATAATTGTTAATTTTCCAACTTTATAATTTAATGAAACTGTATTTGCAAATACATTAGATCCTGTCAATGTTCCTAAACTTGGAGCAGCATCTTTAGCATCAAAATATTCCATTCTGTAAGCCAATAACAATGAAGGACTGAATGAATAATTAGCATATCCTACTAATGAAAACCAATCACCATCTAAAGTACTGTCAAAATCGTTTGCCGTTTTAGCATAAGTAGCATTAAATCCAAGAGCAAAACTGTCGCTTATTGTTTTAGAAGCTACAAGGTCAAACTGTGTTTTATTCTCATCAAATGCAGGATTAGCACTTCCTGATGTAAAGTTTAAATACACACTACCTGTTTCACCAATATATCCTAATTGCCCTATGTAGGTTTTTTGAGAAGAACCAGCATCCATGGCTGATTTAAAATCAGTTGGATTTGTTATACCAAACATAGCGGTAAACTTCCCTGAAGTATATTGTGCTTTTACCCCAGTATTAAAGAATGGCCCATAAGAGAATGCGTATGACATACTGTAGTTTTTATTACCAACGGCATCAAGTACTTCATAACCAATATGAGTTCCAAAACTTCCTGCAACTAATTTAAATTTTTCTGTAAGTTGGTAGGTAAAAAATAATTGTTTAATTAAAAATTTTGCATTTATATCTTTATCTGTTGTTTCATTATATGAAAATTCCCCTGCTCTTTTTCCGAATCCTAAATCTACAAATACAGATGCTTTTCCGAAAGTATGACCTGCATTAATAGATGCCATTCCTAGTTCAAATGAATCTTGTGAGTTGGTAAAGCTCGTTAATCCATTCATTTGTTTTGAAAAATCATATTTATAATAAGCATCTGCAGATCCTCCCCAAGTGGTTGCTGGCGGAGTTGCTGCTTCAGTATCATCTTGGGCAAATGCAAAAGAACTCGTTAACATCGCGGCTAAAATGTGTAATACTTTTTTCATGTTTTAATTGGTTTTTAGTTATTAATTGATTCTGGTTAGTTAATCTTTTATATATGTATATTCTACTATAAGTCTCTTCTATAACCTCTAATCTCCCCTTAAAACCTCATCATTTTCATTAGCGAATTTATTAACTTTTGCATGAGTAGAAGAACTGAAATCTATTTTTTTGACGTTTTACAAGCAGAATTATGGATTACAAAAATTAAATTAACAATAATCGTTATTTGACATTAATACTGAATTAATTTTGAAAAATCCCTAACGTAATTTTAGTAAAAATCAGAAAATTTTTAGGGTTAACAACAAAAATACAACTACAAACAACCAAAAATAGACCACAAAACGTCATAAAAAATTAATACCCCTATTAAAAACAGGGGGTATTTAATTAATTGATGAAAAATCAAACAATAAACCGGAAATAGTAAAACGAACATCAAAAATCATCTTTAAAAATTAAAATTCCTACAAAAATATACCTTTAAAAACACGCGCACTGGCTTTAAACGCTCAATATAATTTTTAAACTAAAAACAAAAAGTTTTACAATTAAAACAAGAGAGCCTGTTCAAAAAATGAACAGGCTCTTCTTAAGCGGAACTATAACAATCTAAGCTTGTGAATTATGTTTTTTAAACTTTACGAACTTGTATTCCGGATTATTTTAAATCTTCTTCTTTCCTTTTTTCTTCATATTGAGCAGATTTTTAAGTATTCAGACAATTAACTTTTAGCCAATTTTCCGAAGCCGAATCACTGAAAGCTCTCATATTGTATTGGGATATGTAGTGACCTTTTATATAATCCATCAAAATTATCTTTGAAAAATAGAATTATCATTTTTAATATTACAGTCTTTTACTACTTTAAAAATTTAGTTGAAACAATATTAAGCTAAAGATTGAAAAAGTGCCCGTTTTATAATACATTTATCATTATTACGTTCCTTTTCCAGAACAAGTAAACGAAAAAAAGTAGTTGAATTATTGTGAAAGCATTAAATAACAAGCCTTAAATTAAAACGTATAAAAAGAACCCAATGCATGACAAAATTAGTTTAAAAGAAAAAGTAGGCTACGGTCTTGGGGATGCAGCATCATCCATGTTCTGGAAAATCTTCAGCATGTACCTTCTCTTTTTCTATACCGATGTTTTTGGATTGGCACCTGCTGTCGTAGGAACCATGTTTTTAATTACCCGAATTTGGGATTCGTGCTTTGATCCAATTGTTGGAATCATTGCCGACAGAACCAAAACTAAATGGGGAAAATTTAGACCCTATTTATTGTGGGTTGCCGTGCCCTTTGCTGTAATTGGAGTTTTAACTTTTTACACACCAAATTTTGATGCAAAAGGAAAAATAATATATGCTTACGTTACTTATTCTTTAATGATGATGATTTACTCGTTAATCAACGTGCCATATGCCTCACTTTTAGGCGTAATGTCGTCTGACAGAAAAATAAGAAATACCTTGTCCTCTTACCGAATGGTTTTTGCTTTTGGCGGAAGTTTATTAGCCCTTTGGTTAATTGAACCTCTTGTAAATTATTTCGGCGGAAGCCTAAATTCTAAATCAGGCTGGCTGGCAACAATTGCCGTTTTCGGTGTGATTACAACTGTCTTTTTTTGGGCTTGCTTTTTCTTTACTAAAGAAAGAGTGAAACCAATTTCTGATGAACAATCAAACTTAAAAGAAGATTTAAAAGACTTATTAAAAAATAAACCATGGTGGATTTTGCTTGCAGCGGGAATTGGCACTTTAGTTTTTAACTCAATTCGTGATGGTGCAGCGGTATATTACTTTAAATATTATGTTAGCAATACTATAAACTTTAATTTCAGTTTATTCGGAACTGATTTCCATATGACGCCAACTTCAATTTATTTTGTTTTGGGTCAGGCCGCCAATATCATCGGAGTAATTATTGCTACGCCGATTGCCAATAAAATCGGAAAAAAGAAAACTTTTCTTGGTGCTATGGCATTGGCGGCGGTTTTGAGTTTAATTTTCTATTTCTTCGGAAAAGAAGACATTTTCTTAATCTTAAGTTTTCAGGTTTTAATAAGTATTTGCGCGGGCTGTGTTTTTCCACTAATATGGTCCATGTACGCTGACAGCGCTGATTATTCAGAATGGAAACAAGGACGAAGAGCAACTGGATTAGTATTTTCTGCTTCCTCAATGTCACAAAAATTTGGCTGGACCATTGGAGGTGCCGGAGCAGGATGGCTTTTAGGTTATTATGGTTTTCAGGCCAATGTGGAACAAACTGCAGTTGCCCAAAACGGAATCCAATTAATGTTAAGTATCCTTCCTGCAATCGCAGCTTTTATATCTGTAGTTTTTATTTTGTTCTACCCCTTATCTGAGGAAAAATTACAAATCATAGAACAAGATTTATACGAAAAAAGAAACCATACCCATTAATTAAGAATATAGAAATAGATTCAAAAAGGCAACAATAACTACTTTTAATCTATAACTTAGACCGACGACCGTGGATCGCTACGATTATGTGCATAATAATATTGTTAGGCTAAAATTTTCTCAATCGCAGTCAATTCATCTGTTGTAAACTCCGTATTTTGCAGACAATCAATATTGTTACATAATTGTTTCACAGAACTTGCGCCAATTAAAACCGATGTAATTCGTTTGTCTTTTTGAAGCCAGGCCAAAGCCAATTGTGCCAAAGACTGATTTCTATTCTTCGCTATTTCATTCAGTTGCACTAATTTCTGAATTCTCTCTGCAGTAACTTCATTTTCTTTCAAATGTCCATTCGGATTATGCGCTCTTGAGTTTTCCGGAATTCCGTTCAGGTATTTATCGGTCAATAATCCTTGTGCTAAAGGCGAAAAGGCGATACACCCTACTCCTTTTTCTTCCAGAACATCTAATAAACCATTCTCCACCCAACGTTCCAACATTGAATATTTGGCTTGGTGAATCAAACAAGGTGTCCCCAATTGTTTTAGAACATCAACCGCGACACGAGTCTGTTCTGCTGAATAATTACTGATACCTACATATAAAGCTTTTCCGCTTCTTACTGCGTAATCTAAAGCCATCATCGTTTCTTCAATCGGAGTTTCGGGATCTGGACGGTGTGAATAGAAAACATCAACATAATCGACTTTCATTCTTTTCAAACTTTGGTCTAAACTTGAAAGCAAATATTTACGTGAACCCCAATCTCCGTATGGTCCGTCCCACATCGTGTAACCGGCTTTGGTAGAAATAATGATTTCATCACGCAAATTTCCCTGAAAATTATGCCACAGGATTTTACCAAAATTAGTTTCCGCAGAACCCGGAACCGGTCCGTAATTATTAGCCAGATCAAAATGCGTAATTCCTTTATCAAAAGCTTCTACAGCGATACTTTCGGCATTGTCAAAATTATCTACTGATCCGAAGTTATGCCATAATCCTAAAGAAATTTCAGGCAACAATAACCCGCTTTTTCCACATCTGTTATATTTCATTATTTTAGTTTAAGGTTGTAGTTTAATAGGTTTTAAAAATACAAAAAACTCTCGAAGTTTTGCAACAAAGACACTAAGACACAAAGTTTTTTTAAAAAATCTCTCGTAGAGATAAAAAAAGAAATCGCCACGAATTCACGAATTTTCAAATAATTCATTCGTGAATTCGTGGCAAAAAACCTTTTATTTCAAAAATTTTGAGCAAAAAACAAACCTGATTATTTTAAATTTCAAATAGAACTTAATTTTTGTAAATTTGTTTAAATAATAAAATTATGGAAAATAACTGGCAAAATTTAATTTCAATCAACCCTGATACGAGATTTGGAAAACCTGTTATTACAGGGACACGGATTTGTGTTTCAGATATTCTTTCGTGGCTTTCGACAGGAATGTCTTTTGAAGAAATTATCGAAGATTTTCCTGAATTAAAGAAAGAACATATTCTTGCTGCTTTAGCTTTTGCTGCAAATAGAGAAAATATTACCAAAATAATTGCAGCGTAATGAAGTTACTCCTGGATGCAAATATTTCATGGAGAATAGTAAAACTTATTGAAAATGATTTTTCAGATTGTTCTCATGCCAATGAAATCAAGGTAAATTAACCAGCAAAAGATATTGAAATTTGGGAATTTGCTAAGCAAAATAATTTTACAATTCTTACACACGACGATGATTTTGAAAAATTATTACTTTTAAAAGGAGCTCCGCCAAAAGTAATAATTTAAAAACCTTCAATAAAAACACCAAACAAATTGCTGAAATTCTGATTTCAAAAAAGGAGATCATTGAATCATTTATTTTGAATGATGACTTACTGATTTTAGAGATTTATTAATTTAAAAAAGAAATCGCCACGAATTCACGAATTTTCAAATAATTCATTCGTGAATTCGTGGCGAAAAAAAACTTTGCGCCTCTGCGCCTTTGCGAGATTAAAAACTTTTACCCTTTTATTTCAAAATCACTCTCCAAACCTTTATCAGAACTTCCTCCAACCATAATTTTAAAAGTACCCTCTTCCACTAAATAATTGCCTTCGTTATCATAAAAACCAAGTTCCTTATCCGTTAAAGTAAAAGTTACGGTTTTTGTTTCTCCTTTTTTCAGGTTTACTAATTCGAAACCTTTTAATTCCTTAATTGGACGAACGATACTGGCATATTCATCATGAATATACAATTGCACCACTTCTTTTCCATCATAATTTCCTGAGTTCGTAACCTCAACTGTTACCTCAACTTTCTCTCCTTTTGCAAAAGCAGTTTTGTTTACTTTCAAATTTTTATACTCGAATTTCGTGTAGCTCAAACCAAAACCAAACGGAAATTGAGGCGTTTTCTCCACATCCATATAATGCGACCAAAACACATTTTTATCACTATCAATTGGTCTTCCGGTACTGTATTTGTTGTAATAAATAGGAACCTGCCCTACGTTTCTGGGAAACGACATTGGCAATTTCCCACTCGGATTATAATCTCCGTATAAAACCTGTGCCACAGCATTTCCGGTTTGTGTTCCCAACTGCCAGGCTTCTACAATAGCAGGAACGTGTTCTGCAGCCCACGGAATAGAAAGCGGGCGACCATTATTTAAAACCAAGACTACATTTGGATTCACCTTATAAATTTCCTCTAACAATTCTTGCTGTAATCCCGGTAAATTAAGATCTGTTCTGCTACGTGCTTCCCCACTTTGAAAACCATATTCTCCTAAAACCAGTACCACAACATCGGCGTTTTTAGCTGCTGTTTTTGCCGCATCAAAACTGCTTTTATCCGTTGTATTGAAAACTGTTTCAGTTAAAAAAGTAGCTTTTTGAGACAACAAATCCACTCCTTTTTCAAAAGTTAATTGGTTGTCTTTATATTGCTGCATTCCTTCTAAAACGGAAACTGCAGTATTATCATTCGCCGCAATTCTCCAACTTCCTAACGGGCTGTTTTTATCATTTGCCAAAGCGCCTATCAAAGCAATTTTTTGTCCGGTTTTTTTTAACGGAAGTAAATTTTTATCATTCTTTAATAATACAATAGATTTCTTTGCCATGTCTAAAACGCCATCATTATTGGCTTTATTTCCAACAGTTGCTTTTTCGCGTTTTTCATCGCAATATCTGTAAGGATCATCAAATAATCCTAATTCAAATTTTACACGTAAAATTCTGCGAACAGCATCATCAACCAAAGCTTCTTTCACCTTTCCTTCTTTTACCAAACCAGTCAATTTTGCAACGTATAAATACGATTCCATATCCATATCAGATCCTGCATTTACTGCTTTTGCAGTTGCATCGGCTTCGTCTTTTGCATAGCCGTGCGCAATCATTTCCTTGATAGAAGCATAATCCGAAATTACGAAACCATCAAACTTCCATTTTCCTTTTAAAATATCTCTTTGCAAAAAGGCATTTCCTGTTGCCGGAACACCATTCAAAGTATTAAATGAATTCATAAACGTACGAACTCCGGCTTGTACAGTTGCTTCAAAAGGAGGCAAAACCGAATTATACAACTTTGAATTACTGATATCTACTATATTATATTCCAATCCCGCCTCAACATAACCGTACGCTGCGAAGTGCTTTGCACAGGCTGCAATTGTATTTACTTTAGCTAAATCAGCGATAGTTTCTCCCTGAAAACCTTTCACTCTCGCAGTTGCTATTTTACTCCCCAAATAAGGATCTTCTCCTGCTCCTTCCATCACACGTCCCCAGCGTGCATCATTCGCCACATCTACATTTGGTCCAAAAGTCCAGTTAATTCCAGACGCCGAAGCTTCATCAGCTGCAATTGCAGCTGACTTTTTAATCGCTTCTAAATCCCAACTTGCCGCCTCTGCCAACGGAATCGGACTTAACGTTTTATAGCCATGTATTACATCAAAACCAATAATTAATGGAATCCCCAAACGAGTTTCTTCCACCGCAATTTTCTGAACAGCGCGAACTTCTTTAACACCACGAACCGTCAACATACTTCCAACCCAGCCTTTTCGCAAATGTTCGTATTTTAATTCGGCAGTTCCGCCTTTTGGAGCCGGTCCTGTAACGTCCCAAAAACCATTGTATTGGTTCATTTGCCCTACTTTTTCTTCCAAAGTCATTAACGGCAAAAGCAAATCGATACGTTCTTCAATGGTTTTCGTTTTATCCAGATACGGCTTTTTTTGTGCATTCATATTTCCAACAGTAAACAGGGCAACAACCCCAATAATTAGTATTTTTTTATTTTTCATAGTGGCTTTTTTTAAGGTGCTAAGGTTGTAAGGGACTGAGGTTCTAAGTTTTTAAAACTTTGCGAGATTATTATAATCTTATCATTCTGAGGAATAACAAAAAATACGCAAAAAATCTAAAGCTTAAAATCTTTGCTCTTGATTCTTTACTCTATTTTCTATGCTCTATTTTCTATATTCTATATTCTATATTCTAAGATCTCACTCCGTAATAAAACAAGAAGCCGGTAAATTCGCTTTATTAAACAAATCAGGCTGTATTGTGTTTCCCCAGGCGAATCTCACTTCCGCCGGATTTGGAACTTTCTTGCTGTTTAAAATCACCTCGTTATTTTTAATTGAAGCTTCTGCAGGATAGAAATTTTCATCGGCTCCAGCCAATTCAAATTGATTGGATGTTTTGTTTTTGAAATACAATCCGTCAGCATAATCGAAAAAAACGACTACTTTGTTTTTTTCAATTTTAATGTCTTTAAAAAGCGGTCCCTTTACCAAATTAGAATTGACTTTATAAGTTTCAGCCAAAGCCAAATTGGCAAGACGAATTCCGACTGATTTTTTGTTTTTGGGATGAATATCAATTGTATCTGAAATATCGCTTGTCAGAACCATTTCGGTTCTCGGAACTTCACTCAGAACTTTTCTTTGAGAGTTTCTAACCGTAACATTCGAGAAGTTGTGGCTACCGGTTTTATAAGGCGCGATCTGAACGAAATAAAAAGGAAATTCGTCCTGCCAGGCTCTTCTCCAGGAAGAGATTAAAGCTGATAATGTTTTGTCGTAAACCAAAGAACCCACATTCGATTCGCCCTGATACCAAAGTGTTCCTGCAATTTTAAATCCAATAAAAGGATAAATCATTGCGTTGTAGGCACGTCCGGGTTGTCTTGGTCCGTATTCTTGTTCGTTTAGTTTTCTGGCGTTTTCTAATAGAAGAGAATCGTTCTGAACGACCTCTTCTGGCATCCAGATTTCCGCCGGAGTTCCTCCCCAATTGGATGAAATTAATCCGATTGGAACATTTTTTAAATCTTCGCGTAAACGTTTAGCAAAAAAGTAACCAATGGCGCTGAAGTTTTTCATGGTTTCCGGAGTCGATTCGGTCCAGTTTCCTAAAAGATTATTCTGCGGTGTCGTCGCGGTTAATTTTGGAACGGTAAAAAAACGAATGTTTGGATTTGCTGCGTTTTTCATTTCTTCTTCGCCGTTGTCGATTCCCCAGCTGGCAGACATTTCCATGTTAGATTGTCCGGCGCAAACCCAAACTTCTCCAATCAGGATATTTTTTAGAATAACTTCATTATAGCCTTTTATAGAAATGGTATAAGGTCCGCCCGCTTCAGGTGTTTTAATGTGAAGTTCCCATTGGTCCTGATTATTGGCAACGACTTTATATTCCTGATTGTTCCAGCCTGAAACCAATTTGATTTCTTCCTTTGGATTGGCCCAACCCCAAATTTTCACTTCAGAATTGCGCTGTAACACCATATTGTCACCAAAAATATTTGGAAGGGAAACGTTTGCCATCATAGTACCGGAAATCATGAGAAAGAAAACAAACTTAAATATATTATTTTTCATTTAACAGCTTTTTTAAAAACGGACCATATTCATCAGCCATTACTTTTTGATCTGCAACGTCCGGATGTCCTAAACAACCTTTTGGTGTCATCGGTTTGAATTTAAAAATCTGAATTTCTTTATGTGTTTTATCTGTTGCAAATGCTTTTTTTATTTTGTTTAGGCAATCTTCAAAAACAACTGCTTTTTCTCCTTTTACCATCGTACTATTTGTGATTACAATTTGTGCTTTTGGATTATGTTCGTAAAGCATTTTTATAAAATTGATATAATTCGAAATGTACTTTTCCTGATTAAAAGGTAAACGTTCTTTTTTGCCATCTCCAACAGAAAAATCATTCGTTCCTAAAGCAATACTGATAATATTGGGCTGAAAAGCAAAATCGTATTTGGGTTTTGAATTGTCTTTCGTCAAATACAAATTTTGATAAACATCCGGCATAATCGCTTCTTCCTTATTCTCATCATTCCAATTGCGATACATTCCGATTCCGGAAACTGAACTTGTCAGATAATCAACATCAATTGCTCTTGAAAGTACCGGTCCATAAGCATAATAACCATTGTGATGATCCATGTATTCTCCTTTATCACAATCAACCGAATCGCTTGCTGCCCCACAGGTTATAGAATCTCCTATAAATTCAATTTTCTTTTTCTTTGCAGATGAAATTGGTGTCAGTTTCGCTGTGGTTCCGGCAAATAAAATAGGACCACTTTGCGCTTCTGTATTTTTATAGACTTCCAGACGATGGACTTTTTTCTTTGAAATAATTTTTACTGGAAAAGATTTCGCTTCTCCTTTTTCAATTCTAATCTTACCAAGATATTGTCCGTCTAAAACCAAAGAAGCATAATTATGATGATCGTCAAGACTTTGAAGTTTAATTGAACATTCATTTCCAATGAAATTAAAAGAAACAGAAGACGCAGTTCCGATTAAAACAACGTTATCATTTTGAAGTTTTTCAATTCGGCCTGCATATAAAAAAGTAGTGTTTTTGTTTTGCGAAATACAAACAGTCGAAATCAACAAAAACAAAATTAAAAATGGCAATTTTCTGATAAACATAATTTATTGGTTAAATAGAAATAGTATTCACAAATATATTTCAAATGAAGTAGACAGAAAGATACTAAAACGTCAAAATGCAATAAAAAAACACCACATAAATACATCAAACTGTTCGTTTTTATTCTTAATTCTTACAAATTAAATTGAAAGCCTTTCTTTGCTAATTAAAAACAAGCTATCTTTATAAATACAACATTCTAAAATATGAAATCAATCTTCTACTTATCCATACTCTCAACCGCCATTTTATGTTCTTGCTTTACTTCAAAAGAGGAACGTAAAACAGAAACAATTCAACTAGAAAAAACGGCAACAAATATCGAACGGGATTCTATTATAAGTTACGCCAGGCAGTATTTAGGAACGCCATATGTTTATGCAGGAAATGATCCTAAAACAGGATTTGACTGTTCCGGTTTTATCAGTTATGTCTACCATCATTTTGATGTCGATTTGCCAAGAAGTTCTGGAAGTTATAAAAATTTAGGCAAAGCCTTAAAACCGGAAGATTTTAAGGTGGGAGATATTTTAGTCTTTTACGGATACAAAGACAATACCATTATCGGCCATCTCGGAATTATCTGTGAAGCCAACGGAATGCAGTCTAAATTTATTCATGCTTCATCCGGAAAAGTAAATAGCGTTACCATTACTTCTCTTGATACAGAACATTATACCAATCGTTTTTATAAGTGTATTGATGTTTTATCGAAATAAGTTTTTTGCCACGAATTACACGAATTATTTTTTCACGCAGATTTAAAGAGATTTAAGCAGATGTGCGCAGATTATTTATTGCGATGAGCTTACAAAAATCTAATTAAATCTGCTTTAATCTGCAAAATCTGCCTGAAAAATCTTTGCGCATTTTTTTACTCCTCTGTCAATAATTTGATCAGGCTTTCATCTCTTTGATATACATCTTTGTAGAAATTTAATTCGCCCTTACGGTCTACCCACGCGGTAAAATAACCGATATAAACAGGTACTTTCTTTTTTAAACTTACCCAATTTTCTTTACCTGCGTGCATTGCTTTATCAATTCTTGCCGGAGTCCAGGTTGGATCTTGTTTTAAAATTTCGATTGCCAATTCTCTTGGTTTACCAACGCGAACGCATCCATGGCTAAAAGCACGGTTTTCTCTTTCGAATAAACTTTTTGCAGGAGTATCGTGTAAATAAATGTTATTTGAATTCGGAAACAAAAACTTCACCAACCCAAGCGAATTGTTTTTTCCTGGTACCTGACGTACTGCACCATTGTTCCACTCCAAATTTTTCTGTGCCAAATAATTTTTGTTTTTCGCCATACCGGGTTTGATTTCTTTGTTGATAATGCTTGTGGGAACATTCCAATACGGACTAAAAACGATATTATTCATCATACCGCTGAAAATAACGGTTTTGGTCATCGCTTTACCAACTACAACTGGCGATACAAAAGCAATTTCATGATCGCGAATCAAATACAATCTAAACTCCGGAATATTAACTTCAATGTATTCCTTCCCCTTTTCCAATTGAGGATCGATCCATCGGCAACGCTCCATATTGGCTATAATGGTTTTGATTCGTTCTGAAACCGGAATATTTAATTCGGCAATGTGTTCTTTTAATATTATATTTTTCGGTGTTAACCCATGGTGTATTTCGTAGTTTTTGATTGCTTTAATCAAAGTTGTATCTACTACATAACTTTTGTCATTTTCTTTAAGCTCGCCGGTAATATAAAGTCTTTCTCTAATTTGCCCAATGGCGTCAACAGAATCTCCAATTTTAAAATTTTTAAAATCTTCGCCAACTTCAACTGTTTTCCAACCTCCTTTTTTCTCTATTTCTCTATATTGATGAAGGGCATCACGAAGTTTGTAATATTGACTGAACATTTTGCTTTTCTTGTCATCACTTATAGTAGCTTTTTCATGAATAGAATCTGAAAAAACCTGATAATTCACCTTTTTTCGGGGTAAAAGCCATTCTAATGATCTGCTTGTTTTTTCGTCTACACCTGAAACTTTCTGAACATAATAGAAATACAAGTTTGAAATCATCAAATCGGTATCGACTTTTGAAAGTTTGTTATCTACAGAAGTTTCAAAAATAGGATTGATTTTTTCGTTGTACGGAAAATTGGCTTTCAAACCTTCTGCTTCTAATCCTTTGTATTTATTAAACAAAGTATTTCCAAATTCGACAACACCTTTATTGTCCAGCCACAATTGAGTTGAATTCTTCTTTTTGTATAAAGCCAAAACTTCATCTTGGAATTTAACCAGCTTTGGATAGGCTTCATAAAATTTTGAAACAGCAACGCTGTCAATATGAAGTTTTAATTCCGGAATCACTTTTTCTGAAGTTTTTTTTAAGTCTTCTTCTTTTTTTTCTGATTTGGAATTACATGAAAAAACTAAAAACAGAATAACAACAACGACAGGCGAATAGAAAATTTTCA